>JBFPJN010000001.1:0-328435 GCA_040839025.1 Alphaproteobacteria bacterium LSUCC0719
AAGCTGGCGCAAGCAAACAAGCCCCTAGAGTGAGTCTTCAATCAACAACAAAGACTGGTTCTGGTTCCAAGGTGGCCTCAAAAGCACACTCATGATTTTCCGTTGCTGGCCGTTCCGTGCGGCTGTCATAGTGAAGGCAGATGCCAGTGATTTCCAGTATGGACTACTATGCTTCGCGTGTCATAGCCTTCCGGGCTGTATCACTCTATGAATGATGAGAGGCTGTGATATGATTGACGAGCCAAAATTGTTACGGATCAAGCGTGACTTTCCACGGCCATCAGCGGCGGAAATTGAGGCACTTGCGACCGTCCCGACTGGCGTTGTGAATGACGCGCTTTGGGGGCGCGGTGCGCTTCATAAGGATATCAAACCTGTCGATCACCATCGTCAGATGGCCGCGCATGCAGTTGGTCCTGCATTAACCGTGGAAACGGGCCCCGCTGATATTCTTGCGCTGCTTGCCAGTTTGGCGTTTATCCAGCCTGGCGACATGGTTGTTCATTCTTTCAGTGCGCATCAAAACTGCGCGTCGGCAGGTGATCGTGTCTCGGGAATGATGAAGAACTGTGGTGCGTCCGGTTTTATCACGGACGGGCCAATGCGTGACTTGGTTGGTCTGCGTGAAGTGAATTTGCCCAGCTGGTGTTCAGGTTTGACACCTGCTTCTCCCTTCAGTAACGGGCCGGGCACAATCGGGATGGATATTCAAATAGGTGGCCAAACCGTTTGTAGCGGGGACGTGGTTGTCGCTGATTTGGACGGGGTTGTCGTGATCCCATTTAAGGAACTGGGCGCGGTTACCAAGCGGTGCCATGAGATCCTGAACCTTGAAACTGAATTGGATTCTAAAGTACGCAACGGGCTGACAGTGCCGCAAAATATCAAAGATCTGTTGGCAAGTGATCAGGTGGAGTTTGTCGACTGACGAAACGGTTCCTGCATCCCGGATGGCCTGCAAGATATGGTGTTTGATGTACGACGAAAGCTTTAGTCTTTGGTGAGTTGCTGTTGATAGTTATGGCACATCACGCTGCGGCTGTTCGAGATGCCGGTCATTTCGGGCCTAGCTTTTGCACAATTCTCGTCGGCCAATGGACATCTTGGATGGTAGAAACATCCTGAAGGAGGTGAAAGAGGCGACGGGACTTCACCTTCAATTGTATCAAAGTGAACAAGCTCATCATCATCAAGCACCAGCTTGGGGACCGAGCCAAACAATGCCGCCGTATAGGGATGCGCGGGATTTTCATAAACTTCATCCACTGGGCCCAATTCGACAATCTGACCGAGATACATGATCGCAATCCTGTCGCTGACATGTTGCACCACAGATAGATCATGGCTGATAAAAATGGTTGTCAGATCAAGGTCACGGGTCAGTTCCAGAAACAGATTGATGATTTGTGCCTGAATGGACACGTCTAGAGACGCCACAGGCTCATCACACACCAAAACATCAGGCTGCATGGCGAGGGCTCTGGCAATAGCGATGCGCTGTCTTTGCCCACCTGAAAACTGGTGTGGATACCGGTCGAGCCAGACAGGATCGAGGCCAACCCGCTCAAACCAGAGTGCAGCATAGGCGCGGGCATCGCTTTTTGTGGTGAGCCCGTGGGTGATTGGGCCTTCAGCAACCGTTTCTCCTACTTTCATGCGTGGATCAAGGCTGGCAAAGGGGTCTTGAAATACCGTCTGCACGCGGGTGGTAACCTTGGCGCCATTTCTAATTACGGGGCCCCCATCCAGAATTATCCGGCCAGAACTGGGCGATAATATCCCTGCGATCAAGCGGCCTAACGTTGACTTTCCACATCCAGATTCGCCTACCAGACCAATTGTTTCGCCCTTTGCTATGGATAAGGACACATTGGATACTGCATGAATGGAGCGGGTTTCAACTCTTGCCCCGAGTTTTGATGCAATCCTGTCCCCGGTTGTAAGGTTGGGGCCAAAGATCTTGCTGATGTTTTCAAGGCTTACAAAATCGGTCATGAAGTCACCTCGTCGACCTGGCCGACAGGGTCAAAGCATCGCCATCCTCTGTCACCATGCGTGACCATCTCAGGTGCCCGCTGGCAAATTTCAGTTGCACGCTGACATCGCGGCGCAAATGGACATCCAGACGGGAGAGACAAAAGTGATGGGGTGGTTCCCGGGATCTGTTTGAGGGGGCTGCCTGCTTTGGTCATCGCTGGTAGGGAGCCAATCAAGCCGGCTGTATAGGGATGTCGGGGGTTTCTCAGCAGACCAGCCGTTGGACCTTGTTCAACAATTCGTCCCGCATACATGACGGCTAATTTGGTGGCAAGGCTCGATACCACAGCAAGGTCATGGCTGATCCAGATCAATGCTGTACCCGTTTCCGCTGCAAGACCCCGCATCTGTTGAAGAATTTGTGCCTGAATGGAGACATCAAGAGCGGTGGTCGGTTCGTCAGCGATGATAACCGATGGTCGATGGAGTAGGGCTATGGCAATTGCAACTCGTTGTCGCATACCACCAGAGAATTCATGAGGGTAGGCATTCATTCTGGCGCGAGCAGATGGAATCCCTACCTTTGTTAGTAGATCCGCTGATCGGTCTGCCGCAGCACGGGCAGTGATTCGTTCATGTGCGGCGAGGGCCAGTCGCATTTGCTGGCCGATGGTGAGGACTGGGTTGAGTGTGGCGATGGGGTCTTGGAAAATCATGGAGATTTCCCGACCACGTAAGCGGCGCAATTCAGCATTGGAAAGAGTGGTCAGCTCCTTTCCCTTGAGCGTGATGGAGCCATTCACGATCCGCCCAGGTTCATCAACAAGACCAAGAAGTGAAAAGCCAGTTACAGTTTTCCCCGAACCGCTTTCACCAACCAGCCCCATAATTTCACCTTTGGCGAGATCAAAGCTAACATCATCTACCGCCTTGATTACGCCTGTGCGGGTGAAAAAATGGGTCGCAAGATTTTTAACGCTGAGCGCCGTTTCGGTCATTTGCGCAACCTCGGATTGAATTGGTCACGCACCTGGTCCCCAACGATGTTGATCGCAACAATAAGGATGATCAACGCAACACCGGGATACACAGAAATCCAGTAGCGTCCACTCATCATATAGGGGAAGCCGTTGGAGATCAGCATACCAAGTGAAGGTTCGGTAACGGGCAGGCCAAGGCCAAGAAAGCTCAGTGTGGCTTCAAGAGAAATCGAATTGGCAATCTGTACGGTTGCCACGACGATCAATGGTGGAGTGCAATTCGGCACAAGATGCCTTAATACCACCAGCCGGCTTCCAAGAGGTGTGGCTACAGCAGCTTCAATGTAGTCTTTGCCTTTCTCAGCTTTGGCCGCTCCATAAGCGGTGCGGGCAAAGTAGGCATATTGTGCGGCAACCAGCGCACTGATCAGCTGCACCTTTCCCTGCCCGAGTAAAGCGACAATCACCAACGCAAGCAGGATCGCGGGAAAAGATAGCTGAAGATCAACCAGCCGCATAATCAAACTTTCTATACGGCCACCTTTATAAGCCGCCAGAATCCCCAAGGCTGCGCCAATGCTCAGCGAAACAAACCCGGCAGCCAGACCAATCTGGATTGATATTCTCAATCCATAGAATATGGCTGAGAGAAGGTCTCGTCCCTGCGGATCAGTGCCAAGCAAATGAATGTATCCGCCCGAACCCACAAAACCGGGGGGACGACGGCTGTCCATCAGTGATAAATTGGCAAGATCGTAAGGGTTTTGAGGGGACACAAGAGACGCAAACAAGGCCAGCAGCATCAAAACCACAACAACCGACAAGGCCACAACAGCAATTTTGTTTTCTCTAAACTCGTGCCAGAACCGTGTGAGAGGTGTGTCTTGTCTGCTCATGATGTCACTCCACGCCGGACCCGGGGGTCTATCAGCGCAAAGGTCAGATCAATCAAAAAATTGATGGTTACAAAAAGAAAGGCCACGAGAACGAGATAGGCAACCATGACGGGCCGGTCCAGCACGGAAATGCTGTCGATGATTAGCTTGCCAACCCCAGGCCAGCTGAAAATGGTCTCAGTCACTACAGCAAACGCCAGCGTGGAACCCAGTTCCAGACCAAACACCGTTATGATAGGTATGGAAATGAGCTTGAGCAAATGCTGGCGCAGAATCGTGATTTCTGAAAGACCGGCAGCACGGGCAAATTTGATTGTGTCCGTAAGCATAATCTCACGCGTTCCAGCCCTTGCCAGACGGATCATCATGGCCAGTTTGAACAGCGCCAGATTAATTGCCGGCAGAATAATATGTGACAAACCATCCAGTGTTGGAAATGACCATGCGATGCCCCCGATGTCTATAGTCGCTCCTCGGCCTCCCGCCGGAAGCCAGCCCAAATTCACTGCAAATGTCAAAATCAAGATCAGACCAACCCAAAATGAAGGCACTGAAAAGCCAAGAACCGACGCAGCCATGATCGTTTTTGCTGTCAAGCTTTCAGGTCGATAGCCTGCATAGATGCCCAGGCTGACCCCGATGACAGAGGCTGAAATGACCGAGATAAGCACCAGTTCCAATGTTGCCGGCAAGCGACCACCAATCAATTCAAGAACAGGGATGTTGTAGACGAATGACCGTCCCAGATCGCCCTTCAGTAAATTTCCTATAAAAATGAAATACTGTTCATAGAGTGGCCGGTCGAGTCCCAGGCGGCGAATGACTTCATCGCGTAAATCCTGCGTGGCCTCTGGTGGGATAACGATATCAATGGGGTTTCCGATAGCGTAAACGCCACAGAAAACAATCAGGGACATAACTGCCATGACGCCAATAGCCTGCAATAATCGCTGGATAATGAAGCCAAGCATTGGCAATCCCCACAAATTAAGGACCAGGCAATGGTCTTTATTGCCTGGTCCTATGGATAGGTGATCTAGTTTGCGCTTTTGATGAAGAAGGCAAGCGTGTCTTCGTCATAACGAGGTGTGAATTCGACACTCCCCGCCTTTGCGCCCCAGACAGTTTGAAGCTGTACAATTGAGATATAGGCCTTGTCTGCCATGACCTTTTCCATTGCTTCCTCGTATGTGGCGCGGCGCTGATCTGCGTCCATCATCCGAGCCCCTGTCTGCAACAACCGGTCAACATCATCATTTTTATATTCGATGCGGTTGTAAGCGCCGAGTTTCACATCCGGGTTATTGGAATGTGCCAGTCCCCCAAGAGTGTAGGATGCTTCACCAGTCAATGTTCCCCAGCCATTCATGAACATCGAGTATTCAAGGCGTGCTTGCGCTGGGAAATAAACGGTCTTGGAGATCGCGTTGACATTGGTTTTGATACCAACCTGCGTGAACATCTGGCCAAGACCCTGGCAGATCGCGCCATCACCGGGAAGACGGTCAGCGGTGCAGTACAGATCAACTTCAAAGCCGTTGGCATAGCCTGCATCAGCAAGAAGTTGCTTTGCCTTGGCAGGATTATATTCAGGCATTGGGATGTCTTCACTGGAGCCGAAGAAGCCTGGGGGCATCATCTGATTTGCCGGTCTGCCAAGGCCTTCGAGGACAATATCGACCATGGTCTGACGATCGATTGCGTGGTCAATCGCCTGGCGGACACGCAAGTCACGGAACGGATTTTCGGCCAGCTCCGAACCATCAATAGCTCTGACCAGTGGTGTCTTTTTACGCTGATCAAGCTGCAGGTTCATGATGTAGACCGAATCACCCTTTACCGCATCGATATTTGCATCGTTTTCAAGGGCTAGGTAGTCAACAGAAGAGACATAGTTGATGACATCAACCTGTCCGGCTTTCAGCGCCGCAAGGCGTGAACTGTCATTCGGGATTTCCTTGCGGATAACCTTTTCCCATGACCCCTTGCCGCGCCAGTAATCGTCATTTCGTTCCAGCACAAGGTCTCCCTTCGGCTCCCAGCTCACAAATTTATAGGGGCCGGTACCGACAGCAGCCGCACCTGAATTGAATCCTTCAGCGGCCGTTTCCGGTGTGGAGTAATTTGCAGCAGCTTCTGATGAGACGATGAAGAGCCGGATGAAATCATTTGGCAGCGTTGCTGCCTGCCCATCTGTGTGGATATGGATGGTGTGGGAATCTATGATCTCAACATCGGCCACCCGGCGAACATAGATTGTTGTGGTGGTTGGGCCTGACACAACCGGGATGCGCTCTATTGAGAATTTTACATCTTCAGCGTCAAAGTCCGAGCCATCATGGAACTTAACACCCTTACGAAGCTTGAATTCCCATGTGTCATCATCCACGGGTGACCAGCTTGTGGCCAGCCCCGGTTCAATCTGAAGATCAGTGCCTGACCAGACAAGAGTGTCGAAGATGTGCTTTGCCGCTTCGGCGTGCGGACCTAGTGCCGAATAATGTGGGTCTATCGACTCAGGCCCACCACGAACACCCATCGTCAGCGTCTGCGCCGAGGCCATGCTGGTCGCAGTTAATCCCAGCGCCACTGCCATAGCTGCTAGGAATTTTTGTTTTCGCATTTTCTTCCCTCCCAAAATCAAAAGAGGCGGCGTGCCCCAACGAGTTATTGTTGTATTCAGTCCCATTTGGGACTTGCCATTGCAGAATGTAAAGACTTATTGTGGCAGTCAAGTTCAATTTGGAACTTAGGGTCACGAACCAGCACAGGAATTTCTGCAATGCCAGCCACAAAGGTCGCGCTCGAGGAAAATTATTTTAGCGACGGCCAAGATATGGCCCCTGATATGTTGGAGGCAAAGCTCTGGGCGAATCCATGCCCATTTACCTTTCGCATCAATTATCTTGCTCTGCTCTACAACACTCCTCTTTATAACTGGGTGCAGGATGTCTACGGATTGAAACGGCCAGAATATGTGGTGCTGTATTCATTGTCTTTGGCTGATGGAAGCAGTGCCCGTGATATCTCCACCACTTCTGGGTTCCCGAAGAACACTCTCAGCCGGGCGATAAAGCTGCTTGAGTCCTCCGGGCTTATAGAGAAGGGTAAAAAGATGTCTGGCCCCGGACGAAAGCAGGCGTTGCATTTGTCTCAAACGGGATGGGAAATCATCAACAAGACCAAGCCTGCTTTCGAACAACAGGAAAAGCGTATGCTAGAAACGCTGACCGATGGTGAGCGCCAGATGCTGTTTGAACTGCTGTCCAAAGTTGTCATTCATGCAGAGGATTGGTCGGGAAGCTTGCCGGGACATACTTGATGGAAGTGAAAGGACTAAAGTTGTGAAAGTCGCTAACATGAATTGGCTTGATATGGAGGCAGCTGTTAAAAAGGACCAGCGCTGCATATTGCCAATCGGGTCCACCGAACAGCACGCGCAACTGTCGCTTTGTGTTGACATGATTTTAGCCGAAAAAATGGCACTGGATGTTGCGGAACCACTCAATATTCCTGTTTTTCCAGTTATGCCATATGGCCTTGCTCCTTATTTTGCTGCGTTCCCTGGCACTGTAAGTCTTCGTGTCGAAACGCTCATGGCGGTGATCAGAGATATTGTGGCATCGCTGTATCAATCAGGGTTCAGAAAGATTCTGATTGTTAATGGTCATGGCGGCAATAACCCGGTCGGCGCATTGGCGCAGGAACTGATGGCGGAATATAACGACATCTCTGTCAAATTTCACAATTGGTGGAATGCGCCTGCAACATGGGCCAAGGCGCAAAGCATCGACTCAACGGGTTCTCATGCCAATTGGATGGAGAATTTTCCATGGACAAGATTGGCACACGCACCGGCACCAGAGGGTGAAAAGCAAGTTATCAATATGGCACTTATGAAGATCAGTTCTCCCAAGAAAGTCCGTGAAATGCTTGGGGATGGTTCTTTTGGCGGCCCCTGGCAACGGGAGGATGAAGAGATGCTGGCTATTTGGAAAACCGGCATCAACGAAACCCGTGAAGCCCTCGAAGGGCCCTGGCCTGAGTTGAAAGATGCCATATGAAAAATGAGATCCTGATCTGGGGCGCCGGTGCCATAGGTGGGGTATTGGGGGCCTACTGGGCACGTGCTGGTCAACCGGTAACAATGGTCGATATCGTTGCAGACCACGTCACCGCCTGCCGCACGGAAGGATTGAAGATTGAAGGTCCTGTTGAAGAATTTACGCAGGTTGTCCCTGCCGTTCTGCCGGAAAAGTTGACTAAAACCTACAGCTGTGTGGTGCTTGCCGTGAAAGCGCAGGCCACGGAGGTTGCTGTGGCATCGATCCTGCCCCACTTGCGGGAGGATGGGTTCATTCTGTCCGCACAGAATGGGCTGAACGAAAAAATGATCGCGGATCTTGCAGGTGCCCACAGAACCATGGGTGCTTTCGTCAATTATGGCGCTGACTGGATTGAACCGGGGCGGATCCTTTTCGGCAATCGAGGCGCCGTTGTTGTCGGTGAAATAGACAATGTCATTCGCGCGCGAACTGAACGCGTGCATAAATTGCTTCAGATATTCGAGCCCGATGCCGTGCTTACGGATGATATCTGGGGTTATCTCTGGGGAAAAATGGGCTATGGCGCGATGCTATTTGCAACCGCGCTAACTTCTGACAGCATGACTGCAAATTTTGCTGATCTAGAGCGAGGCCCGGCATTGATGGGACTGGCCCGCGAAGTCATGCGAACTGCCGTGGCCGAGGGTGTAAATCCCAGACCGTTCAACGGATTTGAACCAAGAGCATTCATGCCTGATGCGGCCGAGGAATCTGCGCTGAAAAGCCTGGCTGACCTTGCGGATTTCAATTCCAAGACAGCCAAAACTCACACAGGAATTTATCGTGATCTTGCTGTGCGCAAGCGCAAGACGGAAGTCGATCAGCAATTGGGAGTCATTGTTGATATTGCGGTGGGTCATGGTATCGACACGCCACTACTGCGCCGCTTGATCGAATTGATTCATGACATTGAGGAAGGTCGGCGTGAGATGTCGTCCACAACCTTTCATGAACTGACGAGGACTATATCATGACGGCAAGAACAGCGCTTGTAACAGGCGTTGTGGGCGGCATAGGCGCTGCCATAGCTTCAAGACTTGCAACTGATGGGGCAAGGGTGATTGTGTCTGATTTGCCTGGAGAGACCCTTGCGAGTGTCGCAGACCGGTTGCGGCTTCCGATGGTTGCGGCTGATCTCGGTGATCCCCTTTCTGCTAAAGACTTGAAAGATAATGTGGTCGCCCAGTATGGGAACCCAGACATTATTGTTAACGCTGCTGGTGGGGTGTGTAATCAGATTGGAACATCCCTGGAAGAGGTAGAGCCGTCTGGCTGGAAAACTATTTTTGCCGCCAATGTTGATTCCGCTCTACATCTTGCTCAATCCTTTGTTCCTGCAATGAAAGCTAATCAGTGGGGCAGGGTGATCACCATCAGCTCGGGGGCTGGGCTGCGACCAAGCCTGACAGGCATCCACGCCTATACAGCAGCAAAACACGCCCTGGTCGGATTGACCAAACAGCTCAGTCTTGAGCTGGGTCAACATGGTATAACCGTGAATTCGATTGCGCCTGGGTTCATCTTGTCGAATGCAGCAACCGAACGACAATGGGAAGCCTATGGGCGAGATGGCCAGGCTGAAATCATAAACCGCATTCACACACGTCGTCTTGGCAGGCCGGAAGATATCGCGGCGGCTGCTGCTTTCTTGACGTCTGACGAAGCAAACTGGATCACCGGCCAGATCCTGAGTGTTGATGGCGGCATTGTCTGACAAGAGGATGGACTGCCATGTCTGATGCTGTTCTTGAATATGCCCTGAACAAAAGAGCATCGTTGATTGAAGAATTGAAACAGCTTGTTGCCTGCCCCTCTGTCGGTGCTGATCCGGCAATGGCCGACGGGATGGAAAAGGCACGACAGCTGATCGAGCAAAAGCTGGATCAAATGGGCTTTCAGAACCGTCAGCGGTTGGTATCTGGCGATGGCTTGGGCCAGCCTGCCATTTTTGCCGAAAGGCTTGATGCGCCTGACAAGCCTACGATGCTGATCTATGCCCATTATGATGTGCAGCCGCCAGATCCTGAAGACAATTGGCATACGCCGCCTTTTGAACCGGTCGAGAAGGATAACCGAATTTATGGGCGGGGCATTTCAGACGATAAGGGCCCCATGATGATTGCCCTTGAAACACTGGCAGCATTCATTGCTGTTGAAAGGACATTGCCAATCAACGTCAAACTGCTGATCGAAGGCGAAGAGGAAACCGGCTCTCCCTCCTTGCCAGGCATTCTTGAAAGTCATCGATCCTTGCTGAGTGCTGATGCTGTACTGTCAGCCGATGGCGCGCGTTGGCGCCCTGATCTTGTTAGCCTAAATGTAGGATCGCGGGGGAATGCAGGGTTCGAAGTGAAACTCATCACAGCATCTCAGGACCTGCATTCAGGTCGCTATGGTGGCATAGTCCGCAATGCCTTGCATGAAATGGCCAGACTCGTTAGTGGCCTCCACGATGCAGACGGCCGCGTAGCTGCGCCAGGTTTTTATGATGGTGTTTGTGAACCTAGTGAACATGAACGCGCTGAGATCCATTCCATTGCCTATGATAGCTCCAGACTGCTGTCGGAAATCGGTGCGGTTCCCCATGGGGAAAAGGGCTATTCAACCCTCGAGAGGCTGTGGCTGCGCCCCACGCTGGATGTAAATGGCATGTGGGGTGGGTATATCGGCGCCGGGTCGAAAACAGTAATCGCGAATGAAGCATCAGCCAAGATCACCATGCGCCTTGTAGAAGGCCAGGATCCTTTGGCTGCACAGGAATCCATCATGAGGCATCTTGAAACAAACACCCCGGAGGGTGTCAGATTGGAGTTCTTGGGTGAGCGTGGTGCGTCAGGAGCCTATACAGTGCCCAGCGACCATCCGCTGTTGACGGCGGCATCAAAGGCGCTCGAGGCTACAACTGGAACGGTGCCCCGACGCGTCCGTATAGGTGCATCGCTGCCTCTGACAGACATTGTGCATCGTTTGCTGGGATTGCATACGATTATGTTTTCCTTCGCGCTTTCAGATGAAAACTTCCATGCGCCAAATGAGTTCTTTCGCCTCGATTCGATATCTGACGGACTCGCTGCATGGGTCAGAATCCTGCGCGAAATAGCAGAGTCTGATGTGGCCGATTACGCGCCATACAGGCATTGATGAGCAACGAGGGAATGGCAGATAACCGGCGTGGTGCGATCCTGCTGATCATGTCGGCGGCAATATTCACCGCTGATGTCACGGTTTTGAGGTATCTCAGCCCAGATGTTCCCTTTGTTCTGATTATATTCTTCCGGTCGCTGTTGCAGCTTTTGATCGTTACGGCCTACATAAAAACGCAGGCTAATGCTCCGTTCATGTCACCGCGCTGGCCTATGCTTGTTATAAGGGGGGGGACCAGCCTCGCCTGTTGGTGGCTGTACTATCTGAGCTTCAGGAAGTTGGATCTGGCGCTTGCGTCAACTCTCACTTTTACAACCTCGCTTTTTGTTGTTTTGCTGGCTCCTATCGTGCTGCGCGAGAAGATTGGGGGGAGGCGGGCTATTGCAACCGTCCTCGGTTTCATTGGTGTTGTTCTGGCGAGTGAGATTGATGGTTATGGTGTTGATGTTGGCGTGCTGCTGGGACTTGGGTCGGCTTTAGCGGCCGCGATACTGATTTTTCAAAATCGGCTGCTGGTCAAAACGGAACATACAGCAACCATCATGTTCTGGATTGGCTTGGTCGCAACCATCGGCACCACACCAGGCGCTATACTCGGCTGGACTTTCGTCGGCATTCAGGATTTAGCCCTTTTATGCCTTGCCGGGGCACTGGGTACATTTGGCATGCTGTTGACGGTCGAAGCCTATCGCTTTGGCGAGGTGTCAGCCCTGGCCCCATTCCCATATATACGGATTTTGTTTGCGCTCGGCGCTGGTTATTTTCTCTTTGCTGAGAAAGTCAGTGCTTATGAAATATCCGGCGCGGTGATCATTGTCATTTGTGGGCTGATCGCCAGCGAAAGACGTAAGCCTTCAATGGTCTGACGAAGTGTAGGCGCAGTCATCGTTCTGGCGTGTGTTTGCATTGGGGATCCGATAGTGCAAATTTACACAATTCGGATGCAAATAAAGGTGGTGGCGCGTCCCCACAAGCAATTACCATTACACACTTTTTAACACACCTGATTTTCATGACTGCAAAATACTGATTTTGAATATAAAAAGTTGAAGCAGTTTTATCATAATCCGCGTGTCGGGGGTTCGAGTCCCTCCTCCGCTACCAAACTACACAAAACCGTGATTTATCTGCATAAAACTTACCTAGATAACTTGGCTGACTGTTCTGTTAGTAGGTTTTGCCGACACCGCCCGGCTATTGATAGGGCTTTATCAAAAACAAACATCACACATACTATGACGTGCCTCAAGTCATTGCATATCAACTACAGAGCTCCTCATATTAGAAGGACAGCCCCTACAGTGCTATGTAGCGCGAGAAACGCTCAAATGATGACCACGCGGCAATTACACTCTAGATTCTAAAGCGTTCGTCTTCTTTAAATTTTTTAGTACTAATTTTTTCAACGTCACAAAGTTCGACTACCCACTTTGGAGGCCGTCCACGGCCTGACCATTTCTCATTGGTGACCGGATGTTTATATTTTGAAACGACAATGCGCCGTTCATCTATTTTCTTTAAAGGCTTTTTTAGTTCAGCGTTTTCTGTATCTGAGTGCTTGTTCGTTTTGGTAACTTTTCGTGACTTGTTCGTTTTGGATTGATTAGACGCCCTTGACTTGGTTTTTTTTCCAAAATCCAAATCTTCAATCGTTAGATTATAAGTTTTCAAAATGGTGGAGATCTCTTTTTTTGCCGCCTCCGCATTTTCGCGACGCTTCAATTCTGCTTGAGACTCGCGCAAGATTTTGGACAGCTCGCTCGCAGTTTTGTTTTTAAAAGACTCCATGATTAACCTCACCGAATAATTGAAGTTCGAATGCCAAACGGCAACGCAACAAACGAGTTACCAAACAATTTCGTTCAACCATCACTCTATGTGCACTGGTAAACTACTCCCAAAATTTAAAAAAGCAAAATAAGGACATTATTGTTAGGAAAAAATATACCTAAATCAAACTGGCCTACCTCGTGTTTAGCTACATTGTGGCTGGTCTATGTCAACTAAATCGAAGTGAGACGAACAAAACACGGCCTGCTTTATCATAATCATATTTGAAATTGGACATAAAAGTATAATCATCATGTGGAACAAAATGTGTTGCCATATGTCAGATATTTGAAAAAGTTTGTCGGACCATATTAAGATCTTCGATATTTGCAATATCGGCCCAGGTTTCAAAAAGAGGGAATAGACTGAGGGTCTCTTTATTGCCCTGAGCTCCTATCAATAACTCCGGCATATCAACTCTTTGAGGAATTTCGGGTAAATACTTGAAAATCCTGTCGCTGAGTACATATATCCCAACGGCAGCAAGAAAGCTATATTTTGGCTTCTCTTCCCAAATTAATTTGCCATCATCGCCATTCATTATTACCCCATAAGGGATTTGTACCTCGTTTTGAGCAACAGCTATCGAAGCAATATTGCCATTGGCACAGTGCTTCTTTGAAAGTTCAGACAGGTCTACTCTGGTTGAGATGTCGGCGTTTAATACAAAAAAATTACCACTAATCTGATCTTTAATCAGAGATAGGCTTCCTGCTGTTCCTAGTTTTTCTTCCTCTCTAACATATTGAATTTTCACTCCAAACCGGGAACCATCGCCAATTACTTGCTCTATCATTTCACCTAGATAATTAATACTTATATAAATTTTGGTGATGTCATGCTCAATCAAAAGTAGGATAATTCGTTCCAATATTGGCTTTCCGGAAATATCAGCCAACGGTTTTGGTATATTTTCTGTTAGTGGTCGAAGGCGCGTTCCCAAACCTCCAGCCATTATAACGGCTGTAGTTATTTTGTTTCTCTGTCGAGATGCCATCCTGTAAACGAATTTAAATTTATTTGAGCTATCTACTACTGGAATATGCTCAATATTGTTTTTGGACATCAAGCTCAATATCTGATTTTCACCTAGTGTTTCTTTCGCAACCAAAGGCGATTTATTGCCAATGTCTACTGCTGGTCTATCTAAATTGTTATCAATCAAGATAGCACGTCTTATATCTCCATCGGTGATAACACATACAATTTTTTGATAACCATCCAAAATAAGGATTATTTTTTCTGAATTTTCATTCAGCTTTACAATCGCATCTTTTATTGTGGCATTGATGGGTAATGTTACTTTACTTGTTTCTATTAACCTCATGCCTTAATCCTCAGAGAAAGTGGATACTAGTTGATCGACAATTTTTTTGCTAATGCCTTGAGTGCCAAAAAAAGTGTCTGGGTTTGGCTTTGATTTAAAAAGTGTAGCATTAATTGAATTCACAATTTGTGCACGGTGAGCACCTATGCATTGAACAACAGTCGGCATTGTCCTTTGAGACTGTCGCTCGCCAATAAGTATCGCGTGTTGCCCAATGACAGGCGCCTCGTATATCAAAGCCGAGGAGTTCCCAATAAACATATCACAATGGATCAGCGCACCCCTGAATAGCTCTGTGCCCAACGTATGAATAAAGCAACACCTTTTCAATTTGCTACAAAGCTCAATAAAGGAAGCATTGATTTTTTGCCCAAGAGGATCAGGGTTAGCTGCCGTAATTAGGAATTGTAAACTATGATCGTCCGACAATATCTCAATTGCGGCAATCAATTCACTTAATTCGTGTGCCCCCAGATCACTAAGCGAGGTAATTGAATGAAACGACACAAGAATTGTTTTCAGTTCGGGGTTTAATTCAGTAGCTTTGAAAAATGATTGCCTTGAGACAACGGGTCCCATTTGAATTGCATCAACTCCCGGATGGCCAAATTCGAAGATAGCTTTATCTTTGATGCCGAGGTTTTTGAGCGCATTCGTTGACTGTGAATTTGTAGAAAAATGCAATTCTGATAAAATCGAAATCGCGTTTCGGAAATATTGGTCGAAAGACCCGTTTGTAGTGTCGCCACCACAAATGTGTGCAATGGGGACCTTGAATATGACGGCAGCCTGCGCAGCGGCAAGCGCTTCAAACCTATCTCCAAGAATTACAAGACAACGAGGATTAATTTTTTTAATAGCACTGCCAACTTTTGTGATCACATTGCCTGAAGATTTGCATGTAGCCGCTTCGTCATCCCCATTAAGATCCTCTTTATATTCAAATATGTTACAATTTTTTATAGGCTTAAGTCTCTGCGTCTCTGAAATGATTAAGCTAGTGTCAATAAACTTGTTTTTTGTGGCTTCAAGCAATACTTGCTGTAATGGGCCAAAGTCAGCTCTGTTCCCAGAAAAAAAACTTATGGAGAGTGCGTTTTTCATCTTAGATGAATTCGCTGCTAGGAAGACTGATAAGGCTAGTCGAAAGAATGTCAGTATTTGGAAGACTTAAATTTTCCGAAAAATTATACATTTTGGTGCGGTGCAGTGGCTCCCAAATAGGACGAACAATGTAGCCTCTGTCGTGACATTCTCCTATTATCTGAAATAGTCTTTTCTGAGACTCTGCAAGACTTTGCAACGGGTCTAGTTTCAGATTTATAAGCCAATTATTTGAGGTAGACCCAGGAGGATCTTCCAAAATCGTTAGGCCTAAATTTTCGCTCTCACGTTTATATCTAATTTTTAGTGCGAGCTTTTTTGCAATTTTATTATCCAAGTCGCCTAATTGAGGTATGCCAATTGCTGCGTTTAGATTGGGCATACGGTAATTGAAAGCGATTTGATCGTGCGATGGAACGTGATTTTTGTAAGTCTTGGCAACATTAGCTAAGTGTAGAGCATGCTCAGCGGCTTGAGTGTCAAAGATACTAAGCGCACCACCACCACCAGTTGTGATTATTTTATTGCCATTGAAGCTGAAAATTGTAGCGTCAAAATCGTTCCCAACATAATTTCCAGAAAATTTTGATCCAAGTGCGCCTGCTGCGTCCTCGATAACCTTAAGGTTCCTTTCCCTAGCAAGATTAAGCAAAGGCTTAGGATCAGTTTTTTGCCCAAATAAACAAATAAACACTATGGCCTTTATATTTAGGTGCATGGATTTGTTTAAATATTTTTCGATAGCGTTCGTATCTAGAAGTCCAAAATGAGGATCTACATCAACAAAATGATGATTAGCGCCAACATAAGATATAGCATTCGCTGGCGCTATGAAACCAAGCGAAGGTAATATTACACCGTCGCCAGCGCCAATTCCGAGGCACTTTAGTGCTAAATGTAACGCTGACGTTCCAGAGTTTACCGCAACACAATGGTTAAGTTGTAATTTTGTTTTTAGGGCATCTTCAAAAATAGAAATTTCTGGACCTGCAGTAGAAACCCAACCTGTGTTTAGAACATTGGCTACGGATAACTTTTCGTCTTCAGAAAAAATAGGTTCGTGTACCTGCATAGGTGTTTGTGGCGTGCCACACACTCTTTCCAAAAGGGTGATGATTCTTTTTGTAAGGTCTTTATGTGGCATAGTGTTGTTTCGATGAGTGATAGCTTTGTTTTTCTACCCAGTCCGCAACAGTCTTAAGGCTTTCCTTAAATTTTTGTGGATTACTATATTTCGGTGACCAGCCTAATAGTTGTTTTGCTTTTGAGTTGTCTGATATCAGTTGTAGAACTTCACTTTTTCCAGGCCGAAGCCTTTCTTCTTTAGTCACGATGAATACCTCTTTGCCTTTGATTAAACAAAAAAGGTCAACAATTTCCTTTATGCTATATTCAATACCTGTCCCAAGATTAATCTCATGCCCATCAATCATTTTTCCTGCTGTCACTGCTAAGGCTATGCCTTCGACAGTATCATCTACATAACTGAAGTCACGTGTCGTATGAACATTACCTAACTCAATCTTCCCATTGTCGTTAATCATCTGTGCAGCGATTGTGGGTATAACTGCCCTTAACGATTGCCTTGGGCCAAATGTGTTAAATGGTCGGATTATTGTAACTGGCAAACCAAAACTTCTATAAAATGACAGGGATAATTGATCGGCTGCAGTTTTGGTTGCTGCGTACGGTGATTGAGCATTTTTGGGATGATCTTCATTCATTGGTCGGATCAAAGCAGATCCAAATACTTCACTGGTGGATATTTGGATAACCCTGCCAACATTGTTGTTCAAGGCCGCATTCAGAATATTACTGCAACCTAGGACGTTTGTGTTGACATAACTTTGGGGAGCTGTGTACGAGTATGGAATGCCTATTAAGGCAGCCATATTTATAATCAACTCGCAGCCTTTTGCGACTTGGTTTATAAATGAAAAGTCAACAATATCGCCTTTGGATATCTCGATTTCTTTGAAAACATCATAAGGGATGTCATCAAGCCAACCCAAACCCCCATCTGACCTGTAATGCGTCATAGCTTTAACGTCGTGGCCATCGTTGACTAACTTCTCAACTAAATGAGATCCAATAAAGCCACCAGCACCTGTTACTAAAATCTTAGACATTAAGATGCTCCCAAAGCCAGCTTTCGCTGTTTTCCAGAAGTAATTTTGCTACAAGAAAATCAAATTCTGTATCTATGTCTACAGCCTTTTCCTGAGAAATCTCACTTATTCCAATTTTACCTTCTTTGATGCTGTCGACTGACTCTATATATCCAGGGGTAGTTACATAGCATCCAGCAACTAATTTAAAAATATCTGGCCCCTCTTGCCTTTGGAAGAATTTATTTTCGCTTAAAAAGCTAAAGCCTTGATCATTTTCTATCCCAGATAAGAAAGCGGATTTAGAATGATCTTGTGTTGCTGTAATCGTAATGTCCGAAGAGGAGTTTAAGTGACATCTAATGGTTTGTTCTAGATCATTAGGGTCGACAAGAGGGCACACTGTTGGGACTGATACGAATAGGTCCGGTAAAGTTTGATATCTTTCATGCCAACACCCTATCAAATGTTTCCAGGATAAAATTTCAGGAGAAGTATCGCTAGCCAAATTTCTGGGTCGTTTAAAGAGAACCTCAGCCCCAGCACTTTTGGCCATATTGATTATGTCATCGCAGTCAGTTGATACAAACACCTTATCAATCGCCGGCGCAGACTTCGCCTTTAAAACAGCGCGCTCTATAAGACTTATACCGTTAATTTTCCTGAGATTCTTTTTTGGCACACCCTTTGAGCCAGCTCTTGCGAATACGCAAGACCAAATTTCTTTACCTTGGAGCATTTTTTCAACACCACAAAATTGATTACGCTGGGCATTGTTAATCTAGCAAATTGATGCGCGAATTTCATCGACCAGTTTATCTTAAGTCAAAATTTGCTGGTATCAGGGTCATAAGAGTATTTCATATTTTCATCGCTTCCAGCAGCTTCTGTTTTGGAATCAGTTGGCTCCTTAAATGTCGTTTTGCTAAGTTTGATACCAACGTTAAAAAAAAGGCGATGAACGTCCGCTCGTCAGTTACGAAGTTGAAGTATCAGATACCTGACCAGTTCAAAAAATGACAAAATTTGATGCTCAAAGAGCAAAAATAAATATTCAAAAATCCCTAACCAAAACTGGATGATAGTGCTGAAAAATGTTTCTGAAAGGTATGCGTGGGCAAAAGGACAATTAGTCTACAGAAACTTTTTGATTGTGGGATAAATTAACATGACTCAGTGGATGCACAAATTCTTCATTGGAGATAAAACAATTAAGCTACGGCCCTTAAACACTACAGGGTAGCTAAAAGCTAACAATTAGTATGTAGCAAATTGCAAAATCAACGATAGAGAGAGTGAAAATAGAATTATTAAATCCAACCACAATGGGTGAGATATTCTAAAGATATTATAATTGAGAAGTTAAATCTTTATATAAAAGGATAATGTGAAATTCTCTTTAGGTAGAAAAAATTCACATCAAAATGCACATCAAAGTTTCCTAATGACAATTAAAAACTCCATCGCATCCTTGATGTTTTTCGCAGGCGTATGGAGAGTATCCTGTAAAAGATTGTGTAAGGTGTCTACCCATTCTTCTTTGATTTCTGACAATTCGTCTTTCGGAATTTTTCTGGTCATGGAAAACAAAGGTTTAAATAAAGGCCGAAGTCCAATGTCCCAAATTCTGGCGGTCGCTCCGTTATAAACAGGAATTACATCCTCCACGTAGACACCTGGCACGCTACGAAACATATCAATATACTGATCCAGGTCTAGTAATCCCTTGTAGCTATTAAGCCGGCCTGCATCGATGACATCCGCAAAATTTTTTCCTAATTCAGGTGCGTATACTGCGGCTGTATGCAAAAGCATCGCCCTAGTTTTTACATGCAGTAGAATTAAGCCATCTGAGTTGCAAACTCTAACGATGTCAGTTGCATGTTCTTTAATCTTATCAACCCAATATATACTATTTGAATAAACATAGGTGAACGTGTCATCTTGGAATTTGAGCTTGTTATTGTTGTCATGCAAAACAAGGTCCGTATAAGCGCCTAGAACACCTGCTTTTTTCAGCATAGTGGACTTCCAATCAATCCCAGTATGGAAGAAATTATGAGGCTTCGACAGCGGATTGATAGTATGAGAGTCCTCTTCAAAGTGATCGAAGTGATCAAAATCAGCGGTCCGAGGTTTATCAATTTTGATAGATTGAAACATATCATCGGTAGGGCTCAATATCCCCCCATGACAAATATATGAAAAGACGCCATCACCACATGAAATATCAATCGCGCAATCTGTTTCTTGAACTAGATACTTCTGGAGCGATAAAGCTCTGTTGGTTTGGGTAAGAGCATTCTCGGGCCGCAGCCAGAAGTAAGAGAGGAAGGACTTTAGCAATTGCCCAGAAACGGTTTTTTCCATAATTTGCCAATAAAAGTTTATTTGAAAGGTATTTTTCTATGCAGCACATGTTCCCTATAAGACGGCCCCTTTTGGAGACGACAATAGTGCTGAAATGTGAGCTTTCAAAACACTAAGATTTTTGTTGTAAAGCGGACTGGGCCTAACAAGATACAATTTTGACAGTTAAGTGATTTATGTCAAGAAAAGAAACTAAATCAAAAATATGATCCATAGCTTTGCACATTGACGATTATAAGAATGGCTAGAGACAAGAATGCATCATAAACGGAGGTCCAGCTGTAGTTTGAGTTTGTTTTTGTCTGTAACAGGTTTAAATTATAACTGAATATAATAACGCAGTTTCGCTTTATATTTTATTTCTCAAATATCTTTTAACATAAAAGCGAA
Source organism: Alphaproteobacteria bacterium LSUCC0719 (assembly GCA_040839025.1). Taxonomy (NCBI): domain Bacteria; kingdom Pseudomonadati; phylum Pseudomonadota; class Alphaproteobacteria; species Alphaproteobacteria bacterium LSUCC0719. The sequence goes on from JBFPJN010000001.1 coordinate 20,233, forward strand.
TTTTCAGTTGATTATTAGGTGGTATACCCAACCATGAATTGAAGTGTGATTGGAAGATCAAACGGTGCTCATTTCCATCGGTGTTTACGGTTAAATTCTATAATTCAGTGTTTGAATAGTTTGTTGATAAAACCTAGTAAATACAATTGGTAAATTGGTTGAAAGACAGCAAACATCGTTTCTATTTCTGTTTTGATTGGTCAGTTTTAGTATTTTTCAGTGACTAGTCACTGCTGGAGTAGTCGATTTTGGTCAAATAGTTTTTCTTGTAGGATGAGAAGCTTTTAGTCAAAGGTAGATTCCTGTCGATAGGTATTTTAAAACAACTTTTTGATTTATCTACAGGTGATCAAATTTGCTAGGCTATCGATTGAAGCTTTTTGTTGGAGCAGGTTATTTTGCCCCTTTGGGAAATAAAATTATAGCTGAGGTGTTGTCTCGGCATTTAGGCGAGGGGCAACATTGCTAATAGATAGAATCCTGTGCGCCAGTACTCATAGTCGAAGAGACGAATTAAGTTGAAAAGAAATATTGAAGCGAATTCAAACAAAATTATAGGCAGTTTTGGGTCGAAATTGGCACACAATTGTCCTTTTCACCCTAACAAGGCAGGGCTCCAGCCGTGTCCTTTATTGGGATTTTCTCAAAAAAAAATTTCGATAAGTCAGGAACATTTGTCGAATGTGGCGTTCAATACCTTAATTTCTCTCCACGTTATGGAATTAACGCGGCATATAATTGTGCTCGTGAGATTATTGGTCTCGACTCCCTCGAGGGTTTTGGTATCTCTGATTACGCCATTTATGGTTGTCTGTCAGTTCATGGCGATTGTTCAATAATTGACAGCTGGAACGCAGACTTAGCGGCACTTTTGGGCTTTCATACCGATTACTCACTTTTGCCACATGCCCAGAAGACACTTTGATTTTGGGGGAAGCCTCTTTTGAAAGGTCACATGTTTTTGGGCAGAAATCCATATAAAGGAATATTCATGATCATGTTTGAAAATGATATTTACAAAGAAAGTGAAAACGATTTGGGTTTTGCTTGCCACGTTTAATGAAGGGATCACTATTGGTCTTTGATGAGTTTAACAGGGTCGTGCTCCAGACAATACTGAAGCTGTTATTGAGGTGTTGAAGTTAAATGGATTGGTTATCAAACGGCATCTTTATCACTAGTATTGTTCGTTCATCAGCTAAGGGAAAAAAGAAACTATGAAAATAGTCGGATTGAATCACGGTGAATTTAACTCTTCAGCTGCGTTGATTGTCGACGGAGAGGTTGTAGCTGCAGCCGCAGAAGAGAGGTTTGTGCGGGAGAAAAAAACAAAAAAATTTCCTAAAAATTCTTTAGAGTTTTGTTTATCAGCGCAAGAAATTAAATTATCCAACGTTGATGCGTTTTCTCAGGCTTGGAACCCTGGAGCAAAATGGGTTTCCTTCAATCCGTTGATATCTTCGACTCAAGTTAAGAGAGAAGATTATTTTTATACTATTCCAGACCATTTGTTTAATTTGTTTGGCAGCACAAGAATCCCTAACTACGTTATTCAGAATTTTGAGTGCGGTTTGCCGCCAGTTTATTATATCAAACACCATCTATGCCATGCAGCAAACGCGTATTTTTTATCTCCTTTCGATGAAGCGGCAGTGTTGACTGCAGATTGGCAAGGTGAGCTGGAATCGGTAACCAAAGGCTTTTGTAGCGGCAATAATATTGACATCTTTGATACACAGTGGATGCCCCATTCAATAGGCATGTTCTACGCAACCTTTACTCAAATTCTTGGCTATCGGCCCGACAATGACGAATGGAAAGTCATGGCGATGTCTGCCGAAGCCGTTGATATGGGTGACTTTGAAGATAAAATTCTTAATACAGTTTCGCTTCTTGATAACGGTCGTTTTGAGCTCAATCAAACTTACTATACGGGCGCCTTAGTAGATCAACCATATTTATATTCACGAGAACTGCTGCTGTTGCTCGATACAACTCCTGACGATCTTCAAATCTCAAATAGTGACTATTATTGGCAATGTAAGGTTGCAAAAGTAATGCAAAAGGTTGCGGAGAGGATTATTTGGCATGTTTTGGCTGATTTGTATGAAAAAACTAAAGCAAAAAACTTAGTTTTGGGAGGTGGCTTTTTTATGAATAGCGTAATTAACGGTAAAATTACAGAGAACACAAAGTTCCAAAATGTATATATCTCACATTCGCCAGATGATTTAGGGAACAGTATTGGTGCTGCTTTGTATGTCCACCACTGTATTTTAGGGAAGCCCAAATTGAAGCAACGATCAGCGAGTAATCTCGGTCCAAAGTTTACATCTAGTCAAATCCATCAAGTCATAAAGCGCCGTAAAGTTTCCAGCGAAAAGCTAAGTAATCCTGAGCAAAGAATTGCAGAGATTTTAGCGAAAGGCGAAGTTGTAGCTGTTTTACAGGGGAGGATGGAGTTTGGGGATAGAGCTTTAGGGTTTAGGTCTATATTAGGTGATCCACGAACCCATGAAATTAAAGATAAGATTAACAGAATGATAAAATATAGGGAGAGCTATCGCCCCTTTGCACCAGCAACTTTATTTGATTGCTCGCATCAAATCTTTGAGGTGAATAAAGATTATCTTTGCAATTATATGGAAAAAGTCGTTAGGGTACGACGGGAATTTTGGGACCAAATACCTGCTGTGACGCACTTCGATGGCTCTGGAAGATTGCAAACGGTTCAAAAATCTGAAAATCCATACTTCTACAGAATAATAAAAGAATTTGAAAAACTGACTGATATACCAGTCGTTTTGAATACGTCATTCAATGTAAATGGCGAACCGATCGTATTATCCCCTGATGATGCCCTCAATACATTTTTCAACTCAGGCCTTGAGTATTTAGTGATGGAGGATTGGTTGATAAGGAAAAAGTGATTGATAATTATATATGTAGCTTGTTAATTTGAAGCTATTGGCAGTTAATGGGTAATGAATAACATCGCCAGAGACGCAGCGCCAGTAATTGAAACTCCAGATTTTTAGCTCGATAAATTTCTGAACAACGATGACTGATGTTCGTCTTGCAAAGTGTGACAAGGGTTAGAGTGGACTACTGAATTGTTATGGCGACCGGATAACACTGATAGTAACAATTTAGCGTTTTAATGCTGTTGTTGTATGAAGGTAGTGCAAAGTTATGAGCCACAGTCACTCAATCATGTTTCATCATTTTCACGACAGAAAGCATCTGGAGACACAGGGAAGTCTTAGTCAGGCTGATTTTTTAAAAATGATAGAGTGGCTTGCCAAGGAATATAATTTAATCGGCGCAAGTAAGTACTTGGAAAAATATGAAAACGATTGTCTGGCGGATCAAGATATATGCTTATCGTTTGATGATGCTCTCCTCTCTCAATATGACATAGCAGTCCCTGTTTTACAGAACTTTGGGTTGGATGCGTTTTTTTTCGTGTATTCGTCTCCTTTTACGGGAAGCCCGTGTTACTTGGAGACATTTCGTTATTTCCGAACGAATTGTTTTGTTGATCTTGATGAATTCTACAGTCAATTTTTTACACTGGTCCAAAATAGTTTTGATATAGATTTAGGCCAAGTGCAGCTGGCATTACTCAGTTCTAACTATCTTGCCGAATTCCCTTTTTATACGGAGAATGATAAGTGTTTTCGCTTCATAAGGGACCAAATGCTAGGCAGGGAAAAATATGAGTGTGTAATGCTCCAGTTAATGTCGATTAAAGGGTTTTCTTCGAGCCAAATAATAAACGATCTTTGGATGTCAGAGGACCACCTCAGAGACATCGCTAATTATGGACACCTTGTTGGTTTACATTCATATAGCCACCCAACGCAGATGAGCAAATTAACCTATAAAGAGCAGCTATTTCAATACCAGGCGAACTTTGATCATTTGACTACGGTTGTTGGTGATGTTGTTTGCATGTCTCACCCATGTGGTGATTACAATGCCGATACCGTAAAAATACTGGATGATTTAGGGATAAAAATAGGGTTTCGCTCGAGCCTCAGTAAAACGCATACTAATAGCAGGTTTGAAATTCCAAGACAGGATCATGTAAATATACACAAGGCTGTGTTTCAATGAAGATCACTATTTTTTCAGGCAATCAGCCGAGACATATTAGCCTTGCCAAAGAGCTTGGAAAGTTTGCCGAACATGTTTATTTTATTTCAGAGGTAAAAACTGTTTTTCCTGGAAAAATAGATGATTTTTTTAAAAAATCTGATGTCATGCAAAGCTATTTTGCGAGTGTTTTGAAATCAGAAAGAAGATTATTTGGTGACATAGGATTTTTAGAAACTCACATCAGTACGCTTTCCATTAAAATAGGAGACTTAAACCTAATAAAAAGAGAGCAACTCAAAGACGCACTCAACTCAGATCTATATGTGGTTTTTGGATCAAGCTACATTAAAGGATGGTTGCTCGATTTTCTGGTACAAAATAACGCGATCAATATACATATGGGATTGTCTCCATACTATAGAGGTTCGTCGTGCAACTTTTGGGCGCTTTACGACGACAATCCTAGTTATGTTGGAGCAACCATCCATCGACTAAGTAAGGGGCTAGATAGTGGTGAAATGTTGTTTCATTGTCTTCCCAAGTTAGAAGAAGGTGATACTCCTTTCGACTTTACAATGCGTTCTGTTGTTGCCGCTCATAAAGGCTTATGCCAATCAATCCAAGAAGGAAACATATTGACGATGAAATGCGTGAAGCAAGACAAAGCACAAGAGCTTCGGTATACAAGGAATTCAGACTTCACTAATGAAATCGTAAGTGAATTTCTTGGTAGAAGCTACTCAGTTAATAGTGGAGCACTGGCGCAATATCCCCAATTAGTGAACCCTATTTTTGTTTAGCCGAATTGATAGACGGGCCGGACGGTCAACATAATTGCCAAAACGGTAAGTAGAAAATCCTATAAATCTGAATTTTGCTGCTCTATATGGAGGTTCTATAAACTTTAAATTGGAAAACCATGTTAAAGGATAAATAAATTTCCCTTAAACAAACTGGATACAAAGTTGGACCTATTAAAGGTACTAAAACTACTATGGCTAAGTTTCATCAAGAAAATAGGAAAAGCATACGTAAATGCCTTCTCAAACAACGGGAAAAATGCCAATAAATTTACTATTTGTAGCCATTAGGCAAGTGTATAAAAATATAACAAATCAAAAACACCTTATTACTTAAATCGAATTTTACGAACTGAGTATCTGGTCGACTTTGATTTATGCTCTCTGTATTTTCACTACTGCAATTCATTACTAACTTTGAATAGTCGAAAGGATACTGAGTTACACATCTGTCGTTTGTTTCCAGCAGAAAAGTCTAAAACACAGTCTGGTGCTACAAAAGCAAATTCCTAAGAACATGATTTAAATCTCAATCTTCAATCAAGTCCCCCTTTTTGTAATCTTGAGAGGCTGGTGTATCAAGTAAGCTCCAAAATCTATTTGGCTTAATTCCAATCCCAGGTCTGAGTATCACGATATTTTCTTTTGTGAAAACTTCGCCAGAAACAATATTTTTCTTGGCAAATATTGATTTTCTTGCAACGCGTTTCGTTTCAATTTCACAAGGCATACACCTTTTTTCGGGCAACCCTAATGTTAATTCAGTGTTTCTTAAGCATTCCACAAATTGAATTAGTGCCGCTATTTCTAAAGACGCCAAATGGTCAGGTCCATTTAGATTATTGTCCAAGGTAATATGCTTCTCTATCACACGACAACCAAGTGCAATAGAAGCAATGGAAGCTTCAAAGCCCATTGTATGGTCAGAGAAACCAACGGGAAATGGGTATTTCTCTGCTAAGAGGGGAATATAATTTAGGTTTAATTGATCTATTGGTGCTGGGTACTGAGATACGCAATGTAGCAAAATTAATTGTCCAGAAAGCATGTCAAAAATGTGATTGTCAAAATTGGGAAATTCTTCTTTGTTAAAGCCAGCCAGATAAGCATTAAGGCACTCATCGATCTCCTGTTCATTTGCCATACCGGTAGAAATAATTGCTTTCTGCCTTTTAAAGCCAAGATCATATATTAAGGGCAGGTTGGTCAAATCTCCCGAGCCAAGTTTTATAACCTCACAGCCTAACTGTTCTGAAAGAAATACAAGGCTTGTCCGATCGAAGGGTGTTGATAAAAAATCTAATCCCAAACTTTCTGAATAGGCTTTAAGGTTTTTGAAATCATCAAAAGACAATGTTAATTTTTCAAGCATTTCCAATTGGCTTTGGTTTTTTCCAAAGTTTTGTTTCTGATACAGTGCCGTTTGTGCAATTGGGCTTGTCATTTCGTTTGGTATAAATGTTTGAAATTTAATGGCGTCCACCTTCGCCTTTGCAGCTCCTTCGACTAACTTGTATGCCAAGTCAATTTGACCGTTATGGTTAACTCCAGCTTCAGCTATTATGTAAACCTTAGGTTGTTTTAGTGATGATAGCTTAAATTCAAGACGGCCCATTACTGTTTTCCAATGTTATTGGCCGATCATCAAAAAATCGGTCCGCTTGTTGCTCCACGAAAACGTCACCGTTTCGATTGAAGTTATCAATGTCGTGCTCAATCCAGCTAGGGATTATCAACAAGTTTGTGGTCGAGCGGACATAATAAGAGTAAGGAATAAATAATTCGTCACTAGCCATGTATCTCAGGACATCAATGCAGTTTTCCCTATAATTTTTTGGTGGGGTAACCGCCTCAACATTCGAGAGCAGATATTGGTAATTGGACCTATTTTTAGGTCGCATAAAATCAATGGGGTAATCTTTAGCGCCCCAGTCACAACAGGTAAGAACTGGTACTTCATTAATTCCCAAATCCAGTTGAACTGTTCCCGCCCACACAACACCAAGATCGATTTTATCTACCAAATCACGGGTGTTTAACCAATGAGTGCCCAAGATAACTACATTACTAGGTATCTCACACTCAATAAGATCAATGAAACGTTCATTGGGTTTGCCAGCTATTTGCTCAACTTCTTCATGAGGATGTGGCTTGATAAGAAAAATAGCTTCGCTGTTACGAGCACAATCAACAGTGTGGTTAATCCAATCCTTAAGGCTATTGTGTGCAGGACCAGAATCATATGGGTAATCAAAATCCCAGATGACTTTTCCAAAAACACAAATTATTGGTCGACCTAAAGATTTTTCTTTTTCAATCCGGTCAAGCACTTCTTGGCCTTTTGGGTGTATTTTGGAAGTTAAGTTCCGATCGTAAGATATAAAGCGATCAACAAAATTACGTTCCTCAGTACTAATTCGATGGTTTTTGACCCATTTAGAGAAACCATCTGCTGTGGGTAATTGTGGCATTCTAGTGTCTTTGTAGGCCGTTACATTCCTTGTCGATACGAAGTGGCTATTCGCATTGATTTTATTATAAAAATTGAATTCTTTGCCTATCAGGGTAGAAACAAATTCGAAGTCAATTTCACCTGATAAATTTGCACAATAAGTCCTGAAAATCCCATAGGGGACATATTGGGAACTGCCCGATAAAAAGCGGACAGGAAAGTTAGGCCGGTCTCCGAGTGAAGACCTGATCTCGTTAATTACTTTCAAAGCTACGTCAGCTTGATTAATTAAGCTGTCAATATACGACCTGGTTTTTATATCGTAAGATATTGAATATTTGCGATAATCGCGCGATAAGCGCTCGAAGAAACATTGGTAAAAATTAATTCCCTGAGCTTTTATGATTTTGTTTGACCAGTCTATCTCCCAGTCATAATACCGGTGACTATTTTTTGGGATAGTTCTTATGAAATTCTTTTTGTAGCCTAACATCCCATGGAATTTATCTAATGTCGTGTCGCCTGTTGCCTGTTTGCTCAGTATACCTTCACAAAGGTGTATCACGGCATACCCTCTTTTCTTGAGGGTGTTTAAGGCTAATAAGTTTAAACCTATTGTATTTTCGCAACTATAGCTTGACAGAAACACTACTCCTTTTATTTGTGTAGGCTGATTAACAGAATGGAACAGCTCATCTGCTCTTCTTAAAAATTCAGCTGAACCCTTTAAGCGAGAAAACGATGTTTCAATTGGCACGTCAGGAGCTTGCTCAAACCGATCCTGCATTTTTGCCATTATCGCAATCGCTTCATCCCATCGCCCCGTGATCTTGAGTGCCTGAAAAAGCGACATATTATTATTTTTTGTATCTTCAGTATTAACTGCCTCATAAAGGTAAGCTACGGCTAACTTTGGGCTTCCACATTCTAGTTCGGCTCGCCCGAGGTATGAAAAAATCTTTGGAAACTCTCCAATCTGTTCATGAAACCACTTACAGAAAATAAGAACGTCTTTCCACAGATGACTCGAAGCCAGTTGTTTGGCTGTTTTTGAAGCGTGTGCAATCTTCAGGCGTTTTGTTTCCTGTTTGTTATTTTCTTTAATAAGATCTCCTATCTTTTCACAGACTTCACCCCCCAAGGCATAGTTGCTCCTTGCCGAAAGGCTTGCAATTTTGTTGAACCAAGGCATTTTTGTTAAATATTTTTTTATCATCAATCTGTTCAGCCGTTAGAAGATGAAAACATCAAGTTAGAAGCGTTAGATAATTTTGAAATAGTTTTTCCAATTAAAATTGCGTCAAGGACGACGGTTTGGAAGGTTTTTTGATTCAAAATGTTCCCACTTCACCGGGTCAGCTGCTTCAACAGAGTTTGCTAGTTTAAGCCCAATGACATCTTTAAAAAACTTTGGGTCAAGGCCAAAGCCAGGTCTTATTCTTCTTATGTCTGCGTCGGTGATAACGTGTCCAGCTTTTAGCGGCTTGCAAAAGTATAGGGAGCGACGAAAGCGTTTATTTGATGCCTCTGTTTTAGGCCTGCTAAAGTCTGGCTTGCCAAGAGCATGGCGAGCGAAACTACAGTCTTCGACCAATGACTTAAGTTGGTCAGGCAAAATTGAGAAACTAGCGTCTGGTCCGCAGTCCTCATCATCCAGTTTGAAGTGCTTTTCTATTGCAACAGCACCCATTGAAACTGCTATGATCGAAGCCAAGTTGGATGTAGTGTGGTCCGAAAGACCAACTTCAACGTTAAACTCCTGTTTTAAAGCAAGAATATTATTAAGTTGCGCATCAGAAAGATCCGCCGGGTAATTACTGATACAGTGAAAAAGAAGAAGATCTTTGCATCCGGCTTTTTTGCAACTTTCCACTGCTTCAGCTATTTCTTCCAAGGTAGCCATCCCTGTTGACATAAACATTGGCTTTTTCAGCCTAGCAGCATATTCAATCAGTGGTAGGTCGGTTAGCTCGAATGAGGCGATTTTGATAGCAGGTGTATTTAATCTTTCAAGGAGGTCAACTGCCGTTTCGTCAAATGGTGTAGAGAAAAGCGTCACGTTTATCTGTTTTGCAAAAGCAAACAACTCACTGTGCCACTCATAAGGAGTATAAGCAGCCTGGTAAAGATCATATAAATTGTAGCCTTTCCACAAGCCTTCGGGAATCAAGAAATCTTCCTTGGAAGATTTCATTGTCATGGTGTCTGGAGTATAGCTTTGTATCTTAACAGCACTCGCACCAGCGTTTTTCGCAGCTGCTATAGACGCTTTTGCTCTTTCAATGGAGCCGCCATGATTCGCAGATAATTCAGCGATAATAAATGGATTATAACCTGTTCCTACAAAATCACCATTGATTTGAAACATCCCAACCTCTCCGTATCTACAATTTAAATGATGTTTGAATGGATTTTAAGCCACACTTTTGAAGTGTATCTTTAAGCTCAGAATTATTATCTGAAACATTGATATAAAAATAATTGGGAATAACGGAAGCGGTTGGTTTACAAGGTGTAAAATTCCGCGATATAAAATCTAACACTTGCTTAATCTCGTCATGAGTAGGGTTGTTAAGGTTAATGCCAATTGAGTTGTCAGCCTTTATATAAAAAGTGCCTATCGGAGCGCCTCTTACAACAATAAACCAACTCAGATAAGGCGCCTGGGTTACAAAACTTGAATGCTCCTCGTAGCTTGGCATAATTGAATGGCTGATTGCAAACTGACGGTTCCTTAGTAGTTCATATAAAACCTTTGTATCAGCAGTGGTCACTTCTCGGAACGTTAGACTTCTTTTAAGTTTTCTAAACGAGATCACCCTTTCATTCGATTCGAAAACATCAAACCCTGAACCTAGAAAAAGTTTCTGGCTGACCTTGTTTTCTGGTTTAACCGTAGCAAATAGGTCCAAATTAGTTTGATCAAGAAAAGTATGCACCGCTGTTTCTAGAAGTTTCTTTCCAAGACCTTTGCCTCTAAACTCGGGGTTTATATTTATAGAGACCTCTGCACAATTGCCAGTTGGGCTTATGTCAAACCGACAGATACCAACCTTGCCAGCCTCAATTTCCCCCATCATGATTGTTCGAGATTTGTCTTCCATTACATCTTTGAACCACAAATCATGCTCAACTTGAGATATTTTCCTCGATACAAAAGCCATTTCAACACTAATGACATCGTTTCTCCATGTGAGAATATCAGACTTGTCGTCTAATGTGATCAAACGGACTGTCAGTAATTCATCTAATGCCATATTTTAAGGCCTCCGCTGACTTGTGCATTTGTCTAGGTAATATAATTAACATAATAATGTGACGGTGAAGACGCTTTTTTGGTGATTTTTAGCGAGAATATACAGCCAAAAAATATACTAATGTATTATGAAGTAACTTTACTTCAAATGTTATATCCCAGTTTTTACAATTTGAGTTTATGCACGATAATGTATTCTTGCCTACTTGTTATGAATTATCATCAAGATCAACATTGCAGAGCTAAATCTATAGTGACTGTTTTCGGCATATCAATTCTCGCATATATATCGCCAAGACCAATAAGTGATCTTTGCTTCTTTCGTGCGCAAAACTCCTGGGTGGATTTGCAAGCTCACATGTTTCCCAAGACAGCTTTTGTTTACTCTAGGCAAGCTACATGCGCAAGGCGAGACCGCGTAGTCGAGCATCAATGCTGCATATAGTCTGGGTGAATCTCTGATTTGGTTTTCAATGTTAGACAGAACTCACTTGGTGTAGGCAAAGGCAAAAGTAAAAGCCTTTATGGATGGCTCTTGTTAATTTTGCGCCCAGGGGAGGAGCTTTCAAATCTCTACAGAAATTTATTAAAGTTTATTCATAGAGAATTGCGTTACAGGCTAACTTTTTTAATGAATGTCCTATTGTGATTTTTCAGTTCAGCGTGACAGGTTTTTTAATTACTTTGTCCACGTTTATTGTGGATCCACAGAATAGATTCCGCGTTATAAAATCAGCAGAATTCACGTTATCGTACGGCTTGGGCGTACACGAAAAAATTCTTCATAATTGTTTAAATTACTTTTAGGTGTAAATCAAAAGTGTTTGCACAAATATTTTTATCTGCCAGCGGTGATTGAAGGTGTTTTGAAGCTGGCTTTTTGCTATTTGCTCAATAGTGCGTGCGCTGGTATCGGTTTATCTGCAGGTATAGGAACACGCGTGTTTTGATGGCCCATTTCTCATTGTCATGGTCTGGTCTTTATTGTATTCATTCTTGGAAATTTTGGTGTTTAGGAACGTGTGAGCTCGTCTCCAAATTCTGGTAACTTTATTTGGTCGTGGTTATTTCTTTCGGAGATTGAAATGATAGTTGTGTTGATTAAGCGTCTTTTGAAAGCTGTTCTCCCGGTGACTGCTGTCAAGCTGTTGAAAAAAATATACCGTGAAAATAAAACAAGACCCTTCTCAGATAAAAAGGATAAGTTTCAGACTTTGCGTGGCCTTGATTCGGAGGTAACTGTTGGTCCAGGTGTGCCTGAAAAATCATCGACTTCAGGCTCACTGAAGGAGCGGGTACAACGTCAAAACGCAGCGCTTAAATTGGCTGTAGCGTCAGCAAAAAAGATGAGGGACGAGGGGAGGCTGTTTGAGGCGTGTGATGAGTTGTTAGGTTTCCAGGCTAATTTCCCAGAGGAAAATCGTCATCTCGCTCTATTGGCCAATTTGTTAGCGATGTGCGGCAAGTTCGAGATGGCCCTGCCGATTTTTGAAAAATTAATCGTAAATGATCCAGAAAATAGTCAGCTGAAGTTGAGAAAGGCCGATTGCTTGACGGGTCTCGGGCAATTTGAAAATGCTGCAAGAGCTTTGGAGTCAGCTGACCTAAAGAAGATCAGTTCGTCAAAAGCAGTTGTCCGCAGAGTTTCACACTTACGTGGTCTTGCCAGACATTCATCTTCACCGATTGAAAGAACGTTTTCAGAAGATGTTTCAGTAGCAGGGGAAGTGTTTAAGTTAAGCCCCGTTCAGCTTCGCGTATTAAGCGACTTAAATGACCGTGGTATTGCTATAACTAGTGTGTATGAACTACTTGGCGGTGAGCAACTTTGGAACGACGGTGTCAATGCTTTTGAAAAATTTAAAGCCGACGACTCCGTGGCGGAACTCATTTCAAGGATCAAGAATTCCGTTGATTTTGATCAAGATGATGAGTTCAAAGGAAAGCATGTTCCCACAAAAGTCCCCTATGACTCGTTCTTCGGCACGCTTGGTGCCGATCATCCAGTTGGAGCACTTTTCTGTGAAGAGAAAATATTGGAAATTGCATGGACATACCACAATTGTCCGACCAAGCTGCGTAATCCGGTGATGTGGGTGAATCCAAGTGTGAATGAAAGCAATCGGAGCGGGAAAAAGGGTTCTCAACAATGGCATAGGGACCAAGAAGATACATCGATTTTGAAATGCTTCGTTTATTACAGCGATGTAGATGAAAAGACTGGGGCGACTGAATATATCGATCAAAGTTGCGAGCGTTTTTCAAACGATGAGTTCATGTTCCATCCGTTCCCCTTTTCCACCGGATATCCCAATCAGCCGTTTTTTGAAGGCGTTATCGGACAGCCGCAGGTGACAAAGACCGTTGCTTCCGGGCGGAAGGGGTCAATAATCTTCCTTGATACCAACGGCTTTCATAGGGGTGGGTATGTGACACAGGGTGAAAGGTTGATTGCAATGGCCACTTTTCTAAAAGAGACGTCGCCGGTTACTGATGATGGAAAAAAACTTTCCATTGCAAACCTATCTGGCCTTACTAATTTTCAAAAAAGAACGATGAGCTAAATCATGCTAATTAAAAAAATAGTTAAATCTGTCAAAGAACGGCGATTTGTGGATTCAGTTAAAACAAACGTCCTGGAACGTTATGTTTCCAAAGGACAGAGCCCTCAAAAATTACTGGTTGAGGTCATCCAAAACCCTGATAAGCATCAGATGTTTTCTTCACAAAATGCTGCGATGAAGGCGTTAATAAAAGCTCTTAGATCTGACATGGTTTCAGCAGAAAGCGTGTCTGAAGTTGAAAAGCTAATATTGGAATGGCGGTTAAGTCATGACGTTGCAGTTATGGCATATGACTATTTTGCAAAGAACAGGGACTTCATCTCGTCGAACCGCATAGCCCCACAGGTTCTTGGTCAGGAAGTTAGGAAAGAGAGTGTGTTTCGGAAGCTCGAAAAAGCATTGCCATTAACACGGGGGCACAATAACGATATCCTGCTGGAGGATCTTGACCTCTGGGCTGCAGGCCGGGTTATTACGCGCAATCCATTGGTGCTTTTGAAGGTTCCACAGATTCGTTCTTATCTCGCGAGGCGTCGGCGTGCGGACTTTATTGCCGATATATATTCTGTTGACGCTGCCGATGGCGAGTTTTCCATCAAAAATACCGTGATCCACAATTTGGAAACAATGGACCTTGGGGCCGATGATGGTGTGAGGGCAGAACTGCTTTTGAACCCCCTCACGGCTATTGATTACGTGAAGAAGCACGCTAATCAATCTAAGGTCCTGTCGATTGGAACCAGGTCTGAGTCCGAACTGTTTTCGATTTATGCAGCCGGTTTTAATCCCGATAAAGTCGAATCGATCGACTTAATTAGCTACAGTCCGTTGATCAAATCAGGCGATATGCATGCGCTACCTGTTGAGGATAATCAATTCGACGTTATCATTGCCGGGTGGGTATTGGCATATTCTAATAACAATGAATTAGCTGCTTCAGAAATTATTCGTGTCGCGAAGCCAGATTCATTTGTTGCGATTGGGTGTGCTTATAGCCCCCCTGATCGAGAAGATAGGCCGGTTACTGGAACAAACCTTAATCCTACTCGGTTTTCTTCCGTTGAAGACATCACTGACTTATTTAAAGGACACATAGGACAAATATATTTTTACGGCGCACCGGACTTAATCGGAGATAAATCCACCGGCCCAAAGCAAATAACAGTGGTATTTCAGCTTAAGAAATAGGCAAGTTGATGCGTTTCAGGTCTTTACGTAATTAGACCGGTAATGACAGCGATTGAGTCGTTGTCATAGGATATGGCTGAACTCCTTTGGTGTAGATAAGCGACGTTAAAAGGTGAATGAAGGTTGTTTTTTAGTTTTTGTGGTACAGTTCCGTTGAGGAAATCTCACTCTTCCAACCAAAGGGCATCAGTATATCTAATTAAATTTTCAAAGAGAAAGGCTTTAAGTTTTTCTGAAATTAATTTGTACGATAAAGCGGATAATGTCACGTTTTTTAACCGATTACTTCCTTTTTGGGTCTGCGTTTTAATCGCAGCTTTAGATGGAAGGAAGAACAAGACCTTTTTCACATGGTCAAATTACCACCAATTTGGCTATTTGAACAAAATTGCTAACATGATCTTAGGGTCTTTTAACGTTAGAGTATTTTCAATTGAAGATGGTTTCTTAAGAAATTGTGTTTTCCCACATAAAGCGTCCTATTCTTTCTCGATTACAAAAAATCGTCCATATTTTTCAGATTCATATTGGAGGAATTTTGAAATTGAAACCAATAAAACGGTGTTTAGAGAGGAAGAGATAAATAAATTTATTTCTTTGTTAGAATTCCCTGCATATGGAAGCGGGAAGTACGTTGATAATTCATCAATCAACCTGGATGAAAAAAATCAGGAAGTAGAAAATACACTAATTATTGTTGGTCAAGTTGATAGAGACAGGTCTTTATTGCAAAAAAATTATCGAGGCGTTGACACAAACGTTGGCTTTATTCATTGGGTATCTACATTTGAAAAGTATAAAAAACTTAAACTTAAGTTCCGACCGCATCCGCTTGATCCGCATAAGCAAGAAACAATTGAATACTGTGAGAGTTTAGGAATATTTGAATGTAAAAAGGACTTGAAGAGCTATACAGGAGAAAAATTTATAACGCGGACATCTTTGTTTGGTTTGGATCTGGCGATACGAGGGTGTGATGTTGAATTCTATTCTAAAGACTGTTGGATTAATGAGCTTCTGTCAAAATTCGAAAAGAATGGTACATCGCGGAGTGAAGCAGCGTTAAGAGCTAAATTCTATCTTTTTCAAACAGCCCATTTGTGGCCTTCAAATAGAGCGGATAGCAGGTCTGAAAAACTTGAATGGAATGCAAGTGGAACAGAAGGCGACCTTATTGAACCTCGTTTCGCAAATTGGCATCTAATTTATTTTTTAAATCACCTCACCATCAAAATGGGGTGTGTACCAGAAAGTATCTTTGAGAGCGCACAACTTTCTGCTGAGATTGATCAGCACTCGAACGTACTGGTTCAGTGTCTTGGATTTACTTACAAGTTCGAGTGCGGAAATTTAGACCACTTTTTGATCTGTGTGATTTTTGCTGGGCTTGGTGAGCGGAGCTTTTCCAACGTTTCGTTAAAATGTGCAAGTTTATTGCTCCGAGGAAGTTTGTCTGAAAGTGCGACTCAGCGGTCTTGTTTTGTTGAAGAGTTGTCCTTTTTGTGTAGCAGTATCGCTGTATCAGTGAGTGATCCAAAGATTGCTAAAAGATTAATAGCTGACTTTTGGCAAGTAATTGGCGGTTTTTCGAACTCGGAACTGTTACGGTTTAATATTAAATGGATCGCCCAACTCACATTCGCTTTTTCTGCGTACAAATATCTAGCTGAATTCAAGATTGCAGTTCGGCGGTGGACACTATTAGCCAACTCTCTGAAATGGTATCAGTTTGACACCACAATTAGCTCAAGTGTCATTGAGTTTGTCAGTGGCATTGATTCATTTCGATATAGAAAATCTGTGCTAAAAGACTTTGCAAGTAGTAGGGCAGGATTATCGGCAGACATTGATGCTTTCTTCAAAGAGTTCCAGGCAATAGTTGCTAGTGATGAGCGAAGGTCTACGAATCGAATTGAGTTATTTGGTTTTTTAAGATCAGAAAGTCGGAGTGGCCAAGTTACCGTTCGATCTTCTATGCCAATGGTCTTAGACCTTTTGCTAATCAAATCATGTTTTCTTAGTGTTATAAAGAAACCACAGCACTTTAGCCTTCGACGGCTGGAATGCATCATTCGGCCTTATATTGGTTCGCAACTAATAAATTTTCAATCATTGGATGATTTTCTAGCTAAAAGAGACTTGGGTGATTTATCTGACATTGAGGTAAATTTCTTCAGGATTGGTTCACTGGGCCGATTGCTTTCTCTTTCGCTTACTGCTCCTTATAAAAACGCAAAAACAGCAGTCGAATTCTCAGCTGTGTATAGGGACTTCATAAAGACTTCAAGCAATGTTAAGTCGCCTTCGCAATTGGTTTTTCTCTTTTTTGCTGGCTGTAAGAATAGTCAGGCAATGTTTGCCACATTGCAGGAGGAGCTAACGAGGAACGACATTGGATGCATTGATCCTTTCGAAGCAACAGGATTGACCTGCCTTAATTTCGAGGAGAAATCCGTTGAGGGTTTAAATAGAATTAAAAAATATAGGTCCCTTCCTCTTGGATTGAAAAATACTTGGAACGTAGACTGGAAAGGTAAACTAGTTGAGTGCGAGGGGGTAAATTACTATCAGGGTTTCTATGAAAGGATTTCGACCTATTTCCGGAGATATTCTATCAGCCTGAAAAATCCAGAGGAAAAAGCACTATTTGATGTAGAAATAAAAAGAGCTGATGACTTTCTCACAGTGTTAAATAGCTGCATTGAATTTCAACAATCATCTGGCTTAAAGGCAAAATTTCTTTTGTCGAACTCTCATGTTTCTCCCTATTTTGTTGTAAAACAGAAGCTCGTCAATGAGGGTATTGGTGTGTTTTTGCTTGGACCCACATATTCAAGGTTTCTTGACCCTAGTTTTTCAAATTCATCATCGACGTTTAAAGTCTCGAAATATACAGGGCCTTCATCTAAGCGAGCTCCGTTTCTTGTAGCACACCATGAACTGCAAAGCTGGAAAAACCGTCACAAGTCTAAACTGCAGACATATTGTGATGAGGCTTTGGGAATTTTAAAGGATAGATTCCAACAAGAAATCACGGATCATGAAGTCTTTTCAAAGTATCATTTATGGAGAAGTAGATTTCCCGATGGTCTGGCAATTATGTGTTTAGGTAAAGTAGCCGTGGATTTGGCTCATGTGCAAGATGGAGGAAGCATATTTGGAGGTTATAAAGATTATATAAAGGGAGTAGAAGCATTTGCAAAAAAACGAGAAGATGTGTTTATCTTTTTTAGGCCCCACCCACATGAAATAAATCCTGAGATCTCCTTGGCTTTGATCGACACAATCAACAGTTGGATACGTCGTCCGACCTCAAACGTGTCAATAATTGATCAACAGTCGGCTTCAATTGGTGCTGTTTTAAGAAATGTGGATGTAACATTCATTTACAACGGTTCTGCCATACTCGAATTTAACGCATTAGGCTTTCCGATAATTCCGTTCAGTTACCAGGCTCGAATTGACTATCCCCTAGGTTTTTCACAACTCGGTTCAATCGATGACGTATTCGATATGGATTTTTCGATTGATAAAAGTGTTAGTAAGCTAGCCTTGGAAACAATTGCATGCTCATTTTTTGGGGATAATTTTATTCAATCAAAACAAACAAGATTTGCCGCACACAATCTTAGTGTAAACACACCAGCTTTCTATCAAAATGAGCCACTACAAACTCGATTACAGATGCAGGTTGCTCTTAGAGAACTGATTGAGGGATAACATGCTGGTACCATTAACGAAAATAAACGCCTGTAGTACAAAAGGAATGATCTCACTCAATGTACTACATCGCTTTTTAAGACAGTTAACATTCCTACTTTGTATTAAAGTTGCAGTGGCTGTTACACAATCAGATCCAAAGTTCTTGATGTTTCTTTCTGTACTAGTGTTGTTTTTTGTCTCTTTTATTATTGTGGAGAAACTTAAATTTCAACGTCAGGAAGACTTTTCAAAATTTGGGATATTCTGCCGTATGCTGTTAAGGATTAGGAAACGTAGTGACCATGGTAAACTATATGCGGCTTGTGTAGCCTTTTATACAGCGGTTGGGTTAGGTTCCCTATTTTTTATCTTAATTATCGCTTTGTCTGGGAGTTTGAGACAGACGATTATTTGTTTTTCAATACTGGCAGGTGCTTTTTATTATAAACTTTATGAAAAGTTTTCTACTGAAGTTCTTGTCATGACCTCTTTTTTGGTGTTGATTTTATACTTATTTTTCTTTCAGCAGTTAAGCTTTTCAAATTCGACAGAGCTAATAAATGTCGCTATAATCTTTTTTGTTCTTAGATATTTTCTCTTTGAGATCATTCGTGCGTTGAAGGCGCACAATAGGCTAGGCGTCATTTATGCTTCTTTAGTTTGAATTTTGCAGTCATACTGGGCTTTAAAACGTCTTGCGGCTTGTTGAAATTTCATACTTTCGATTTTTCACTAAAATATACCTGCGAAAAATACATCACTGTCAATATCTTGATGGAGTAATATCGGTGGTGACCCAATAATTGTAAGGCGTTTGGCCGCAATCTCTTTTGGAATAAATCTTGCGATATTACTTGAAAAAGTATAAATGCCGTCATAACTCCGAAAGTCTAAGTCATTAAACTCGGCCAAATTATCTCTAAAGTGAATGTTCTTCAATTTTAATGCTTTTCTTATTTTGTTCCATCCAAGGGTATATTCGCCCGGGTGAGGGCGTAAATGTATACAGGTGTTTTGGTTATAGTTTTTCATAATGCAATCTAACATTACCTTCTGATAATTTGATGCTGTTCCATGCCTCAAGATTTCTGAGTCTGCCTCGATTTGCAGTACGAATAACAAGTGCCTTTTGGCGCTAGTTTCCTTGACGGTGTGTCGGGTGTGATATTTTTTCTGTAACAGAAAAAACGCTCTTAGTATTAGTCTCTTGGAGTAATATTTAACACCACCTCTGGTTAAGACTGAAACCGCTAGCGACAGATATCTTATTAATCGCAATAAACTTACTGTTGATTTGAGTTTTGTAGCTACGTTAGGTTCAAATTTATTGTTAAACATTGTTCTAAAGTTGGTACCGTTTTCAGCAGGGTATGCTTCAAGTAGACAAATACCTCTCTTGTGGTTTGCATTTTCAAATATCAAGCAGTTGAGGTTTGCCGAATGTTTAAAAAGTGTCCGCCCAATAATTGTCCATTTGTTGAATATCCAAAATTGTGGGTTTGAATTGGGTGAATTTGAAAGGAATTCGCTTACCCAATAATGTAAATTTTCTCCATTTTGTTGTGCTTTAGTTTTGGAGATTGAGTTCCTTTTTACCTCAATGGCTTCTCTTAAAGCGTATT
Organism: Alphaproteobacteria bacterium LSUCC0719; assembly: GCA_040839025.1. NCBI lineage: Bacteria > Pseudomonadati > Pseudomonadota > Alphaproteobacteria > Alphaproteobacteria bacterium LSUCC0719. The sequence continues at coordinate 39,918 of JBFPJN010000001.1, forward strand.
CAATATTTATATTGTTTTTGCCCCGTAAGGGTAATCTTGGGATATACCTTACCGAGACGTTTATATTTAAGTAGTTTAGGAACTGTTTAGTTAGTATACATTCAATTTTACTTGGAAGTAGTACAATTTTTGCGCTACGTGTTTTGAATAAATGTAACAAGACCCCAAGAAGTGTCGCTATAAAAATGTTTTGTGCTACTACAATGTAGTGGCTGTGATTTGCTTGCATCTCTAATCTTTCATCTCAATAAAAAAGGTATTTTTGGGAAATACCTATGTTGTGGTCAATGGTCTCTTAATTTTGCGCCGATAAGCCCGGTACAATCCGCCACCTTTTGCATTGAGCGTCCTACTTGCCGGTGCGTTAAGTCCTTGTATGATTATGCAGCTTTTTTTGTATCATGTAACCATATGTGGCGCTTTTGGTTGTGTAATGTATCCTACGGACTGGTTATTGTGTTTTTGTTTCTTCTGTACAGTTGTTTAGTCGGTGTCACAATCTTGCGTGACGGCTTTAATGTTTCAAGTTAATTTGGCCCAAGGCTAGGTCACACTGTAATGTTTTGGGTTTATAAAATATTGACTTTCACTATTGCACTCTAACGGAGCTATGCACGCCATTTTTTCCGAGGTTATTGTTTTCTTATCTTGACTGATCTCTGTTTTGAATAAATCCGGGTGTTGCTCCGTTACAGCTAGTGTGTGCCAGGTTTGATACACGCAGGCTGCTTTTTTCGAACAGATTGGCCTTTAATCTCCAACTAGGTCGGCTGAAATGATTTAGGTGTTTCTTGAGCAAATGGGATAAAGCCTTTTGTGTCGATTCATTGGAATTGTGTCACGGCACAATGGTTTGAGGTGTTATCTCGGCGCTGCGAGTGAGAGTGCAGTTTCTAGTTTATTGGTGTTTTTGCATCGTATTACATGCATGGCGCTTCCACCTTTTATGGCTGTCTGCTGCGGTAACCGAAACAGAGGCCAAGATTTTTCTCTGCCAGGATCGTTCCCAAAATAACCTTTCCAATTTAGCATTACAGGGCGGTGGGCGCAGCAAGTTGCATTTTTTTACTTCTTTTCGGGCAGGTTTTTGGCATTACGGTCGCACTTTTTTCATCTTCGCTGCGACACTGTGGAGTGCCACCTCCAATGTGTGCTTCAATAGTTGGTTGGGTTTTTAGCATGTGATGCTTCTTACTCAGTTCAGCAGTCAAAGTTGCAAGGTTGTATTCAGGCGACGCGGTACTCTGGGTCTGTGTCTTAAAGGTATAAATTGTCCTGTGTGAGCCAGTCTTGGATTAAGGCGTGTTTTAAGCGAGGTTGTCGTGTATAGAAGTTTGATCTCCAAAGAAATTGTGAATGTGTCATTGTGAGCCGACCGCAAATTTCTAAGACGTGCTGTGTAAGTTCTACGCGTTGTTTTTTTTTGGGGCATTCCGTGCATAAAGGTGCATACAATGAAAAAAGTTCTTGTCACAGGTGGTGCGGGTTTTATTGGAAGTCATTTATGTGAAGAGCTAGCGAAGAATAAAGCCAACGAAGTTTATTCCTTGGATAATTACTCAATGGGGAACGAGTGCAACCACGTAGATCATGTTTCGTACATCAGAGGGGATACTCGAGACATTGACCAAGTAGTTCAGTTTTCCCCGGATGTTATTTTCCACTTAGGTGAGTATTCGAGAGTGGAGCAAAGCTTTTCTGACCTTGACCGCGTCTGGGAATCCAATAAGGCTGGGACCTATGCTGTTCTTCAATTTTGTAGAAAGCACGCCTCCAAAATTGTCTATGCGGGAAGTAGCACCAAGTTCGGAGATGGTGGATTAGGCCGTAGTCAAACCCCTTATGGTTGGACGAAAGCAACAAATACAGAACTGGTGCAAAATTTTGGCAGTTGGTTTGGTGTGCCTTACGCTATTGTTTATTTCTATAACGCTTATGGAAAACGTGAAATTTCAACGGGCAAGTATGCGACTTTAATTGCGCTGTTTACAGAAAAGATGCGAGCGGGAGAGCCTTTGACTGTAGTTAAACCTGGTGAGCAAAAGCGCAATTTCACCCACGTAGACGACATTGTAAATGGTTTGATTTTAGTTGGTAAAAATGGTCTTGGCGATAATTTTGGGATTGGTAGCCCTGAGTCATTTTCGGTTATTGAAATAGCTAAAATGTTTGGTGGTAACATTGAAATGCTGCCGGAGCGTCAAGGCAACCGACTGACTGCAGAGGTAATTACGGAAAAAACTAGAGCTTTAGGATGGCGGCCTACGGTTAACATAGAGGATTATATTGCCGCAATGAGGATAAATGGCTGGCAGGCAAAATAGATAGCTAGTACTTATAGCGCGATGCAAGCGGATCTATCACATCGAATTTCGTTTAGAGCTTCTAATTAATATGAAATATCTTGCCATCATTCCAGCCCGAGCTGGCTCCAAAGGGTTGCCAAACAAAAACATTTCTAATTTGGCTGGGAAGCCTCTTATCGCCTGGAGTATTGAGCAGGCATTAAGCACTCCCGCTATAGATACCGTGTGTGTTTCTACTGATACTGAAGAAATAGCAAAGATCGCTCGATTATTTGGCGCATGTACTCCTTTTTTGAGGCCTGCAGATCTTGCTAAAGATACTACTCAGACCGAACCTGTGCTTCTTCACGCGCTTGACTGGTATGAAAAAAATGAAATCTACTTCGATGCTATTGTACTGCTACAACCAACATCACCTCTTCGACGCAAAGATCGAATTCAACAGGCAATCAGGCAGTTCGAAATGCAGAATGCGGATTCGTTAGTAAGCGTATGTGAAGACCACGCTTTTTTCTGGACGCTACCCAAACCTAACGCACCGAAAGCTCTATATGACTATCAGAATAGACCGCGAAGACAGGAAATATCTGAAGAAGAGAAGAGGTACAAGGAGACTGGATCTATTTATATTACTCGAACAAGTTTACTAAAGCAGACATCAAATCGACTGGGTGGGAAAATTTCAATATTTCTAACCAATGAAGACGAAAGCTGGGAGATCGACAGCCTAACAGACTTGCGTATATTGTCTGCTCTAATGGAGGCTGGGTAACGGTATGATTATTGAACGCAATCTTTCCAAGTACATTGTCTATTCTGAAGACAGCATACTGAACGCCCTGCGCAAGATCAGTGAGAATAAATCTCGTCTAATTTTTTCCGTTACTGAGACAGGGAAACTGGAAGGGATCCTCACAGATGGCGATTTTCGCCGCTGGCTGCTCGAGGGCAACCAAGTCAACCTAGACGTGCCTGTAAGTGCTGTCAGCAACAAGAAATACATTAGCCTACCAAGCGATGTGCAAATAGAAGAAATAAGCGCCTTGTTCAGCGAGCGTATTGCCGTGGTGCCCTTGTTGGACAAGCAAAGTCACCTTGTCGCCATCGCCCAGTGCCAGCCCGCAGAGTTCAAAATTGGAGACTTCGTAATTGCTCCTGACAAGCCGGCATTTTTGGTGGCGGAGATCGGCAATAACCACAACAAGAGCATCGAGCTCGCCTATCGTCTGGTTGACGAAGCAGTGGCTTCAGGGGCCGACTGCGCTAAGTTTCAAATGCGCTCGATGCAGGATATTTATCGAAACTTAGGTGATGCCTCAGACGCCAGCGAAGACCTTGGAGCGCAATATACCCTAGACTTGCTGTCTCGCTTTCAGCTCGACAATGAAGACATGTTCCGCGTTTTCGATTATTGTAAAACAAGGGATATACTACCGCTCTGCACCCCATGGGATAAAAGAAGCCTTAGCGTGCTCGAGGACTATGGGATGCAAGCATATAAGCTCGCCTCGGCTGATCTCACCAACCACGAACTACTCGAATGCGTTGCTCGAACAGGCAAACCTATGATCTGCTCAACTGGTATGTCCAGCGAGTCTGAGATTAAGGAGGCCGTCCGCAAACTGCAGTATCTCAACGCTAATTTTGTTCTTCTTCACTGCAATTCCACCTATCCGGCACCGTTCAAAGATATTAACCTCAATTATCTGGATCGGCTTAGCCAGATTGGCGACTGCCCCGTGGGTTATTCAGGGCATGAGCGCGGAACTGCAGTCGCTATCGCAGCCGTTGTAAAGGGTGCAAGAGTTATCGAAAAGCACCTTACATTAGACCGAGCCATGGAAGGTAATGACCACAGGGTCAGCCTACTGCCGGCGGAGTTCAAGGAGATGGCCCAGGGGATTCGAGAGGTTGAGCAAGCATTGGGAAGCAATGCGCAACGCCGTGTCACTCAGGGCGAAATTATGAACCGAGAGGTCCTTGCCAAGAGCCTTATCATTAACTGTAACCTGGCTGCTGGTGAAATTATCCGAGAGGAAATGATAGATATCAAAAGTCCTGGCAAAGGGCTACAACCAAACAAGTTGGCGGAGTTGATCGGCACAACAGCTGGACGCGACTTTAAAGCGGGGGACTTTTTTTATCCCTCCGACCTAGAACCCGGTGCCATCGAGGCCCGACCTTACAAGTTCTCACGCCCTTTCGGTGTGCCGGTGCGTTATCATGATCTTGGTGAAATGGCCAGGTGCAGCAACTTGGACCTGGTAGAGTTTCATCTTAGCTATAAAGATATGGACGAAGACCCGGCGGCGTATCTTCAAGATCCTCTTGATATGGACTTTGTGGTTCACAGTCCTGAACTTTTTGCCGGGGATCATATTATGGATTTATGCGCTGAAGATTTTGGTTACCGTCAGCGTTCAATCGACGAATTACAGCGGGTATTGGACATTACCCGAAAGCTGGTTCCTTATTTCAAACGCGCGTCTCGGCCCATGATCATAATCAATGCCGGAGGCCATACTCTTGACGACTTTATTCCCGCAATAGAGCGTGATCGACTGCACGATCGCATCGCTGAGAGTTTGTCCCAAGTGGATCAGTCCGGCATCGAGATTATTCCTCAGACAATGCCTCCCTTTCCTTGGCATTTTGGCGGACAGCGTTACCATAATTTGATGATGATGTCCGAAGATATAGAGCGCTTTTGCAAGCAATACGGCTATCGTATTTGTTTAGATGTATCCCACTCGCAGCTGGCCTGTAACTATTTCAGTCTTTCATTTAGAGATTTTCTCGGTAGGGTCAGCCGGTATGCCGCTCACCTGCACATTGTAGATGCTGAAGGAGTGGATGGTGAGGGCTTGCAAATTGGGGAAGGCACCACTGACTTTGGAATGGTAGCGGAGGTGCTGCATAATGAATGTCCCCATGCCTCTTTCATTCCCGAGATTTGGCAAGGGCATAAAAACCATGGTGAGGGGTTTTGGCGCGCGCTGGAAGCGCTTGAGCAATGGTTCTAGTTTAACGTCACCACTTTCGGAATAAACATCATGCTGGCAAAAAAAACGGTTCTGATAACTGGTGGTACGGGTAGCTTTGGGCATACGTTCGTGCCAATGACACTCGCAAAATACAACCCCAGCAAACTTGTCATCTTTTCTCGTGATGAGATGAAACAATGGGAAATGGCTAAACTCTATGGCGACGATCCTAGAGTTCGTTTCTTTATCGGTGACGTTCGTGACAAAGATCGTTTGCATCGAGCATTACACGGCATTGACTATGTAGTTCATGCAGCGGCAACTAAAATTGTTCCCACTGCTGAGTATAACCCTTTTGAATGCGTCAAAACCAACATCAATGGCGCAATGAATTTGGTTGATGCTTGTATCGATCAGAAGGTAAAAAAAGTCGTCGCATTGTCCACCGACAAGGCCAGCAATCCAGCTAACCTCTACGGTGCTACCAAACTAGCATCAGATAAAATCTTTATCGCCGGCAATTCCTACGCGGGAAGCGAGCAGACGCGATTTGCGATAGTTCGCTACGGCAATGTTATGGGTTCCCGCGGATCAGTCATTCCGTTCTTTTTGCAGCGGAAACAATCCGGTGAACTGCCCATTACCGATATGCGCATGACTCGGTTTATGATCACTTTGGAGCACGGGGTGGAATTGGTCTGGCGCGCCTTTGAGGACATGGTAGGAGGAGAAATCTACGTCAAGAAGATCCCCTCCATGAGTATAGGGGATATTGCCAAGGCTGTAGCTCCTGAAGCAAAGCATAGGATCATTGGTATTCGCCCCGGTGAAAAACTCCATGAACAGATGATTGGTGTGGAAGACGCACCCTATACCTACGAATATGAAGAATATTTCAAAATTCTGCCAGCTATTCACAATTGGAGTCAGGATCCAGTCAGAATAAATGGCGGCCGCCTTGTGGCTGAGGATTTCTCTTACAACTCGAGCAATAACCCAGAATGGATGAGTGCAGAAGCGCTGCGCGACTGGATTGAGGCCAATCACCAGAAGATTGGAAGGATATGATGATACCTTACGGTCGACAGCAGATTACAAAGGCAGATATTGATTCTGTTGTGAATGTCCTAAAATCTGACTTTCTGACCCAGGGTCCTCAGGTTCCGGAGTTTGAACGGCGGGTGGCGAGCTACTGCGGCGCAAATTACGGCGTTGCGGCAAACAGCGCCACATCCGCACTCCATTTGGCCTGCATGGCGTTGGGCTTAGGGCCTGGTGACTGGCTGTGGACGTCGCCGATCACTTTTGTCGCGTCCGCGAACTGCGCGCTTTATTGTGGTGCTAAAGTCGACTTTGTTGATATCGACCCAGCCACTTACAATCTCTGTCCGAAGGCGCTGGAATGGAAGCTGCAAAAGGCAGCGCTTGAAGGACGCCTTCCTAAGGTCGTCATGCCGGTGCACCTATGCGGTCAACCCTGCGAAATGCAGGACATCTACGCACTAAGCCAGCAATACGGGTTTCGAATCATTGAGGACGCCTCACATGCGATTGGTGGTCGCTATCAGGACGCACCGATAGGCAGCTGCCAGTACAGCGATATCACTGTGTTTAGTTTTCACCCAGTGAAAATTATAACTACAGCCGAAGGAGGTCTTGCGTGCACCCAGGATGAACAGCTTGCGGATAAAATGGCACTGCTACGAAGCCATGGTATCACCCGCGACCCAAATAAGATGGATGGTGGCTCACAAGGCCCATGGTACTACCAGCAGATCGATCTCGGCTTTAACTACCGCATGACAGAGCTGCAAGCGGCACTCGGCACCAGCCAACTTGCGTGGCTGGACGACTACGTAGAGCAACGGCATCGCCTTGCTAAGCGCTATGACGCCCTTTTGGAAAATTTGCCGGTTAAAACTCCCTGGCGGCGCCCGGATAGTTATTCCGCCTTTCATCTGTATGTCGTGCGATTAGACGTCCGGAACAAAAGTAGTGATCATCGCCAAGTTTTTGAGTGCCTGCGCGAACACCAAATCGGTGTAAATCTTCATTACATCCCAGTGCATAGCCAGCCCTACTACCGAGCCATGGGATTTTGTGAAGGCGACTTTCCTGAAGCAGAGCTTTATTACCGTGAAGCTATCACTCTCCCCCTCTATCCGTCTCTGAGTGAGTCTCTGCAGGATGAAGTGGTCACTGTGCTCGCTGAGAGTCTTGGCAAATGAGGGTTGCAATTATTCCCGCACGAGGCGGCAGTAAACGTATTCCCCGCAAAAATATCCGCGAGTTTTGTGGCAAGCCGATAATCGCCTGGTCGATCAAAGCTGCACTGGAAAGCTGTTGTTTCGACTGGGTCATTGTTTCAACTGATGATGATGAAATCGCCAGTATCGCACGGCAATACGGTGCTGCCACCCCTTTCAAGCGGCCAGCGGAGCTATCTGACGACTATACAGGGACCACTTTAGTCATTCGACACGCGATTGAGTGGTTTATGGCTCAGGGAGAGCAACCAGATCAGGTGTGCTGTATCTACGCGACCGCGCCGTTTTTGGTGCCAGATGATCTGCTCCTTAGCCTTCAAAAGCTGAAAGACAGCGACAAAGACTATGTCTTTGCAGTGACCAAGTACGCTTTCCCCATCCAACGTGCGATCCGCATGACGCCATCCGGTAATGTTGAAATGTTCTATCCCGAGCATTTTTATGCTCGCTCTCAAGACCTCGAAGAGGTCTACCATGACGCTGGTCAATTTTATTGGGGGCGTGCTCAGGCCTGGCTGGAAGAGCGGCAACTGTTTACCTCTGCCTCAGTCGGCTATGTCCTGCCCCAACATCGTGTGCAGGACATCGACGTGGAAGAGGACTGGATCCGCGCTGAAGCGATGTTTCAAGTACTCAGGGATGCCAGATAAAGCGAGGGATGTTGCTATTCTGCTAAGTCGCTTCGGTTTGTCAAAGATCTAATTAGGGGCAATATTACTATCGCTGGCGCGGTATGCAGCGTTTTGACTGGGTCTGTTCTGGTACGAAAAAATTGCGCCGAATTATCGTTCAACGCGTCTAAAAAGATGTCAAATATGGTACTTCAGTCACTACAGACACTTTGAGTTAACTGGTGCATGCCGCGAATTTGCCTGATTCTTGATAACCCACTGCGCGACCTTGACGGACTGTGTCTTATCGCGTGGCACCTTGCTCAGGCAGGGGCTGAGGTATTTTTAGTGCCGATGCACATGCAGGGTTTTGATGTTCCTTCATTGAAGCCCGATGTGGTTTTGGTGAATTACGTACGAGCCAACAATTTGGACCTTCTGAAACTTTACCACCAACAAGGAATCCGGGTGGTTGTATTGGACACCGAGGGAACTGGAGAGTGGTGGCCAAAACATGCAGACCTCTTGCAAAGGCAAAATGTGAGAACCTTTGTGAGCCAGTATTACTGCTGGGGCGCAGTGCAGGCACAAACGCTGATAGAAGCAGATAGCTTCGCGCCAGAGCAGGTTATGATTTCAGGTTGCCCTCGTTATGATTTCATCGTTGATCCCTGGCGCAAAGCGTTGCCCAGCAATGATGTGGAATCAGGTTACATTCTGATCAACACCAATTTTCCAGTAGTGAACCCGCAGTTTGCCAAAGGTACCAACGCCGAAATAGAGGGCTGGGTTAAAGTCGGCTGGGGCTCGCACTCTGATGCCACCGCCTTCGCCATTGCGTCTAGAGAGTTATTCGAAAATATTAAAGACGTTGTTGCCACCTTGGCCCGCACCCTGCCAGAAAAAACTTTTGTCCTGCGCCCTCATCCATTCGAGAGCCTCGGCCCTTACGAGACGATGGCTGCGTCGCTGCCAAACCTACTCCTGCGCAAAGAGGGAACGTCATTGCAGTGGATCAACCAGGCTGCAGCATTGTTGCACGTAAACTGTTTTACGGGCGTTGAGGCCGGTCTGATGCAAATTGAGGCCCTGGGTTTCGAGTGGCTCAACCGTTCGGAAATACGCCAGCACAGCGGCGAGCCCTTTCGGGTAAGCCGCAACGCTAGCAGTATTGACGAGATTGTTCAGTGGTTAAGGTTTCTGACCATTGAGTCCGAACCATTGCCCTTTTTGCCAAACCGTGATGACGCACTTAACGACCTAGTAAGTGCGAACTACCACGCTATAGATGGAAAGTCAGCAAAGCGTGTGGCAGATGCCCTGCAAACGTTAGCTCACAAGGGTCCGCTAACCTCAAGTGCGAATATGTCGCCACTGGGCGCACGCCAGCGCATGTCATACTGGACAAGGCGGTGGCTCGGTTATGGTGGCGCAAGCCTGATAAAAAACCTGACAACTCCCGCAAAACTCCAACGGGAACGTAAAAAGAAAATCCCACCACTCGAGGCCGTCAATGAGGTTATGGAGCGAATACATCGTGTCGGCGGGGGCGCTAGACACCCTCAGGTCAGAAACACCCTGCGCTCGGATTACTTATTGCCCTATCGTTCGAGTTATAAATCTGTGCGAATCACATCTACATGAAACCGTTCATTCTCTTACAGACTGTGTTTCGTCGGCTAGTCGCTTCGCCCAATGCATGTAAGTATATGGCGGCCAATCGAGCCGCATTTAAGCGCCCAAAAATCCAAATTGAACGACACGTGCTGATCAATCAGATACACTCATATCCGCCGATTGAGTTGTACGCCCATGCTGGTAACTATCTGGCAAACATTAGAAAGGCGTCAATTCGCCACTACCGCTTCGAGTCTGAATTCCTCGATAGGCTGGGCGTGCCCCATCCTGTGCTTGAGCGCCTTTACGGCTCTTTCGGCTCACACCTCGGTTTGAGCTGGCGTTGGTGGTTGCCGGATAGTATAGCGCTGATCTGGAGGGCAATATGTACCTTCAGGGACCTGCGGTCTAAGAATGACGTGCTTATGCTCCAGATGGAAGGAGTGCCGGTTGGCACCTTGGTCTACGACACCTATTTACGACGCTATCGGCAAGAAACCATGCGAACCCGAAGCTGGGGCCTTCTCTGGACCTTGATCCAGGCTCAGTTTATTGCAAGTCGCACTCAACAGCACTTTACTCGTCATCAGGTGGTTTCGGTAATCCCTGGTGACGTTGCCTACATCTACTCCGGCATTGTAGCTCGCATAGCGATCCTTCGGGGTATTCCCACTTACTCGGTGATGGAAATTCCATGTCGCCTGCAACCTATGGATACGAGCTTTTACAGACGGGTCCCATACTGGTGCTATCGGGAACAGTTTGCCGCGCTCCCCCACAAAAAACGGCTCACTGCGAAACAGCAAGCCACCAAGTTAATTGATGCGCGATTTAGCGGCCTACCTGACAGGAACATGGCTTACATGCACCAATCGAGTTATGCATCGCAGAATGGTGCCAAAAGAGCGCTGTTGGACAACCATAACAATAAGGTGCTGGTACTGTTACATGACTTTTTTGATAGCCCGCATATTTATCGGCAAATGCTGTTCGCCGATTTCTGGGAATGGATCTGTTTTACGCTCGAGCGCGCATCGCAAACACCTTTTGAATGGTACGTTAAGGCGCACCCCAATGGCCTTAAAGGTAACGACCGTATAATGGCGCGGCTGCAAGCCCGCTTTCCCAAGATTCACTTTCTCGACCCCAATACCTCCAACCGGCAACTCGTTAAAGAGGGCGTCGCTGCTGTCTTCAGTGTTTATGGATCTGCTGGACACGAATTCCCTTATCTGGGTGTTCCTGTGGTTATGGCCGGCGACAATCCACATGTGGCCTACGACTTTACCCTGACTCCTCAAACTGTTGACGACTATGCGCGCTTGATCGACCAGGCCGGCAAACTGCGCTGTGATGTGGACCTCGACCAGTTACGTGAGTTTTACTACATGCATTATTGCCACTATCAGTCGGAGTTACCGCTCGACCCGGTCTATCCGACATCGGACTTTTGCAAACGCATGAACCTTGAGAAACTTTCCAGCAAGGAGCAGCGCAACCGTTACCACAAAGCAGATTCAACACTTGCCTACCTGCTTGAACAGCGTACCCGTAAACAAGAACAAAAACTGCAAGCATTTTTCCGGGGGATTTTTGTGTGACAAACGGTCGAATGCACCGCCAGATTATGCTTTCTTACTTGCCTCGGCTGCTTAATTTGGTGGTAGTTCCGGCCCACATCGCTTTGCTCACCGAAAACCTCTCAGTAGAGAACTACGGCATTTGGAACATGCTGTTGTCTAGCGGTTTTGTTGCAAGCATGATTTTTTCACTGGGGTTGCAGAAGGTCCTCAGCATCAAAACACCGGGCCGCAGTTTATATATACAGCTCAGTTTTTTTAAAGCAGTGCTTTTGGCGGAGTCACTAGCTTACGTCGCGATGTCCATCATCTTTCTCTTGATTTGTCTGCCCTGGGTGGTGTCGAGCTTAAATATTGAGGGCCAAGAAGTCACTGTGGCCACAATCCTCTTAGCTTTTTTGGTTAATCTTATCTACTGCGAGTTCGGGCGCTTGTTTAACTACCAGAAACGGATAGAGATTCGGGTGTTGATCAGTTCGTTTGAAAAGCTCCTAGAGTTGGGGCTGATCTACGCAGCCATTTGCTGGGTTGGTACGACAGATCTAAAACATCTTGCACTTGTTTACATTGGAATCTACTCGATCTTGCTTTTAACAAACCTTTTGTTTTTTCGGGGTTCAAGACTTTTTTTCAGTGTAAGGCTAAGGCTACCGGTCATAAAGTATGCTCTGCTATTTGGGGGGCCTTTGATATTGTCGGATGTCGCTTGGAAACTTATTCAAAATGCTGATTTCTATATGTTGTCGGCTTTTGACCGTCAGACAGAACTCGGGCTCTATGCTTTTATCTCTAGGGTGATCAACTACATCTATCTAGCAGCCTCACCAATAATATGGATTATGTATCCTTATCTGGTCGACACTTTTCACAAAGAGGGAAACCGGATGGGTGACAAAACCCGCTATCTGCTGGAAAGCCAGCTGAGGTACAGCACACTTTTTCTGTTAGGTGCATTGGGTGGCGTCTTGATCAACCTCGATTGGTTGGTCGATTTGCTTGCAAACAAGGCCTATGATCAGAGTATGGCGTTTCTGCTGTTCGCCCCATATCCTGCGCTAGTCACACTGATGTATCTAGGTCAGCAGGTACTTTTATTAGAGAAAAAAACCCGCCTTATTTCTATAAGTTACGCTGCTGGGTTGATGGCAAACATTGGGGGTAATCTTTTGCTGATACCCGCGCTAGGTATTTTTGGGGCCATCATCAGTACACTGACAGCATTGGTAATTATTATCATCATACAGGCACTTCACTTTTCACCGCTGCGCCACGTGTCGGGCGCGCTTTTGGCCATGGTAGCGATACAGGTGGGTGTGTTAGGCGCCTTGTTGAACGCCTCTTTGCCCTTGATGCTCAAAAACCTCATATTCGCAATTGAATTGACACTGGTCGCAATCGTTCTTCGCCTGATTGACCTTAGCGTAGTTCGCCGGTTGGTAATTTGGACCTAGCCAAAACTCCTTAAATCGAAGGATTTAAATGTCTAAAACTTCTATTACCTGGGTCATTACGACTCTAGCTATCTATCAAACGCGCTTTTGGGCCGAAGTGGCTCATCACCTACAGAAACAGGGTCACTCTGTGGCATTTCTGTCCTTTGACGACCGCTCAAGTGAATACCTCACTGCGAAAAAATTTCGTGTTTATTCCACCTGTGCAATGGACAAGCAAAAGGCGGAGTGCCTGATGCATAGTTTGGAAGAGAGCCTGGAGGAATATGGGATAGATAACTTAAATTTCTGGCTGACCCATGAGCGCTTCGCTTTCAATCTGCGTAACAGTCAGGAGATGTCTCTTCGGTTATTGACCTATCTGGTTCTTGCGGACCGATCACTGGCGGAACTGTCTAAAGATGGCCAACTGGTGATGATTCAGGAGCTGGGCGGGTTTATCAGCGTCATAGCCAGTTTCTTTTCTGCACGTAAGCAAAATATTGACAACTGGTTCGTCGAGCCCTCCTTCTATCGGGGCCGCCAATTTTTTCTCAAAAACCGTTTTGGATCTATGGAAATACGGTCAATTTCCGTTAAATCAGCCAGCACTAAAGTTAAGGCCTATTTGAGCGAGGTGCAGGCAAATAAAACTATAGTAGTGCCAGTTAAAGACAGGCATCACTACTCCGCGGCATTGAACAAGATTCTTAATTCGCACAATGTTCGACGACTTGGTGAGAAAATCATTGATAAATATTTGCTGGGCAAGCACCAAGAGTTTGGTCACATCCGTAGTCACGTTTTCAGCCATGCAGGCATGCTACTGAACAGTATGCGGCTTGCCGGAAAATATACAGAGATGTCAAAGATTGGGCGTTTTGTGTATTATCCCCTGCATGTACCTGGCGACATGGCTTTAACCCTTCGATCGCCGCAGTTTCTTGATCAGTTGAGTTTAATTGATTACCTCCTGCGCAACCTACCTAACGGTTATAAGTTGGCAATAAAAGAACATCCGGCGATGGTAGGCGCGATGGATGCTGGCCGCCTAAAAACGTTATTAAATCGTTATGACCAGCTTGCATTGATCAATCCTTCGGAAAATAACTTTGATGTATTGGACCGAAGTGAAGCTGTGGTTTCGGTTAACTCCAAGTCTGGGGCTGAAGCGATTTTGCTTGGTAAGCCGGTATTGGTGCTCGGAGACGCTTTCTATCGCGACAGCCCATTGGCTACGCCGGTGACCTCAATTACCGAGATTGGTTTGCGCCTTAGGGAACTCTTAGCAGAAAATTTCACACCTGATCGTGGAAAGTTGGAGAGATACTTTGAAGAGGTGTGGCGCAGTACTTATCCTGGTGAACTTTATGTCCAGGGTGAAGAAAACACTAAGGTGTTTGCCCACTCCATAATATCTGCTGTATTTGATGCAGACCCCCAACGACAGATGGAGGTGAGTTAGTCTGGACACAAGCAAGCAGTTTCTGATCGCCGTTTTGGCAATAACGCTGTTCTTGAGCGCAGTGAAAACTTGGCTGCTTGCTTTTCGTTCACCGGTTCGAAACACGCGTTGCTAACTTACTCCAAGGTTTCAGCGTTCGCCTTGGTTTCCTCCGGGTTGATAACCAGCGCTGTTTTGACCTTTTCCCTAGCCACTCTAAATAATGGGTTGATAAAGTTGATGAGGTTGGATCCGAAAAATTAACGTGTCCGATGGCAGGCGTTCCGCCACCATGTCTCCTTTTGTTATCAGCGGAATTGGCCTGATGCTGCTAAACGCTATCAATTTATATTGATCAAGAAGCCGTGATGACTAAGTCTTTCGAACCCGACCTCGTATCCATCATTACTCCAGCCTGGAGAGCAGCTGGATACATTGAGGAAACAATCGCGTCGGTGCAGGCCCAGACCTACTCAAACTGGGAAATGTTGATTGTAGACGACTTCTCTCCTGACAATACCTGTGAGGTGATAGAAGAGCACAGCACTAAGGACGACCGCATTCGCCTGATACGTCTGCCGCAGAATGGAGGCCCTGCACAAGCCCGTAATTGCGCCCTTCGTAAAGCACAGGGCCGCTGGATTGCGTTCCTGGATAGTGATGACCTTTGGCTACCGACGAAGTTGGAAACCCAGTTGGCATTTCATCAGGCTCAAGGGGCTTATATTTCCTTTACTGGTTATCGCCGTATCTCCGCTGATAATCGGAGTACTGGGGGTTTGATCCAAGTGCCAGCGCGCCTCTATTATTCTGGTTTATTGAGCAACACCGCGATAGCGACTTCGACCGTATTGATCGATCGGCAACTAACTGGTGAATTTGAGATGAAATCGATCTACTACGATGACTTTGGCTGCTGGCTGGAAATATTGCGCTTGGGTGGCTTTGCGTCTGGACTCAACTCAGATCTCATGCGTTATCGCGTTATGATTGGTTCGGTATCGCGTAATAAGAGGCGCTCAGCGGTGGAAGTATGGAAAACTTATCGAGAAGTGGAGAAACTCAATATGCTCCGCTCACTGTGGCACTTTGCCAATTATTGTCTCAACGCGCTTAAAAAATATCGGAGATTTTAACAATTAAGTCACAAAAATTTAAGGTCCTGATAACAGGGGCTAATGGATTTATTGGCTATGCCCTTTGCGTGTCATTAGCAAAGCTAGGTTATCATGTCGTTGCAACAAGTCGAAATTCGATGTCATCTGAACTAAAGGCCATAGGCATTGAATTGCGCTTGCAGCAAAACCTGACCTTTTTTGAGGATCTCAGATTGTTTGAAGGAGTTGATTGTGTGGTTCACCTGGCCGGGCGGGCGCATGATCTAACGGCAAGTTCTCCAGATTCTACGTCAGCATTGTTACAGGCAAATAGCGAGACAACCAATAAATTATCGCAAGCAGCATCTTTATGCGGCGTTAAGCGCTTTATTTTTCTCAGCAGCGTTGGCGTACATGGCAATAATTCTGGTGAGAAGCCCTTTTCAGAAAAAAGTGCGTTAGCACCTCATAATTCTTATGCACAATCAAAACTTATGGCAGAGAAGTATTTAGTTGAAACTTGCCGCGCATCATCCTTAGACGCAGTCATTTTTCGTCCCCCCCTAGTTTATGGCCCTGGAGTTAAGGGCAATTTTCTTTCAATGCTCGGATGGCTGAGACGAGGCATCCCGCTTCCGCTTGGTGCAATCCATAATCAACGTAGTTTAGTTGGTATAGACAATCTGATAGACCTGATCGTCACCTGCATTGACCACCCCGCTGCCGCTAATCAGACGTTTTTGGTGAGTGATGATGAAGATATTTCTACGGCTCAACTGTTACGCAGTATGAGCGAAGCTTTGGATAAGCCTGCTCGACTTTTTCCTCTTCCCACATCGCTACTTCAATTAGGCGCAAATCTAATTGGCAAGCAAGCTATAGCCCACGGTCTGCTTGGAGATCTTCGAGTTGATATTTCTCATGCCAAAAAGGTGCTAAATTGGACACCTCGGGTCAGTGTGGATGAAGGGCTGAAGAGGACAGCTGAGTGGTATTTGTCTCAAAAATGATTCGTGTTTTGGATCTTTGTCTTGCTGCTATTGCTCTAGCAATTCTTTTCCCATTGATTTTATTGGTCATGATTATCAGCTGGTTTGACACTCGTTCGCCACTGTTTCGTCAAAGACGTGTTGGGCGCGGAAAAGAGCCGTTTATCCTTGTTAAATTTCGGACTATGAGGCCTGACACAGCGTGTGTTGCTTCACACCTTGCAGATGTTTCATCAATCACAACAACAGGCCATGTTTTGCGCCGCACCAAGCTAGATGAACTGCCACAGCTTTGGAATGTGTTGAAAGGTGAGATGAGCTTGGTCGGTCCTCGCCCCTGCCTGTTTAATCAGCAAGAGTTAATCACTGAACGTGAAAATCGCGGCGTCTACAAAGCTCGTCCGGGAATTACAGGGTTGGCACAGATTCTCGGGATTGATATGTCGACACCTGAATTATTGGCAGAGATGGATGCACAAATGCTGAAAACTCTGAACCTACGCAATTATTTTAGATACATTTTTTTGACGATCTTGGGTAAGGGTTCGGGAGATCGTGTAGGGACAGAGCCATGACAAACAGGTCTCATCGCAATGATATTTAAAACTCTACGTCAAACGACTCACCCAGTTTTGTCCCTGCCCCGCTACGCCAAACAAGTCATTGCGGTTTTTGTTGATATCACCCTTTGCATTTTGACCGTCTGGTTGGCTTTTTATCTGCGTCTGGGTGAGTTTGTTGCTTTTACCCAAAACACTAACTTTGCGGGTGGATTAATGTCTGCGAGTGGCGTCTCATTGTTACTGGCCATACCGCTTTTTTTCGTATCGGGGTTTTACAGGACGATTTTTCGATATTCTGGCTGGCCTGCTATGGTGGCGGTATTTCGCGCGTTGGTTGTTTATTTTTTGTTATATACTACTGTGATTACCGTAACCGGTATTCCCGGGGTTCCGAGGACTATCGGAATTATTCAACCCCTGTTACTTTTTTTCGCAGTGGCTGGTTCGAGGGGGTTGGCGCGCTTTTGGTTGGGAGGTGCCTATGGAAGTCGGTTGCAGAGAGCCGAAAGTCCGAAAGCGCTGGTTTATGGCGCCGGCACGGCAGGCCGACAACTGGTCTCGGCATTAGCCAATAACTCAGAGATTTGTGTTGTAGGATTTTTGGATGATGATGATCGCTTACATGGGCACGCACTTAATGGCCAACCCATTTTTTCTCCATCTGAACTGCCTGCCCTGATTGATTCGAAGGGCGTCACCCATGTTCTGCTAGCAATTCCTTCAGTTGCCCGGCATCGGCGTAATGAAATACTAAGACATATTGCGACACTACCGGTGGCGGTGCGCACCCTGCCGTCTTTCACGGATCTAGCCGAGGGCCGGATCACCTTCTCTGATTTACGTGATCTAGATATTGATGATCTTCTTGGTCGTAGATCAGTTACTCCAAACCACGTTCTGCTAGCGAAAAACATTACAAACAAAACGGTAATGGTAACCGGTGCGGGCGGTTCTATTGGTAGTGAGCTATGCCGACAGATCATCCAACTCAAACCGGAGAAGCTTTTGTTGGTTGAGATCAATGAATACGCCTTGTATGCGCTTCATTCGGAGCTAGACGAAACTCATGTTGTGCCGCTACTAGCATCGGTTCAGGACCCCGATCGCATGATGGAAATTATTGCGACATGGTCGCCGGTAACGATTTACCACACAGCGGCATACAAACATGTACCTTTAGTTGAACACAATCTAGCAGAAGGTGTAAAAAACAACGTGATGGGTACGCTGACTATGGCAAAAGTGGCTATTGAAAAAGGCGTGTCAGATTTTGTGCTGATTTCAACGGACAAAGCTGTAAGGCCAACAAATGTGATGGGTGCCAGTAAACGGCTCGCGGAGATGTGTTTGCAGGCATTATTTGCTGATCAAGCCGTTGTTTCGCTAGCTCAGCCCCTGTCTGAAAGGCAAAAAGGAAGGACTAAGCTATCTATGGTTCGCTTTGGGAATGTACTGGATTCTTCCGGTTCAGTGATCCCTCGTTTTCGCAAACAGATTCGCGATGGCGGCCCCGTCACCCTGACACACCCGGAAATCACACGTTTTTTCATGACTATCCCCGAAGCCGCTCAGTTGGTGATTCACGCAGGTGCAATGGCAAAGGGTGGCGATGTGTTTGTGCTGGATATGGGCAAGCCTGTTAAAATTGCTGATTTAGCCAAACGCATGGTTGAACTGTCTGGTCTCTCAGTTCGAGATGAAGAAAACCCAGATGGTGATATTGAGATTGCAATAACCGGCCTGCGGCCAGGCGAAAAACTTTATGAAGAGTTGCTGTTGGGGGATAATCCACAACCCACATTGCACCCGAAAATACAGAGGGCCCAAGATCCATTTATCCCTTGGTGTGAGCTAGAGACGCATCTGGCCACCTTACAAATAATGCTTGCTCACAACAATGTAGGGGAGATCATGGGGCTGCTGCAAAAACTGGTCTCAGGGTTTAAGCCACACAGTGAGATTGCCGATTGGACGTATATAGAGCAGATTAAGGCCGTAAGCAGGAAGACGAATGGTGAAATGCATTGAACTGAGTGCTCGTTTATTGAAAGCGAACGTGCTTTGCTAGCTCGTGCTCTTTCTTGAGATTGTTCGGATAAGACCGGTTTGCGTTGAAGGAATGGTCGGGGTCAGTACTCTGAATATTGACAGCGTGTTCTAAGAAATAAGGAGCGGCTGCGGTGGAGAATGTTGGCGCGTCAAGGATTAAGGTAGAGGGATCCGCAGGTTGCCAAATTTGCAGTTGCGCATTTCAGCACTTTATTGCTACTGCAGTTCGCCGCGGAATGGTAATTGGGATAACCGCTCTTGAGACCCTGAATCAAGCCTCGAAAATGTTGAGAAGAACAGATATCTGAGCGCAGCACAGTGTGAAGAAAAGCAAGATAGCAGTGCTGATGGCGGTGCCTTCGATCGCGGTGCAAAGCTCGCAGATGAGTTGTAGCGTGTGTGGCATTGGAAATTGCATTACACACCTTGTAAAACACCTAAATTTTGTATACGAACGAAAGCTATTAAATATAAAAATTAATTGGCTTTGTCATAGTTCCATTATGTAGCTAAGGCTTTCGCATTAAATCTTACAAGCAGAAGTCACTTTTGACTTAGTTGTGTCAGGCTATTCAGTTTTGTCAGAAGCTCAACCTACCCAAACATCGACATGATCAGCGCGAAGATCAGCGACGCGATTACACTCACGCCGATATAGACCTCGATGGTTTTTTCTATCATCCGGATCTGTCGTCCCCATCTGGCGCGCGCCTCGCCAATGATCATTTTGCGCATGACAGTATACAGGCCCAGCAAAACCATCGACAGATAGACTTCAGCCGTCCGCCATTCCGGATATGCCGGATAGACATAGCGATGGACCAACAGCATGGCGCTGATCAGAAACGGATAGGTGAACTGGCCGGTGCGGCTTTCAAATCCAAAGGTGGGTCCCGGTATCTGCACGCTTCATAACTCCTTCAGTTCATCATGCCCTCAGCGGCTCCGGCATTCGTGCCTCACCAGACGGCTCCCACCCTAATGCGGGATTGCGCCGGTGCAAGGCCAATGACACCCACGACCGGAAATCAGGCGCGTTAATCCACAGGCGCTAAACCAAAATCAATTTGTGTCGTCTCCCTGATCATGGACGTGATGAGACTGCATCAGGCCCGTCCCGATATGGGGCGGCGCCAGCGACGTGAGGCTGACGCTGAGGACGACGCCACCGAAATGGAGGCGGCGCCCGCGGCGCCCGCGGACCTGTATGACGTGCTTGGCTACCCGGGATCGCAAAGCACGGTCACAACCCAGCAATGGCTGTCGATGCGCTGTATCAGCTTCTAGGTCGCCACACCCCCATTCTATCGTTTGAACTTGTCGTGCGGCGGTGCTACATCGCACAGTCAAATCCGTTCTGACTGGAGTTCATTCATGTCCATTCGTTTTGCCATTCTCGGGGCAGGCCGGATCGGCCAGGTTCATGCCTGCGCCGTCGCCGGTAATGATCACGCCGTGCTGGCCGCGGTATATGACCCGGTTGCCGCCTCCGCTTCCGCAATTGCCGACACATATGGCGCAACCATCCGTACGGTCGAGGAGATTGCGACGGCTGAGGATATCGATGCTGTTGTGCTGTGTACCCCTACCGACCTCCACGCCGAGCAGATCGAGCTGTTTGCGCGCGCTGGCAAGGCTGTGTTCTGTGAAAAGCCGATTGATCTTGATTCCACGCGCGTGCGCGACTGTCTGAAAATTGTCGATGAAACCGATGCGACACTGATGGTCGGATTCAACCGGCGGTTCGACCCGCATTTCATGGGCGTCAGGGCAGCGATTGAGGACGGGCGTATCGGGACACCGGAAATGGGCATCATCACCTCGCGCGATCCGGGCCCGCCACCAGCTGACTATATCCGTCGCTCAGGCGGCATCTTCAAGGACATGATGATCCATGATTTCGACATGGCGGTGTTTCTGATGGGTGACATGCCGGTCAGTGTGCTGGCCACCGGATCGGTGCTGATCGATCCCGCGATCAAACCGCTTGGCGATTATGACAGCGCCAGCGCCATCCTGCGCTGGGCGGATGGCCGCCAGGTGACGATCTCCAATTCCCGGCGTGCTGTCTATGGCTATGACCAGCGGGTTGAAATTCACGGGTCAGCCGGCATGGTGGCGGCCGAAAATGAACATCCGGTGCGGATCGAACTGGCGACTGCCGATGGCTATACCCGCCCGCCGCTCCATGATTTCTTCATGACCCGCTATGTGGCAGCCTATGCCAATGAAATCAACGCCTTCATCGCGGCGCTTGGCGGTAAAACAGCCGGCATTCCGGTGGGTCGTGACGGGCTCAACGCGCTGCTGATTGCCGAGGCGGCGCTGGCATCCGCACAGTCCGGCAAGGTGGTGGACATTGCGTTGTAAACAGGCGCAACATTGTGTTCCAGAATTGCAGAAGACCCAAGAGGGGTATGGTGATATGAGCATTTCCGTCATTGGCCTTGGCTATGTCGGCCTATCGCTGTCGGTTTTGCTGGCACAGAAATTCAGGGTGTATGCTGTCGATATCGACCCTGGCAGGGTCGATCTGGTGGCGTCCGGCACATCCCCCATCCATGACCCCGACATCACCGCGTTTCTTGACAGTGAAAAGCTGGACCTGACGGCAACGACGGATTTTGACACGGCTGTGGCCGGCTCCGACTTTGTTGTCATCGCAACCCCGACCGATTACGACGTCGCCACCAACCGGTTCGATACATCCAGCGTTCGCGCCGTGGCCCACAAGGCGAGGCAGGTCAACCCGGCCGCCACGATCATTGTCAAATCGACCATTCCGATTGGCTTCATTGACGAGCTGCGTCAGGAGCTGGACTGCCGGAATATCTTCTTCTCTCCTGAATTTCTTCGCGAGGGACGGGCGCTTCATGACAATCTGTATCCATCGCGGATTATCGTTGGCGGTGATACCGAACGGTGCCGGATATTTGCCGACATGCTGGCAAGCTGTGCGCGTGTGTCTGGCTGTCCTGTCATGCTGACAGGCACAAAGGAGGCCGAGGCGGTCAAGCTGTTCGCCAATACCTATCTTGCGATGCGGGTGGGCTATTTCAACGAGCTTGACAGTTTCTGTATGACGCATGGGCTTTCCACCGGTGATGTCATCAACGGCGTGTGTCTGGAGCCGCGGATAGGGCAGGGTTACAACAATCCCAGCTTTGGGTATGGCGGATATTGTTTCCCCAAGGATACCAAGCAGATGGTGGCGAATTTCGACAATATTCCACAGGCGCTGATTTCGGCGGTGGTTGCCACAAACACCGCGCGGTGGGATTTTCTGGCAGGCCAGATATTGTCTGCCACGCCAAAACTTGTCGGGGTATACAGGCTCAACATGAAAACCGGGTCCGACAATTTCCGCCATTCGGCGGTGTTCGGAATCGTCAAGCGGCTCATTGATCAGGGTATCACGGTCAAATTCTATGAGCCGACAACCGAAGACACGGACATTGAAGGGATGACCCGGTTTGACGATCTCTCGTCGCTCAAGCGCGACAGTGACATCATCCTGGCCAACCGCCTGACAGACGAACTTGCCGATGTGTCGGACAAGGTGTTCAGCCGGGATCTGTTCAACGTCGATTGAGGTAACTGCCCGCGCCGGTTACGATGCCGGCGGTGCGAAGGAGCATTTCGATGCGTGTATGCCTTACTGGTGGCGCAGGCTATATCGGCAGTCACATCCTCGTCGGTCTGCTGACCGGCGATCACGAGGTTCTTGTGATTGATAATTTCGGGAACAGCTCGCCAAAATCGCTTTATCAGGTTCGCACCATAACCGGCATGTCATTCGAGGTTCTGGAGCAGGACATCTGTAATCGCGATGCCCTTTCAAAGGCGTTGTCGTCGTTCAGGCCAGATATCGTCATCCATTGCGCCGGGTTGAAGGCTGTCGGGGAATCACAGGACCAGCCGCTGCGCTATTACCGCAGCAATGTCGAGGGATCGATCAGCCTGCTGGAGGCAATGGATCGGGCCGGATGCCGGCGAATTATCTTCTCGTCCTCCGCCACCGTCTATGGCACGCCGCATTATTTGCCCTATGATGAGGCGCACCCGGTGGCACCAGTCAATGTTTATGGACGCACCAAGGCGATTGTCGAGGGCATCATCGCCGACTGGGCCGCGACAGATGCAAGTCGGTCTGCCGCGCTGTTGCGCTATTTCAATCCTGTTGGGGCGCATGAATCCGGTGACATCGGTGAAGACCCAAAGGGCATTCCAAACAATCTGGTCCCCTACATCGCGGATGTTGCCACCGGCAAGCGGCCCGAGCTGTCAGTCTTTGGAGACGACTATGAAACCCGCGATGGCACGGGGGTCAGGGATTACATCCATATCACCGACCTTGCCGATGGCCATATCGCGGCGATGGCCTATCTTGCCAATCATCAGGGTGTCGAGGTGTTCAATCTTGGCAGTGGTGAAGGCAGATCGGTTTTTGAGGTCATTGCGGCCTTCAGGCGGGCCAGCAACCAGTCGATCCCCTATGCGATCAAACCGCGTCGCGAGGGTGATATAGCCGAGTTTTTCGCCAATCCGTCAAAGGCCAATGATGTGCTGGACTGGAAGGCGGCGCGGACCCTTGACACCATGTGCGCCGATGTCTGGCGGTGGCGGTCAAAATATCCTGACGGGTTTGACAGCTGAAACAGGCGCTGTGGCGATTACCAAAGTTTTTAACGCCGCTCACCCGGTTCTATTCGGGGACCGCACCGATGATCTGCTGGTCGTAATTGATCACCGCGCCGGTGATGATGCCGGAATCCGGGCTGACGAGATAGGCAATCAGCGGGGCGATCTGGTCCGTTTTGACAAGCTGGCCCATCGGCAGACCTGCCTCGGCCTGTTGCAGCCAGTCATCCGGCGCGTCATGGAATTTCTTCTGCACCACATCTTCGCCTGGTGTGTCCATCCAGCCCGGTGCCACCGCGTTGCATCTGATCAGGTTCGAGCGATAGGCATTGGCGGTGTTCAGGGTCAGTGTCTGAAGCCCGCCCTTTGATGTCGAATAGGCGGTCAGGAAACTCTGGCCGACATGTGCCGAGGTCGAAAGGATGTTGACGATTGACCCCGGTTTGCCGGAATCAAGCAGGTGCCGTACCACACCCTGCATCAGCAGAAACGGTCCCCGCAGGTTGATGTTCATGTGGCGGTCCCACAATTCGGGCGAGGTGTCGACAAGGCTGCCGCGCGAGGTATCGGCGGCGCAATTGACAAGCCCGTTGACAAAGCCATGACGTGCCACCGCCTGTTCGACAACCGACTGGCAATCCTCGATGCTGGCAACATCACAGGCGACAAACAGGCAATCAACGCCGTTCCTGCCAAGCGCCGCCGCTGCCGCTTCGCCCTTGTCGGCGTCGCGCCCGGTGATTGTCAGGTGTCGGCACCCTTGTGCGATCAGACATTCGGCCACGGCCATGCCAAGACCCTGGGTGCCGCCGGAAATGATGACGCTTGTCGTGCTGTTATCAACCATTGCTGGCTCCTTCTTAAGGCCCCTTGTCGAAACAGGTGTCAGACATCTTCCCAGCTGCCGCTGAGCGAGGATCTGTCCACCGCATCCATGACCTTTTCGATCACCAGCCCGTCGGCAAAGGACGGCCAGACCGCCTGGTTCGTCTCGATGGCCTCGAGAAGCTCGTGAAGTTCGCAGATCTTCACATCCATATAGCCAAGGCTGTGCCCTCCGTTCGGCAGGAAAGCGGCATAGGGAGGATGTTGCGGGCCTGTCAGAATGGTCCGGAACCCGTCTGTTGCCGGATCATCCTGCGGGGTGAACAGACGCAGCTCGTTCAGACGTTCCTGCTCAAAGATGATGGTGCCCTTGGTGCCATGAACTTCCCAGCGAAGGCCGCATTTATAGCCCCATGTCACGCGGCTGGCACCGATATGACCATGCACGCCGTTCTCGAACTGGACCAGGGCCGCAACCATATCGTCATTGTCGACCTGTTTCCGGCTGCCGGCATTTTGCGGGTCGTCACGGTCCTTGTGAACAATCGCAATATCGCCGACGACCCTCTTGATTGTCGATCCTGTCAGATAATGCGCCACGCTGATGACGTGGCTCAGCACATCGCCATTGGCGCCTGTTCCCGACTGGTCGCGCGACATGCGCCACGACCAGGGGCGGGTCTCGTCAGCCTCGTTATCGACATCATAACGGCAGAAGAAGGCCGCCACACGCCCGATGGCACCACTCTCAATCAAACGCCGCGCATGGGTGACCGCCGGGTTCTTGGTGTAGTTGTAACCGATGATCGTCTTGCCGGAACTGGCAGACGCGGCATCCGTCATCGCCTGCGAATCGCCAAGCGTTGTCGACATCGGCTTCTCGCACCAGACATGTTTTCCCGCCTTCAGGGCCGCAATCGAGATTTCGGCATGGGTATCATTCGGCGTGCAGACAGAAATCAGGTCAACCGCAGGATCGTTAACAACCTCCTGCCAGTCAGCTGTGTAACGATTGAAACCAAGATCGGTCGCACGCTGTGACGCACGCTCGGGACTGAGGTCGCAGACGATTTCCAGACGGGGCCGCAGACCGGTTCCAAAAACCGATGCTGATGCGCTGTAGGCAATGGAATGCGCCTTTCCCATAAAGCCTGTGCCGATGACGCCGATGCCGATTTCCTTCATCACGAACTCCAGATGTGTCGGCCAGACAATCCGGCCGCTGAGGTGGGTAGTATTCTGTGAAAGATTTGGTCGCCCATGTGGCGCATTGACGCAAGAACAAAAATCACGAAAACGAAATTTTGAAATATTTTTTCCAAATAGGGTCTTTACAACCGTTTCGTCCTTCTTAGAGTTTCGTGCGGGGGCTATTCAAATTCATTCACATCGAAACGTCCCCCGACAAACCTTTGGAGGACACAATGAAGAAGTTGCTTCTTGCGCTGTCTGCTGCTGTGCTGTTTTCAGGCGCCGCCCAGGCAGAACGCTATGTAATGGTTACACATGGCGAAGGTAAAGATCCATTCTGGCCCGTAGTGCAGAAGGGTGGCGAAGATGCCGCTCGCGCTGTTGGTGCCGATTTTGAATACATTTTCACCCCGTCCGGTGACATGGGTGATATGGCCAAGTCGATTGCCGCCGCCGCCGCAACACAGCCTGATGGCATGGTTGTCTCGCTGCCGGATCCGGATGCACTTGGTCAGGCGATCAAGGATGCCGTAGCTGCCGGTATTCCTGTCATCACGATGAACTCGGGCCTCGAGTCGTCGAAGGACGTTGGTGCCCTGATGCATGTCGGTCAGCCTGAATTCCTGGCTGGTCAGGCTGCTGGTGCCCGCGCCAAGGCAGAGGGTGCCACAAAGGGCGTCTGCTTCATTCAGGAAGCCTACAACACCGCTCTGAACGACCGCTGTAACGGTTATGGCGAGTCGGTTCCGATCAAGCTGGTTGACAGCTCGAACGACCCGGCCACCATCCCGACCCGTGCGGCTGCTGGCCTGCAGGCCAACCCTGACATCGACGCCGTCCTGTCGGTCGGTCCGCATGTCTGCGCCGGTGTTCAGCAGGCCATCGACGAGCTTGGCATGACCGTTCACCACTCCTGCTTCGACCTCAGCCCGCCGGTCATGGACATGATCAATGCTGGCAAGGTTCAGTACACGATCGACCAGCAGCAGCGTCTGCAGGGCTACATGCCTGTGATCGTTCTGCACCTGTACAACAACGGCGCTGGCCTGCTTCCGGGTGCAAACATCCCGTCTGGCCCAGGCTTTGTTGACAAGTCGAACGCGTCTTCGGTTGCCTCGCTTGCGGGCGTCGACCGGTAATCACGTAAAACATCGAAGTGGGTAGCGTTCTGCTACCCACTTTTTTTGGATTTAGACATGAACCAGACAGCACCCACCAGGCAGGAATCCGATCGTCTCGCATCAAAGGGATGGCTGAAATCATTGCTGGCACGGCCGGAAATCGGCCCGATCGGCGTGATGCTTCTTCTCTTTGGCATGCTCGGATATTTTTCGATCCCGGCTGGCGAATTCTCGCTCAACCCCTTTGCCGGTGAAGGCTTCAACGCTCTCGGGATCCGCAACAATCTGCGTGTGATTGCGCAATTGGGCATCATCGCCCTTGGTGCCGGTCTGTTGATTATCGCTGGTGAATTCGACCTGTCGATCGGTTCGATGATCGGCTTTGCCGGCGCGTGCATGGCAATGGTGCTTCGATGGGGTTTTGCCATCGTCATTCCCTATATTTCCTTTGAGGGCGGTGCGCATATCGAATTCTTCACCCTGATCCATATCGAGAATGTATCGCCAATCGGCGCCATCATGATCACGATGTGTTTCACGCTGTTTTTCGGGTGGCTTCAGGGTTACATCGTTGTGCGGTCGGGTCTGCCGTCATTCATCGTGACGCTTGGTGGATTGTTCTTCCTTCGCGGCCTGACCGAAGTATCGCTTCGGGCATTCAACCATCGCCCGGACCAGACAAAGGGCGCGACAACGGTTACCGAACTTCCCGACATAAAGAATATCATCGATGTGCCGGGACATGGCGAAATGGAACGCGAGGCAGCCAAGGCGCTGCCGGAAACCGACCTGCTGGCGATCCTGCAGACAGCACCGGCGGAAAAGATCGCGGCGCTGACCGAACGGCTGGAATACACCTATCAGCGCGTCGCGGATGCGAAGACCGAAATCATGACGGCCAAGGGCGTCAAGCCGCTGGAGCGCGCGCTTGAGAATGCCATCGAGTCCGGCAACGAGGTGATGGTCACGACAATCAGGGAGAAGATTGCCAATTTCACCGTCACGCCGGTTACCCCCAAGACGGTTACCGATCTTGATGTGGCAAGGGCCTATATCGACACGATCGCGTCGGCACAGCCTGTCGCCAATTTCTTTGGGGGAGACATTCTCGAGCCGATTTTTGACTTCCTGTATTTTCCGGTTGACTGGAACACCAACAATTTCGGCAGCCAGTTTGCGCCGGGCCTGTATTCCTGTGTCATGATCTGGCTGATTCTGGCGCTTCTCTGCTATGTGGTGCTTAGCCGTACACAGGCCGGCAACTGGATCTATTCCACCGGGGGCAATCTGCAGGCGGCAAAGGCCAATGGTGTGCCAACCGACAGGGTCAAGATATCCCTGTTTGTCTTTTCGGCCTTCTGCGCCACCATTTTTGCCACCTGTCAGGTGTTCGAGGTCAACACCGCCGATGCCGCGAAGGGCAATCTGAAAGAACTTGAGGCGATTGCGGCAGCCGTGATCGGCGGCATTGTGATGACCGGCGGGTTCGGCACGGTGATGGGGATCATCGTCGGGGCCTTCATCTTTGGCATCGCCAAAGAAGCGTTCTTCTACATTCCCGGCATCGACGGGTCGTTCTACCGGGTCTTCCTTGGTCTGGTGATTGTCGCCTCGGCATTGCTGAATGAAAACATACGCAAGCGAATCATGGGTACGCTCTGACATGGCTGACAACGCGACAGAACCGCTTATCGAGACCATTGGCCTGGTAAAGAAATTCGGCTCCTTCACGGCGTTGAACGGGGTCGACCTCAAGGTCTATCCCGGCGAGGTGCATGCGCTTCTCGGTGACAACGGGGCCGGTAAATCCACCCTGATCAAGATCCTGTCTGGTGTATTCAAGCCGACATCGGGCGAGATCAAGGTCGAAGGCAGGCCGGTGGCGTTCGCCTCGCCGCGTGATGCCACCGAGGCGGGGATTGGCACGGTCTATCAGGATCTGGCCCTGAACGCGCTGACCTCGGTGACCCGGAACTTTTTCCTTGGACGCGAGATCACCCATTTCCCCGGACCGTTCGGTCTGATGAAAATGCAGGAAATGGATGAAATCGCCACCCGCGAAATGGCAAAGATCGGGATCAATGTCGCCGACCCGAACCAGCCTGTCGGCACGATGTCGGGCGGTCAGCGCCAGACGCTTGCCATCGCCCGTGCCATCTATTTTGGCGCAAAGGTGCTGATCCTCGATGAACCGACATCGGCTCTTGGTCAGAAACAGCAGATGGAAGTTCTGAAAACCATCCGCAAGGTTCAAAAACTTGGCGATATCGCGATCATTCTGATTACCCACAACGAAATTCACGCCAGATTGATTGCCGACCGGTTCACCTTCCTCAGCCTTGGCGAAGTGATCGGGCAGGGTACGTCCAGGGATCTGGAAGGTGATGACATCAAGAGGTTGATGGCGGGTGGTGCCGAGATTGGCGATCTTGCCAAGGAGCTTGCTGATTAAATCGTCATTTTGGATTGGCGTCATTTTGGATTGGACGTAGCCATGGAAGCCGCTGAAGTCGCGACAAGACCGGAGACATTCGACCAGCTTGTCGAGAAGATTGAGCAGCAACATGCCGGTCTGCCACGGCGGTTACAGGAAATCGGCAATTTTGCGCTTGGCCACCCTGAAGCCATAGCCCTGTCAACGCTTGCCGAGCTTGCCGCTGAAACAGATATCGCGACATCCGCCTTTGTCCGGTTTGCGCAAACGCTGGGCTTTGAAGGGTTCAGCCAGATGCAGACCGTCTTTCGCCAGCAGGTCCGCAGCAGCTGGCCACAATATGCCATTCGCCTGTCTGAAATGGCGGCGGTAAATCCGGCCGATCATCTCGAGGCGCTGTCCATTTCGGCTGTCGACTCGATCAAGCGTCTTTCCAACACGGTCTCGTTCAACACCCTGGAAATGGCATCACGGCGACTTGCCGAGGCCGAGACGGTCTGGCTGGCGGCTGGTGGTCGTGCAAAGCCGGTCACCGTCTATCTTGGATATCTCTTGACCCAGCTTGGTATCCGTTCGCAGGAATTCCGTGACTCACCCGCGCTGGCACTCCGCGAATTGAAGCTGATCGGCCCGCGTGATGTGCTTCTGGTTGTCAGCTTTTCGCCCTATGGCGAAATGACCGCCAATCTGGCGCAGCAGGCGCATGAAAGGGGCGTGTCCATTGTCAGCATCACCGATACCAGTGTCAGCCCCATCGCCCTCGACACGACCCTGCTTGTCACCGAGGAACATCTGTTCGGGTTCCGCTCGCTGTGCGCCACCATGAATCTGGCCCAGTATCTGGCCGTCGAGGCCGGTCTGAAGCGTGAGAAGGGTTCCATGAATGGCTGACACGGCGCTTGATGTCATCTGCATTGGCCGGTCGTCAGTCGATCTGTATGGGGGTCAGGTTGGCGGGCGTCTGGAGGACATGTCCAGCTTTGCCAAATATATCGGTGGCAGTCCGACAAATATCAGCATTGGCTGTTCGCGCCTTGGCCTGAAATCTGCGCTGATCACGGGGGTTGGCGATGAACATATGGGCCGGTTCATTCGCGAACAACTGACCCGCGAAGGTGTCGATACAAGCCATGTGAAAACGGATCCTGACCGCCTGACAGCGCTGGTCATCCTCGGCATTCGCGATGGTGAACAGTTTCCGTTGATTTTCTATCGCGAGAACTGCGCCGACATGGCGATCGAAGAGGCTGATATCGATCCGGATTTCATCGCCTCGGCAAAGGCGGTTCTTGTGACCGGCACGCATTTCAGCACCGACCGGGTGGCTGGTGCCAGTTTCGCCGCGATGAAGCTTGCCCGCCAGTTTGGGCGCAAGGTTGCCTTTGATATCGATTACCGTCCCAATCTGTGGGCGCTTGGTGGCCATGGTGATGGCGAAAGCCGCTTTGCCGAAAGCGCTCGCGTGACCGCCCATCTGCAAACCGTGCTGCCACATTGCGACCTGATCGTCGGCACCGAGGAGGAATGGCACATCGCCGGTGGCAGCACCGATACCATTGCCGCCCTTCAGGCAGCCCGCGCGATCACTGACGCAACACTGGTCTGCAAGCGCGGCGCGCTTGGCTGTGTGGTTTTCGAAGGTGACATTGCCGGCTGGCAGGATGGCATAAGTTCGCCGGTGCGCGAAATCGAGGTGTTCAATGTCCTTGGTGCCGGTGACGGGTTCATGTCCGGATTTCTGTCTGGCTGGCTGCGGGGCGCGTCCGCTGCCGAATGCGCACTTTATGCCAATATCTGCGGTGCCCTTGCGGTGTCGCGTCATGGCTGCGCCCCGTCCTATCCCTCGCAGATCGAGCTTCGTCACATGATCGAGACAGGCAGCGAGCATTTTGCGCTTCGCAATGATGCCAGGCTCGAGCAGATCCATTGGGCGACGACGCGCCGTCGTCGGCATGAACAGCTTCTTGCCTTTGCCTTTGACCATCGTGTCCAGTTCACCGAGATGGCGACGGCCTGTGGCCGTAACGACTCCGACATTGATCATTTCAAATCATTGGCCCTTGCCGCCGTCACCGATCTGTCGGCAACCCGCGCCGGACTTGGTGTTCTGGTTGATGACAGGCTTGGCCGGACGGCGCTTCACGCGGCGTCCGATCATGATATCTGGATCGGACGACCGATCGAGGAGTCAGGTGTCTTTCCTCTGGCTTTTGAACAGGGTCCGGATCTGGGAAGTCGTCTAGCCGAATGGCCGGTCAATCACTGCGTCAAGGTGCTGGCGCCGCTTCGCACCGATGATCCGGCAGATCTGATTGCCCATCATGAACAAAGCCTTGTCGGACTTGCCGACGCGTGTCGGCGCACGGGGCATGAATTCCTGCTCGAGATTATCAATGGACGCGCCGACAAGCCTGCCGATCCCGGACAGATCCATGCCCTGATGAAACGTATGTATGATCTTGGCGTGATGCCGGACTGGTGGAAGCTGGAGCCGATTGCCAGCCCGGATTTCTGGACCACAGCCGGTGATATTGTCCGCGCGCATGATCCGCATCTTCAGGGCATCATTGTCCTTGGCAAACAGGTGCCCGATGACGAACTGATCGATGTGTTCGGTATGGCGCGCAGCGAACCTCTTGTCTGCGGTTTTGCCATTGGCCGCACGATCTTCAATGACGCGGCGCGGCGCTGGTTTGCCGGTGAGATCGATGATGCGGGCGCGAGCGAAATGATGAGTGTCATTTACCGGCGGCTGATCGACGCCTGGGACATGGCCGGCTGATCAAAGGGAGACAGAGATGGCAACCATTCGACTGACAATGTCGCAGGCGCTGACCCGCTGGATGGCGGCGCAGAGCATCGAACAGCTTGATGGTAGCACAGCGCCCGCCTTTGCCGGTGTCTGGGCCATTTTCGGACATGGCAATGTCGCCGGGCTTGGCGAGGCGTTGCATGGCATCCGCGATGACTTGCCGACATTCCGCGGTCACAATGAACAGGGCATGGCGCATATCGCTATTGCCTATGCCAAGCAGATGCAGCGACGCCGGATGATGGCGGTGACAACCTCGATTGGTCCCGGAGCAACCAACCTTGCGACTGCGGCGGCGTTGGCACATGTCAACAGGCTGCCGGTCCTGCTGCTGCCGGGGGACGTGTTTGCCACCCGGGCACCTGACCCTGTTCTGCAGCAGGTGGAAAGCTTTGCCGACGGGCTGGTATCGGCAAATGACTGTCTGCGTCCGATCTCGCGCTATTTCGACCGCATCACCCGTCCTGAACAACTCCTGCAGGCGCTTCCCAAGGCCATGTCCGTGCTGACCGACCCTGCCGATTGCGGGCCGGTGACGCTTGGCCTGTGCCAGGATGTTCAGGCCGAGGCGTGGGACTATCCGGAAAGCTTTTTTGCGCCACGTCTGTGGTCGGTGCGCCGGGTCCGTCCTGATGAGGGCGAACTGGCCCGCGCCATCGCGGCGCTGAAAGCTGCCAAACGGCCGATGATCATCGCCGGTGGCGGTGTTCGCTATTCCGGGGCGTCACAGGCTCTCGGCGAATTTGCGGCGAAGACTGGTATTCCGGTGGCCGCCACCCAGGCTGGCAAATCCAGTCTTGTCGAAGCTGATGAAGTCTATGTCGGCTCGCTGGGTGTCACCGGCGCGTCGGCGGCCAATGCGCTGGCCGAATCTGCCGATGTGGTGCTGTCGGTGGGCAGCAGACTGCAGGATTTCACCACCGGGTCGAATGGCCTGATCAGGGGGCAGGTGATCGCGCTGAATGTGCAGACGCATGATCTTGTCAAACATGCGGCCATGCCATTGCTGGCCGATGCCAGGGTCGGTATCGAGGCGCTTGCCGCCGGCCTTGGTGATTATCGCACCGATGATGCCTATCAAAATGAAATCGCCAGTGCCTGGGACGGCTGGATGACGGAGGTTGCCGCCGTGTGCGATGCCCCGGCTGACAGCAACCGTCTGCCATCCGACAGCGAGGTGATCGGTGCCGTCAATCGCGCCTGTCCGCCAGAGACAATCGTCGTGGGTGCCGCCGGATCGATGCCGGGCGAGCTTCACAAGCTGTGGCAGGTCGGGCAGGTCGACGGATATCACATGGAATATGGCTTTTCCTGCATGGGCTATGAGGTGGCAGCGGGTATCGGTGTCGACATGGCGGCACCTGACAGGCCGAATGTCGTGTTTGCCGGTGACGGGTCCTATCTGATGCTGAATGCCGAACTGGCAACGGCGGTGATGATGGGACGGTCGATGACGCTGATCATCACCGACAACCGGGGGTTTGGCTGCATCAACAGGTTGCAGGCGGCAACCGGCGGTGCGGCGTTCAACAATCTGTTTGCCGACTCGGCGCATGAGGTTCTGCCCGAGATCGACTTTGTCGCGCATGCCGCCTCGATGGGCGCGCGGGCACAAAAGGCCGGCTCAATTGCCGAGCTGGAGGCGATGGCCGCCGAGGCGGTGGTGCGCAAGGGTGTGGATGTGATCGTGATCGACACCGACCCGGGCCCCTCGACAGCCGCTGGCGGCACATGGTGGGAGGTCGGTGTCCCCGCAACATCGGAACGCGCCGAGGTGACGGCAGCCTATGAAGGCTGGCTCCAGAACAAGAAGCGTCAGCTTCGCTGATCGACGGGACGGGAGACGGAATATGTCGAAACTGCTTGTCAGACCGAACCTTGGTGGTGGTGCTGTTCATGACATCACGCCTGAATCGGCAGGATGGTCCTATGTCGGTTTCGGGCTTCACGACCTGAAGGCCGGACAGGCGCTTGCAATTGACGGCACAGCTGACGAAATCTGCCTTGTATTGCTTTCCGGAAATGCCCGGATCAGGGCCGGTGATCTTGATACCGGCATGCTGTCAGGCCGATCCAGTGTGTTTGATCGCGTGGCGCCGCACGCCGTTTACATTCCGATGAAGACAGATTGGCATGTCGAGGCTGGCACCGATGCCGAACTGGCGGTCTGCCGCGCGCCGGGGATCGACGGTGCCTTGCCACCGCGCCTGATCGGGGCCGACAGCATGCCGCTGGAAATGCGCGGCACTGGCACCAATACGCGGCATGTCTGCAATATCCTGCCTGAGACCGAACCGGCCGACAGCCTGCTGGTGGTGGAAGTGATCACCCCGGCCGGCAACTGGTCATCCTATCCGCCGCACAAGCATGATACCGACAATCTGCCCGAGGAATCCTATCTCGAGGAAACCTATTATCATCGCGTGAACCCATCGCAGGGCTATGTCCTGCATCGGGTCTATGACGACAGCCGCGAACTTGATGAAACCATGGCCGCCGAGGACCGGACGGTGGTGATGGTGCCGCGCGGCTACCATCCCGTTGGCGCGCCACATGGCTATGAGAGCTATTATCTCAATGTCATGGCCGGGCCAAAGCGGGTCTGGAAGTTCAGGAACGATCCGGCACATGAATGGATGCTATCATGAACGATATGTCTAAGAACTGGGACCAGCATGCAGATGCCGCTATTGACGCGCTGTTGACCGGTCCGGGCTATTACCTTGTTGAAAGTGTTTTCAGCGAAGATCAGGTGGCCGAGGCCAACCGGATCATCAACGCG
Source organism: Alphaproteobacteria bacterium LSUCC0719 (assembly GCA_040839025.1). Classification (NCBI taxonomy): domain Bacteria; kingdom Pseudomonadati; phylum Pseudomonadota; class Alphaproteobacteria; species Alphaproteobacteria bacterium LSUCC0719. Next base: position 74,661 of record JBFPJN010000001.1, read on the forward strand.
CATTCCGATGGCGTTCAGACAGCCACGCATTTTCATGGCGGACACGAGGACAAGATCCATCTGCAGCGCCGTGTCTGGAATCTGCTCAACAAGGGGGATGTGTTTGTCGATATGGTCCAGCACCCGCTGGTCATGAAGGTATTCGGCAAGATCCTTGGCAAGAAGTTCATCCTTGGTTCCTATGCCGCGAACCGCCTTCTTCCCGGCGCGCCGGGTCAGGAACCGCATGTCGACTATCCCTATTGGGACATGCATGACCCCGATGAATTCCCGACCGGCATCAATTCCCAGTTCCACATGAACTGTCAGTCATTGATCAGCCTTCACGAATTCACCGCTGAAAATGGCGCCACGGCGATTGTACCGGGATCGCAGACACGGGCGGTCTATCCGACAGCCGCGCAATTTGCCGATGAACATATCCAGTTGCCATGCCCACCGGGCAGCCTGTTGCTGTTTGTCGGGATGGCCTGGCACTGTTCGATGCCAAACAACAGCCAGGGTGAACGGACGTCAATTCTGGGCCAGTATCTGCCAAAATTCGTCAAGCCGATGGAAGCCCTTGATCGCTCGATCGATCCAGTTGTTCGGGATGCCGCGACGCCCGAACTTCGCCAGCTTCTTGGCATTGATCTGCGGTATCCTGAATTGCTGGAAGACAGCGATGCCGGCAATGCCGAGGGCCGGTCGGCCTGATTGTCGGTTTTGCCGGCCTTATCTGTGTTTGGTTCTTCGTAAAAGGGACATGACTATGAAACTGCGTCTTGGGATGTCGCCCATTTCCTGGTCGAATGACGACCTGCCGCAACTTGGTGGTGACACACCGCTCGAGGTGTGCCTGTCCGAAACCCGCGAAGCCGGGTTTGTCGGCACCGAAACCGGGGGCAAATTTCCCAAGGAAGCGGACGCGCTTTCCGCTGTGCTGAAGGCGCATGATCTGGCGCTTGTATCAGGCTGGTACAGCGGCACCCTGATCAATAATGATCTGGACGCCGAGCTGGGACGCATTGCCGATCAACTGGCGCTGTTCAAGGCTGTCGGCGCGTCGGTCATTGTCTATGGCGAGACCTTCAACACGGTCCAGAACCGGCAGGAAAAACCCCTGTCCAGCCGCCCCAGACTGGATGAATTCGATGTTGCCGCCTATGGCAGACGTCTGACCGCGCTGGCCGAACATTGTGCATCCGAAGGTGTGCCGCTGACATTCCATCACCATATGGGAACAGCCGTCGAGACCGAGGCCGAGCTGGACGCGCTGATGAACGCCACCGGCGAGGCTGTCGGGCTTCTTCTGGATACCGGGCATCTTGTGTTTGCCGGCGGTGACAATGCGGCGGTGATCGCCAAGCATGGCAAGCGGATCAACCACTTCCATACCAAGGATATCCGCGCCGAAATCCTGGCCGGTATCGACCGGGATGCCGAGTCGTTCCTCGATTGTGTTCTCAAGGGCGTGTTCACCGTTCCCGGTGACGGCATGATCGACTATGACGACATCATGAAGCGTCTGTTCGATGTCGGTTATGAAGGCTGGGTGATCATCGAGGCCGAGCAGGACCCCGCCAAGGCCAATCCGCTGGAATATGCGAAGATGGGTTATAACAAGCTGCATCAGGCGCTGCATGATGTCGGATACAGTCTGGGATCATGACAGCGGCAATACGCATTTCTGAACGGCTTGCCGGTCGCGCGGCCCTCGTCATCGGGCGGGCCGGGATGGATATCTATCCGGTGCCGGACGGAACCCGTATCGAGGATGCTGAAAGCCTTGTCACCGATGTCGGGGGATCGTCCGGCAATATCGCTGTCACCATCGCGAAACAGCATTGTCCTGTGATGCTGATGTCCGCCATCTCGAATGACGGGGTGGGCCGGTTCGTGACCCGCGCCCTGACGGATTACGGGGTCGATACGCGATACTGCCATATGACGACCGGTCTTGAACGCACCTCGCTGGCGCTTGCCGAAAGCACCACGGATGCGCCCAATGTTGTGATTTACCGGAATGATGCCGCCGACCTTGCCATCACCCCGGATCATGCCGACAGCGTCGATCTTGCGACCATTGGTGTGATCATCATCACCGGCACCGCCCTGTCGCGCGAGCCGTCGCGGTCCGCCTGTGGCCGGATCATGGAACGCGCCCGCGATGCCGGATGTCCGATTGTGCTTGATGTTGATTACCGCCCCCAGGCGTGGGCAGACCTTGATGATGCAGGGCGGACACTGGCTGCGATGGCCCAAAAGGTCGATATGCTTGTCGCGAATGACGAGGAATTCGACGTCATATCCGATGGCAGGGGGCGTGAATTTGCCGACAGGATGGCTGCCGGTGGGGTGTTGACGCTTTACAAGATGGGCGAGGGGGGATGTGATATACTGACCGCCGACACCGCCACTCATATCGGGATTTTCCGCGTTGATGCGCTGAAACCGTTCGGGTCGGGCGACGCCTTTCTTGGTACGATTGTCGCCTCGCTTGCCGATGGCGCGACTATCGAGGATGCGGTGCGGCGCGGCGCTGCCGGCGCGGCGCTTGCCGTGTCACGACGTGGGTGCGCCGCCGCGATGCCGAATGGCCCCGAAATTGATGAATTCATGTCATCCCGCACAATAGGCGGCATATAGTGGATGGCGACTGAACGGAGACGGACGCATGCATATTGCCCCCTATGACAATCAGAACAGGCCGATCGTCGATGCCGAGAATGGCACCGTTCCGCTGAACTATTTCAATATCGTCAAGCTGACAAAGGGTCAGGCCTTTGAATATCAGGTTCCCGGATATGAGACTTGTATCGTTCCGGCCACGGGTACGGTCGATGTCACCGTTGAAGGCGTCAGTTTCACAAAGCTTGGCAATCGCGGCGAGGATGTGTGGGATGGCGAGCCGGAAGGGGTCTATGTGCCGGTCGGCGCAAAGGTGACGATTGTCTGCCTGTCGGACGCCACCGAGACATTCATTGCCGGTGCAAAATATGACAAGGTGCTGGAGCCGTTCGATGTCCGCGAACCCGACCTTGTGCAGTACGGCTCCGATGACACCAAGACGCACCGCAAGATCAAGCATATCCTCGGCCAGAAGCAGCATGACCGTGTTGGCAGGCTGCTGGTCTCCGAGCTGTTCACTGTCGGGGCCGGTGGCTGGTCCGGCTTTCCAAGCCACAAGCACGACACCAACCGGCTGCCCGACGAGACACGGCATGACGAAACCTACAATTTCCGCTTCAAGCCGAACTGGGGCTCCGGCCTGCAGATGCTGCAGCGCGAGGACGGCAAACCCGGTGACGCCTACCACATCGTCGACGGGTCAACCATCTGCATCGACAATGGCTACCATCCCTGCTGCGTGCTGCCGGGATACGAGATGTATTATTTCACCATCCTTGGTGGGCTGACCCAGCGTTCGCTGGTGCAGTATTTCCAGCCGACCCATGCCTATCAGATCGAGACGATCCCCGGCATCAAGGACATGATCGCGAAATTCAAATAAGGGGGGCGCATGCCTGTTGCGAGCCTGACGGATGTACTGGTTCCAGCGCGCGCCGAGGGCCGCGCGGTGATGGGCGCTGTGGTTCTTGGCTGGGAGGATGCCGAGGCCTATGTCGCCGCAGCCGAAGAGGTGGGATGCCCTGTCATCCTGCAGGCGGGACCGGGATTTCGCGCGGCGATGCCGGTGGCTGTTTCCGGGGTGATGTTCCGCACGCTTGGCGAGGCGGCCTCGGTGCCTGTGGTGGCGCATATAGATCATGCGAAAACAATTGCGGAATGTCAGGCGGGAATCGATGCCGGCTTCACCTCGGTGATGTATGACGGATCGGCGCTGCCGCTTGACGAAAACATCGCGAACAGCCGCGCGGTGGTCGAACTGGCGCACCGGCATGACGTGTCGGTCGAGGCGGAGATCGGCTTTGTCGGCTATGCCGCCGGCGCGCAGTCAGAGATGACGGACCCGGCTGAAGCTGGCAGACTTGCCACCGAGAGTGGCTGTGACGCGCTGGCGGTGTCGGTCGGCAATGTGCATCTTCAGACAGATGCCATGGCCGAGATCGACCTTGACCGGCTTGCCGCCATCGGGGCCGTGACCGATTGCCCGCTGGTCATCCACGGCGCATCCGGCGTGCCGGAAGATATGCGTCGCCACCTTGCGCTGAATACCGCGGTCTGCAAGTTCAATGTCGGCACCGAACTTCGACAGATATTCGGGACTGCGCTCCGCCGGACGCTGGATGAAGATCCTGCACTTTTTGATCGTTTGCAAATCCTGCGCGCGACAAAGCCCGCAGTGATGATGACGGCCGCCGGGGTAATGCGGAATTTCATGAAAGACTGAGGTGAGTTGCCCAAGGATCCTTGGTGGCTAACCGATCATCTCGTCGCTTCGGTCATCGGTTTCGCCAAGGCGTTTCAGCACCGCCGGGCGTGTGCCTTCATAGACCTTTTCGAGATTGGCCGCGATCTTGGCGTTCTCGCGTTCGAACAGGCAGTTGCCTTTCAGGTCCGAGGCGACAATAAACGGCCCCATCCGGTTTGCCCTGATCACCCACATGGCCTGCGCGATGCCGAGTTCCTCGTGCCAGTGGACGGCCTCGACATTTTCCACCCCACGCCCCAGCAGCGCCCCGGTGCCATATCCCACCGTCGACAGATAGACCGCGCCATTGGGAACGAAATATTCCCTGTAGTCCTTTGATGACATGCCGCCCTTGCCGATGATCAGCCTGGCACCTGTCTTTGCCATCCATTCGGGAAGCCATTTGGCAAAGCGGAAGGACGCGGTGGCGGTTACCGCGCCAAGGTCGAAACTGCCATCGGCCCGGATGTTGGCGGCAGGCGAACAGTGGAAATTCGCCGCGCTCTGCATCGGCAGGTCCATTGGAATGTTCGCCTGATCATCAAGCGCGCGCATATAGACACCTTCGCGCGCGGTATAGATCAGCCCGTCAAGATAGACGATGTCGCCAAGCTGCAGCTCGGCGATGGCCTCGGCGGTCGGTGTTGTACTCAGGCGGATTTCGCGTGGTTTGCGGGAAGCTCCCATTCGACCGTCTCCCGTCGCTGATAGGGGGTGAACCAGTCCGGGTCGGTCCGGTATTCGACACGGCCATCTGCATGAATGCGCGCCACCGCACGCCGCGATGACAGGCAGAAGGCATGGACCGACATCTGCATACCGCCGGTATGGCAATAGCCAACCTCGATATTGCAGTCGATCACCATATGTTTGCCGACAAACCCCATCGCCCCCATGCCGATGGAATTGCCAAGCTCCTTGAATTCATCCTCAATCTCGGCAATGCGCGGGTCGCTGTTGCGGTCCCCCACGGTGCGAAGACAGGCCGCCCGCTTGCCAAGCACCATGCAGGCGTCCTTGGTCCCGCCAAGCCCGATGCCGATGATCGCCGGCTGGCAGGCAAGGCCGCGCTTGCCGAACGCCACCAGACTGTCGAGATAGAACCGCTTGATTCCCTCAATCCCGTCAGAGGGGAACAGCATCCGGTAATCGGTACCGAACAACCCGCCCTTGTGAACCGTGATCAGATCGATCCATTCGCCATCGGGCTCGAACGCATATTCAATTTCCGGCGCGCCGATGCCGACATTGTTGTTGTGGTCGGTCCGCCACAGCGGATGCACGCGGTTCGGTCGCAGCGGCACGGCGGCGGTCGCATCGGCGGTGGCGCGGCGCAACGCCGATTCCAGCGCCACCGGCCCGCCTTCGATCCGGGCCTCGTTACCCATCTTCACATACCAGCGCGGCGTGCCGGTATCGCCGCACATGGCGCGGCCATCCTCCTTTGCGGCGTCATAATTTTCCAGCATGGCGTGAAGGACAAAGGATGACAGGTCGCCATCCTCGCTGTCCGCTGCCGCCTTCAGACCGGTCAGATAGTCGTCCGGGATCTCGATAGCGGCTTTTGCCATTAGGTTATTTGCCGTGGTTTCGATGATGTCGATCGGGATCATCGGTGTTCCCCCATTGAGTTCATCAGCTATCTAGATGGCCATGCCATCTGTCATTCCGCGGCCGCGACCAGCGTGTCCGGCTCGCCTTCGGGCAGGATGGTTTCACCCGGCCTGACAATGGTAAAGGCAACCGGTGCGCGCGTCACCTCGAGATCATCACCGGCCATTGTTGCGCGCGTGAAGTAGGAACTCTCCAGCTCGCCAACCTCCGGGAAATCCTCGCGATAATGGGCACCACGCGAATTTTCACGTGCCAGGCCGGCATGTGTGATGACTTTTGAAATATCGACCAGCGATCGCATGTTCAGCCAGTCATGCCAGGTCAGATTGAAGGCAAGCTGTCCACCCGCAACGCCGGTATCCGCCAGCGCCGCGTCGATCTCGTCAAGCCGGTCCAGCGCGCGCGTCATGCCGGCTGCGGTGCGAATCACGCCGACATCGTCCCACATCGCATCCTGCAGCGCACGCCGCAGTTCATGGATATTGCCGCCGCTCTTGCCGACGGGGAACATGGCGCGGTCAATTTCCGCGGACAGCACCGCTTCGTCAGGGTCGCGAAGCGATGCCTGGCTGGCAATATCCTGTCCCATCACATCGCCGGCAATGCCGCCATAGACCGTTGAATTGGCAACGCCATTGCCGCCAAGCCGGTTGGCACCATGCGCCCCGCCGGCATCCTCGCCGGCCACATACAGGCCGGGAAGGGCGGTCCGTGCATCGGTATCAACGACAACACCGCCCATGAAGTAATGCGCTGTCGGCACCACCTCGACCCTGCCGGCGGCCAGATCGAACCCGCAATCGGCACAGCGCTTGACCATGCCGGCGAATTTGCGGCTGACGGTCTCCGGACCAAGATGCGCCATCTCGATATGAACCCCGCCCTGCGGCGTGACATTGCCTTTTCGCATCTCGTCATAGATGGCACGGCTGACGATATCGCGGGTGGCGCGCTCGCCGCGTTCGTCATAATCGAACATGAATCTGTCACCGGCGCCATTCAGCAGAATGCCACCGGCGCCGCGAAGCCCTTCTTCAAGCACGGTGCCGGTCATGCGGGTATTGTCACCGGCCAGCAATCCGGTCGGGTGGAACTGCACCATCTCCATGTCACGAAGTGGCAGTCCCGCCCGCAGCGCCATCGCCAGCCCATCCATTGTCTTGTCGCCTGACGGGGTGTGGTAGCGATACATTGTCGGTCCGCCGCCTGTTGCCATCAGCACGGCCTTGGCACGAACAAGCCGAAACATGCCGCGGCGCATATCGATCATCAGCACGCCGGACAGACCATCGCCCTCACGGCCGGGAATCAGCGCAATGGCGCGGTGTTCCTGCAGCTTTTCGATCGGCCGACGAAGCACCTGTTCCATCAATCTGTTGATGATTTCGATCCCGGTCAGATCGCCCTTGTGAACGGTACGGTCGGCGGTCTGGCCGGCAAAGGCCTTCTGATGCAATGTGCCGTCTTCATTGCGGTCAAAGAAACAGCCGACCTCGTTTTCCAGCTCATGGATCCGTTCAACTGCGGTGCTGCACAGCCGCCAGGCCATGTCCTGATCGGGCAGCCATTTGCCGCCATTGATCGTGTCCATGAAATGCCGCTCGACCGTGTCGCCACCGCCAAGCGCCACATTATAGCCACCCTGAACCATGCGGGTGCAGCCACATTTGCCGATCAACCCCTTGACGGCCATAGTGATTCTGGTGCCTTCCGGTGCGCTCTGCTGGGCGTGAAGCGCGGCAAAGAGGCCGGCACCGCCGGATCCCAGGATCAGGATATCCGTATCATGCCTTTCAAGGGTGGCTGTCATTGCTGATCCTCTCTCACGCGCCTAGATGGCCTGCAGAAAAAATACGCCGGAAATGAATGCAGAGACGGCCAAGACCCCGGCGGCAAGTGTCTTGTGAGGTGCCTTCCAGGGAAGCCATTCCAGTGCCATCAGCCGCATCCCGCCAAACAGATGCATGGCCAGCAGGAACACCAGCCCGAATTCCGCACCTTTGACAATCGGCAGCTCGCTGAAGGCCAGAAAGCTGTCAAGCCGTGCCGCATCGGTCAGCGCCAGCGACAGGACCCAGAAATGCAGTGGCAGGAACAGCGCCAGCGCCAGTCCCGAAACGCGGTGAATGATGTGTGCATACCACAGGGCATGGCCACGCGGCGCTCGGCTGGCGCTGCTCATAGCATCGTCACGGCCAGAACGGCGCGCCCCCCAAGGCCGAGAAGAAGAAGACACACAGCAACGGCCAGCGCATTCAACATGCCGCCGCGCAGCGCGGTCCATTCCGAGATGATGGTGCGAAGGCCGATCGCGGCGTGAACCGACACCGCAGCGACGAATCCGCCATAGAACAGGGCCCAGAACAGGCTGCCGCGGGTTCGTCCCAGAATTTCGCCGGCGCTCAGCCCATCCTGAACGGCATAGATCATCACCGCAAGATGACCAATCACAAGCGGCACCATGACCAGCGCTGACAGGCGCTGCGCCATATAGAGGCGGAAATCAAGCATCAGCCACGCCCCCGCCCCATCGCGCGCCGTGCGGTGGCGCGCTTCAGCCCGGCGATCGCCCCCATCGGGTCCAGATCGTTCGGGCAATAATGCGTGCAGCTTCCCATCGAATGGCAGCTGTGGCATCCCCCTTGAACCGATACGGCGTCAAGAATGGCGTCACCGGCATCGTCCCGCGCGTCGTTATACAATGTCCAGGCCCGTTGCAGCGCCGCCGGTCCCAGATAATCAGGGTTGCCGGCCACCGTGTCACAGGCCGCATAGCAGACCGCGCAGTTGATGCACTCAATGCCGGCGCTTGCCTCGATACGGTGGGCGTCGTCCGGCAATATCGGGGCAAAGGCGTCATGCCTGTCGGCAGAGGCATGGTGCGTTGCCTCGGCTTTGACCCATTTGTCGAAAAACGGGTCCATATCGGTGGCAAGGTCCTTGATCACCGGCAGGTTGCGAAGCGGCCCGATCCGGATGGCATCATCCCTGATCACACGCTCGACATGGGTGCGACAGGTCCATCTCGGCTCGTCATTCACCATCATCGCACAGGATCCACACATGCCGACACGGCAGGCAAAGCGATAGGTCAGGGTCGGGTCCGCCTCCTGCTGAATCCAGGTGACGATGTCCAGCACCGTCTGGCTTGGTTGTCGGGGCACCGTAAACTGGTCCCATCTTCCATTGGTGGAGTCGCCGCGCCATACGGATACCGAAATGGTCCCGTAGCCGGCTCTGTCTTCATTGATCGGGGCGTTGTCCAGCACCGTGACGTCCTCAAGGCAGATATTGCATGTGCGGGTAGAATAGCCAGTGGAAGGCAAAGGCGAAACGACGAAAATCGCCGCGCCCCCTTTATGTGTCATGATATTTGAACATCCGGTCGAAATAGGCTAGCAGGGGGGCAGTTCCGATTCCCCCTGATGATCAAGAGTGCAGGTTACATGAACCCGACAATCGACCTTCTGAACAACCATCGTTCCATCCGCCGCTTTGTTGACAGGCCGGTCCCGCAGGATGTCCTGACAACAATCGTTACCGCTGCCCAGGCGGCGGCCAGTTCAAGTTTTCTGCAGGGGGTAACCATCATCCGCGTTGCCGACCCAGACAAGCGTGTCGCCCTTCGCGAGGTGGCGGGTGGCCAGCGCTATGTCGAGGAGGCACCCGAATTCATGGTGTTCTGCGCTGATCTCAGCCGGTCCATGCGGTGCTGTGAGCAGCATGGCGGTGAGGCGGCAAAAGGGCTGACGGAACAATTCATCATCGCCACCGTTGATACCGCGCTCTATGCCCAGAACATGGTGGTTGCCGCAGAATCCGTGGGGCTTGGCATCTGTTATATCGGCGCGCTCCGCAACGACCCTGCCCGGGTCACCGACATTCTGGATCTGCCGGAGCAGGTCTATCCCGTCTTCGGCCTGTGCCTTGGCTATCCGGACCAGGACCCGGAGGTCAAGCCGCGCCTGCCACTGTCCGTGGTGATGAAGGAAAATGGCTACAGCACCGACGGAGAGGATCAGGCGATTGCCGCCTATGATGATGACATGCGGGCCTATTACGGATCGCGGACCGACAATCAGAAGGTTCAGGGATGGTCAGAGCAGATGGCAGGCCTGCTTGGTCGCGAGGGTCGCCCGCACATGCTGGGCTTCCTGCAGGGGCAGGGTTTTATCAAACGCTAGGCCAGCGCCCGGGATGGGCCTCGATATCCTTTTTCGGGCACCGGTCCATGATCACGTCGAGGCCGGCGCCCGCGGCAATGGCGGCGGCCTCATCACTGACGACGCCTTCCTGCAGCCACAGCGTTCGCGCGCCGATGGCGACCGCCTCGGTGGCAATGGCGGGACAGGCGTCTGACGGTCTGAACACATCGACCATATCGACAGGGCGGGGGATGTCCGCCAGTTCGGCATAGACTGTCTGGCCAAGCAAGGTCTGGCCTGCCAGTCCCGGATTGACCGGCACAACGGTAAATCCCGTTTTGATCAGAAAGGACATCACCTGCCAGGATGGACGCTCGGCGCGCGCGCTGGCACCAACCATGGCAATCGTTCCCGTGGTTTCGAGAATCTCGAGAATGCGGGACAGCGGAAGCGGGTCATAAGGCGGGGCAGGGTTCATTGCATCACTATGGCCTGTTGGCGATGCCGTGTCATCTGCGACAGGTGGCGTTTTGCGCAACGCGGGTCTAGGATTGCCCTGAACCTGTTGTTCAGACATCATCAAAAGGGGATGGCCATGACAGCTTTCGCCGCCGTTAGGTCAAAGACGATTTCAGATATCTATCTGAACGTAAGTCATTTTCTTGATCACTTCATCATGCTTGTCTTTGCCAAGGCGGCCTATGATGCCGGCCGGCATTTCGGGCTGAGCTATGAGCAGATCATTGTCTATGGGGTGGCGGGCTTTGTGCTGTTTGGGGGCATGGCACCCGTTGCCGCGCAGCTTGCCGACCGTTATTCGCGCTCGCTTATGATGGTTGTCTATCATTTCGGGATCGGTATCGCGGCGGTTCTGGCCGGGATGTCGCAAACGGTCTGGCAGCTTGGTGCGGCGATTGGGTTGATCGGCGTGTTTGCGGCCATCTATCACCCTGTCGGGATCGCCATGCTGATCAAGAGCAATCGCAAGATCGGTCTGCGGTTGGGGATCAACGGCGTGTTCGGGAATATGGGGGTGGCAGCGGCGCCGCTGATCATCGGACTGCTGTTGACCCTTGGCGACTGGCGGCTGTGTTTCATTGTTTCAGGGTTGTTCTGCATTGCCTATGGCATCGTTTTCACGATGGCGCTTGGTGACGAGGCGTCACCGGCGGCCAAGGCGGGTGGCAAGCTTGCCACCGGGTTTGCGCCGGGCTGGCAGATGGCACTTGGCGCGATGCTGCTGTCAACGGCAAGCGGCGGGTTTATCTTCGGAGCCATGACATTTGTGGTGCCGCGCTATTTCGAGATTTCACTGCCCAACATCTCGACCTCGGTGGCGATAACGGGATTGCTGGCCTCGATTGTCTATGCGGTGGCCTCGTTTACCCAGGTCGGGGTTGGCTGGCTGATCGACCGGGTCGCGCCAAAATGGGTGCTGTTCGCGATTGGTGTCGGGCAGGTTGTCTTTGTCGCGCTGGCGGCCCGGTTCACCGACTACGCACTGTTCTTTGCGATGCTGGTGGCGATGTGTTTTGTCTTTGGGCAGATCCCGATCACCGACACAATTCTGTCCCGCTATGTTCCGGATAATTGGCGGGCGCGGGTGTTGAGCATCAAATTCATGGTCAATCTTACAATCGGTGCGTCGGTATTGCCGATTTGCGGTGCCATTCTGCAGTCCGGCTATGAAATGGCAGCGCTTTTCAGCCTCATGAGCGGGCTGGCGGTGCTTGTGGTCATGGCCGGGTTGATTCTGCCGGTTCAGGCTGACTCCCAGCGTATGGATCGTATTCCTGCCGAGTAGTCTGCCAGCCGACATCAGCAGCCATGTGTTCCTGCCAGCCGCTGCCGACACATGCGCCAGCCACCGATGGACTTTTGTTGTGGCCGGGCGCATAGTCTGGCGCGCCCCGCGGATTGTCACATCCGAATGACCTGTTCTGACAAGCCGGCGATGGCTGAGGGCTCTTTCCATGTCGCGTACCCATGACCTTACCGAGGGCTCGCTGGCCCTTCATTTCCGGCGGCTTGCCGTGCCGGCGGCCATCGGCATGGTGTTCACCACACTTTACAATGTGGTCGATGTGTTCTTTGCAGGTCTGATTGGCACCGCGGCACAGGCCGGCCTTGCCATTTCCTTTCAGGCATTTTTCCTGTTCATCACCTTTGGATTTGGCCTCGCCTCGGCGATGACCGCGCTGGTCGGCAATGCCATAGGCGCAAAGCAGGGTGATGAGGCGCGCATGATCGCCGCGCGGGGTATCGGCTTTGGCATCACCATCAGCCTTGTTCTGATGGTAGCTGTCTGGTTCATCGGACCTGAGCTGATCAAGCTTGTGTCGACCGAGGGCGATTATCGCGAGGCCGGCACGCGGTATCTGCGGGTTCTGATTCTATCGTTGCCCGGGTTCGTGCTGGCTTTTGGCGTCAACGGGTTGCTGCAATCGCAAGGTGACACGGTGTCGATGCAGCGTGGCCAGATCGCGGCTTTCTTTGCCAATATTGTACTGAATCCGTTGCTGGTCTTCGGGATTCCGGGTCTTTGGGGCGGCATGGGATTCGACGGTATCGCGGTATCGACGGTACTCAGCCAGACAGGGATCATGGTCTATGTATTCTGGCGGCTGTTCAAAACCGATCTGATGACCGGTGTCACACGATCCTGTTTTCGGCCCGATCTTGCGACCTACGGGGCGATCATGCGGCAGACATTGCCGGTGGCGATGACGATGTTTGTCATGATGTCGGCTGGATTTGTTGTGCAGTTCTATCTGAAGAGTTTCGGAACATCCGCGGTGGCTGCCTATGGTGTCGCGCTACGGGTCGAGCAACTGTTCCTGCTGCCGGTCTTCGGCCTTACCGGTGCGCTGTTGCCAATCGCCGCCCAGAATTTTGGCGCCGGCAAGCATGACCGTGTAAGGCAGGCGCTGTTCGACTGCTGGAAGTTTGGCTGGATGTTCATGGCTGTGGCCTGTCCGATTCTGTTCTTTGCCTCGCCGCTGTTGATGCGCAGCTTCACCGATGACCCCGAGGTGATCAGGATTGGCGTCAGCTATCTCCGGGTCGATGGATTTATCCTGCCGATCTACATGATGATGTTTGCCATCAATTCGTTTCTTCAGGCCCTGAAACGCCCCATCTGGACGTTCTGGATCGGTGTGTATCGCCAGGCCTTTGGTGTCGCATTCTTTGTTTATGTATATGTAATGATTTATGATTTTGGAGTCATAGGTGTTTGGTTCGGAATTGCGACGGCTGTTACATCCGGATGGATCATTTCCTTGATCGTGGCGGAATATGTGGCGCGCGGGTCGATTGGCGGTCTGCGTGGCACAAAACAGGTGATCCCATCTGCCTAGACACTATTTGGATCGGTCTGACGATCTGGAATGCCTTTGTGGTTGGCCTGATCATCGTTTGGGTATATGGTTTAGGTAGACAGGTCTGGGGAGAACCTGTCAGGGGGTTTAATGAAATTCAGTATTCAGCTATCGGCGGATTACCCCGATAAGGCATATGGCGGCGACCGTGTCTATCAGGACATGCTTGCACAGGCCGGGCTTGCCGACAGGCTTGGGTTCGAATCAGTTACAATTACCGAGCATCATCTGATGAACTGCCTGATGATGCCGGCCCCGCTGCAATTTGCTGTCAAGATCGCGGCGCATACCGACCAGATCAAGATCATCACCGCCATCACCATCCTGCCAATCCGTGACATGCGGGTGTTCGCCGGCGAAGTCGTGGTTGCCGATATCTTTACCGAAGGCCGGCTTCTGCTTGGTGTTGGCCGTGGCAATTTCCCCTATGAGATGGAAAATCTCGGCATTCCGATGCACGAGACACGTGAACGGTTTGACGAGTCTCTCGATGTTCTGCGCGCGCTGCTGAACGAGGAAGAAGTGTCCTGGGACGGCAAATATTACAAATTCGGCCCAATCACCGTGATGCCGCGCCCGTTGAATCCCGGCGGACCGCAAATGATGATGGCGGCGGTCAACCCGGACGCCATCTATCACTGTGCCAGGCAGGGATATCACGTCCAGACAACCCCGTTGCCGGGCAATGAAGCCTATCTTCGCGATCAGGTCGCGGCGTTTAACCGTGGCAAGGACGAGCTTGGCGAGTCGGGTGAAACCTCGCTGACGCTGCTGCGGGTCGGTTTCATGTGTCACAGCGAGATGGAAAAGCGCGAACGTATGCAGATGGCGCACTCCTTCCTTGGACGGTTCGAAAACGTCTATGGTGGACCCGGCTTTGTCGATAATGGTGTGGTGCGGGCGCTGCCACGACGCCAGCCTATAGACCAGCTGGCGAAAAGCCTGCTGATCGGTATGAAGCAGGAAATGATCGACAAGCTGTCGGTCTATGACGAAATGGGTGTCGACCGGCTGATCATGAATGTGAATTTCGGCTGCGATCCGCACGAAACAATGGATTCCATCCAGTATTTCGCCGAAGAGGTGATGCCGCATTTCGCCCGGGATGAAGATTCCGGCATTGTGGCCGCCTGAGGCTCATTCAGAAAATCATCCTCAGCATTTTTCCAGGATAATGGCGCTTCCCTGACCAACGCCCACACACATGGTGCATAGGGCATGTGTTGCGCCGTCAAGGCGCTGCAATTCCTCGGTGGCTGTCATCACCAGCCGCGCCCCGCTCATTCCCAGCGGATGGCCGAGAGCAATAGCACCGCCATTGCGGTTGACCCGATCATCATCATCGGCCATGCCAAGCTCGCGCAGCGAGGCAATCGCCTGTGCTGCAAAAGCCTCGTTGATCTCGATCACATCCATATCGGCGATCGTCAGCCCGGCCCGCGCCAGCGCGCGTTGTGTCGCCGGCACAGGCCCGATACCCATCACGGCGGGCTCGACGCCGGCTGCGGCGGCTGTAACGATCCGTGCCCGTGGAGTCAGGCCATGCAGCTTTATGGCCTCTTTGCTGGCGATGATCAGCGCGGCAGCCCCGTCATTCACCCCGCTGGCATTGCCTGCGGTCACGCAGCCGTTCTCGCGAAAGGGAGTTGGCAGCCTGGCCAGCTGGTCCAGCGTTGTTTGTGGGCGCGGATGCTCGTCGCTGTCGATGGTGATCGGATCGCCCTTGCGTTGCGGAATGACCACCGGCGCAATTTCCGCGGCAAGCCGTCCATTTTCCATCGCGATGCCGGCCTTCTGTTGTGAGCGCAGTGCAAATGCGTCCTGGTCGGCGCGGCTGATCTTCCATCTTTCGGCGACATTCTCGCCTGTCTCCGGCATGGAATCGGTACCATAGAGGGCTTTCATCTGGCGGTTTACAAAGCGCCAGCCGATTGTCGTGTCATGGATTTCGGCTTTCCGGGAAAAGGCGCTGTCCGCCTTTGGCATGACAAAGGGCGCGCGGCTCATGCTTTCCGAACCACCGGCAATCAGCAGGCTGCCTTCACCGGATTTGATCATCCGTGATGCGGCAATGACGGCGTCCATGCCGGATGCGCATAATCTGTTGACGGTGATGCCCGGAATGCTTGGCGGCAAACCGGCAAGAAGCAGGGCCATCCGCGCAATATTGCGGTTGTCCTCGCCAGCCTGGTTGGCCGCGCCGAGGATCACCTCGTCCACTGCCGTCCAGTCCAGATCGGGCATGCGTGCCTTCAGCGCGGCAATGGGGTGGGCCGCAAGATCGTCCGCCCGCACCGTCGACAGGCCGCCACCGAACCGTCCGATTGGCGATCGCACGGCGTCACAGACAAACACATCGGGCATGGGTCACTCCTTGCGGACAGGATTCGTATTTTGCTTTCGCATGATTACCGACACGAAACCTTTGAGGCCACCAAAAAAGCCGCTTTGCCCCTTGCGGGTGAACGGGGCTTGCACAGCCGGGGCAGGCGTGCTGTCTTGGGTTGGGACCATCGATTGCGTGCCGGACATTGAGGAAAGAACATGGCAGACAGCACATCACAGGATGATCTTTTGAAGGTCACGCTTCTGGGTACCGGTATTCCCAACCCTCAGATCAACGCCTTTGGCACGTCGACCCTGATCGAGGCCGGTGATCAGCGGGTTCTGATTGACTGCGGTCGGGGAACAGCCATTCGCCTGTCGCAGATTGGCCTCGGGGTCGGGTGTGTCGATACGATCATCATCTCGCATTACCATTCCGACCATTATGCGGGCCTTTTCGATATGGCGATGACGGGAACCATTCCGCAGAAATTCGGTGGCCGCAACGCGCCGCTGCAGGTCTATGGTCCGCCCGGCATCCGCGATATTGCCGATGGTGCCTGGCTGGCGACCGGTCCTGACCGGGCGATCCGTGTCGCCGACAATGAAATCGACCCCGAGCATATGCGGATCATCCCGCATGAATATGCCGAAGGTGTCGTCTATGACCGTGGGGGGCTGGTGATCCGCGCCATCGAGGTGGATCACGGCGAATTCATCCGGCCGGCCTACGGGTTCAGGGTTGAATATGCGGGGCGTGTCTTTGTTCACAGCCATGACACCCGCTATAACGAAAATCTGATCGCACAGGCACAGGGCGCGGATGTTTTCGTTCACGAGGTGGCCGCCGCACGGCCCGAGGTGATTGCGAGCCATCCGGCGGTGAAGGTGGCGATCGACCATCACGCCACACCGGCCGAGGTGGGACGTGTGTTTGCCAAGACACGGCCAAAGCTCGCCATGCTTACGCATCTTGTATTGCTGAAGCCCGATCCGGTTTCGGTCAATGAGGTCATGACCGAACTTGCGACGGAATTTGACGGCACGGTCCTGGTTGCCGAGGATCTGATGACAATCCAGATCGGTCGCAATATTTCGGTCATTCCCTTCCGGCATGGTGGCAAGCCCGGCGGAATGGTAGGGTAGCGCCGCAAGGGCGTTGGTGTATGGCAGGATTCACATCCGAGCGGGTGTGACAGAAGTCAGGAAAAGGTCCGGATCATGAAGGTTCTCGTAACAGGTGCTGCCGGGTTCATCGGCATGCATTGTGCCGAAAGGCTGCTGGCGCGCGGTGACAGTGTCGTCGGTGTCGACAACATGAATGATTATTACGAGGTGTCGCTGAAGGAAAGCCGACTTGCCCGGATCGCAGATCACCCCGATTTCCACAATCATGTGGTTTCGGTTGAGGATCGACAGGGCATGGCAGATATTTTTGCCGCCGAAAGACCTGATCGTGTGATCCATCTGGCCGCCCAGGCTGGTGTTCGCTATTCGATTGAAAATCCGCATGCCTATGTCGATGCCAATCTGGCCGGGTTCATGAATATCCTGGAAGGATGTCGGCATAACGGCGTTCAGCATCTTGTCTATGCAAGTTCATCCTCGGTCTATGGCGGCAATGAACAGATGCCATTCAGCGAGCATCACAGCGTTGATCACCCTGTCTCGCTCTATGCGGCGACGAAAAAGGCGAATGAGCTGATGGCCCATACCTACAGCCATCTGTTTGATCTGCCGACAACCGGTCTTCGCTTCTTCACGGTATATGGACCGTGGGGGCGGCCTGATATGGCGCTGTTCAAATTTGCCAGGGCGATGCTCAAGGGCGAGGCTATCGACGTCTATAACAACGGCCAGATGGTGCGCGACTTCACCTATATCGACGATATTGTCGAAGGTGTGATCCGACTGCTGGACAAGATCGCCACCCCGGATCCCGGCTTTGATGCCAAGGAACCGGACCCGCACTCATCCCACGCGCCGTTTCGGGTTTTCAATATTGGAAATGGCAACCCGGTACCGTTGCTGGATTATATCAGCGCGCTGGAAACGGCGCTGGGTATCGAGGCAAAGAAAAACATGATGCCCATGCAGCCCGGTGATGTGCCGATGACAAGTGCCGACACGTCTGAGCTGGCGGAATGGGTTGGGTTTGCGCCCGATACCGATGTAAGGGACGGCGTTCAGCGCTTTGCCGATTGGTATGTTGCCTATCACGGCAGAAACGACTAGGCGGGCCGGTCCCCGCCATCAAGACAGGCGCGAAGCTTGTTCAGGCTGACCACAAGCTGGCGAAGCTCATCCTTGCCGAATGCCTCTTCAATGGCGTCGTATTTCTGCTGCGATACCTGCCAGATACGGGTGAACAGCTCTTCGCCATCCGATGTCAGCCTGATCACCCGCTGTCGCCGGTCTCGTGACGCCACCGGCTCAACCAATCCAAGTTCGCCGAGGTGGCGCACGATACGCGTCAGCGACGGTGCCAGGATTACACATCGCCTCGCCAGCGTTGTGGTGTCGAGCGCCGCGCCGCCGGCAAGTGCCCTGATTACCCGCCATTGCTGGAGCGTCAGACCAGCCTCGCCAACATGATCGCGGAACTGCGCGGTGACGGCATCGCGTGCCCGCAACAATGCGATGGTCAGCGAATCATCATAGCGCGGCGCGTCAGTCACCCTTCGCCTCGTTTGCCGTCAGAAAGCTGTGGATGGTGTTGAACCGTTTCTCGGAAAACCGGGACTCGATCTCCATCACCTCAAGCGACAGGGCGAATGGCCGATCAGTGATCTGTGGCTTCAGCCAGGCCTCTGCCGCCGCATAGATTGTTTCGGTCACCGCTATCCTGACATCCTCACCGCGCCCCATGCCCATACGAAGCGTCATATCGATAAAGGCAAGGTCGTCCTCGCCACTGGCAATTGTCGCCACATCGACCCGGGTGCCGCGAACCCTTATGCCGCCAAGCGGAAAGACGCCTGACCCGGTCATTGCGTCGCGCAGATGATCACAAAATCGCTGCAAATCCAGATCGCGATCCAGATTGGCGGAATATTCGAAGCTCAGATGGGCCATGTCGTAGATCCTGTCGTGAGGAGGCTATTGACTTGCCAAGTCAAATCCGTGATTATTTATTTAACATGTGAATTAAACCACAGCTGTGCCGAAAGTCAATCTTGGGGAGACTCCATGACCCTCGCCGACAATCTGCAGAAGGCCGGGACGTACATGTCGTCCTTGCGCGACAGACCGATCCTCAATCATATTGCGGGTCGGGACTGTGCCGCCAGGTCCGGTGCGACATTCAACAGCGTGTCTCCGATCGACCTGGCGCCGATCGCCACTGTTGCGCGAGGAGATGCGGCTGATATCGACGACGCGGCCAAGGCGGCAAGTGATGCCTTTCCGGCATGGCGTGACATGGATGGCGCGGCGCGGCGTGCCATTCTGCATCGTATTGCCGATGGAATTGTCGCGCGGGCCGAGGAAATTGCGCTTCTGGAATGTATGGATACAGGCCAGGCGCATCGCTTTATGTCAAAGGCGGCGCTTCGCGGGGCCGAGAATTTCCGCTTCTTTGCCGACAAGGCACCCTATGCCCGCGATGGACAGAGCCTACAGGCCGCCAATCAGCTGAATGTCACCTCGCGGCGGCCCATTGGGCCGGTTGGAGTCATCACGCCGTGGAATACCCCTTTCATGCTGTCGACCTGGAAGATTGCGCCGGCGCTGGCGGCGGGGTGTACGGTGGTTCACAAGCCGGCCGAACTGTCTCCGGTGACAGCGCGCATTCTGATGGATATCGCCACTGATGCCGGTTTGCCGCCGGGGGTCTGGAACCTTGTGAACGGTATTGGCGAGGAAGCAGGACGTGCGCTGACCGAACATCCAGCGATCAAGGCCATTGCCTTTGTCGGCGAGAGTGCCACCGGCAAGATGATCATGCGGCAAGGCGCGGATACACTGAAACGTGTGCATTTCGAGCTTGGTGGTAAAAATCCGGTTGTTGTCTTTGCCGATGCGGATCTGGACCGCGCCGCCGACGCGGCTGCCTTCATGATCTATTCATTGAATGGCGAGCGCTGCACCTCATCAAGCCGGGTATTGGTGGAATCGTCTGTCCATGATGATTTCGTGGCTGTTCTGGCCGACAAGGCGCGACGTCTGAAAATTGGTCACCCGCTGGATCCTGACACGGTGGTCGGTCCGTTGATCCACCCTGATCACGAAGCCAAGGTGCTGTCCTATTTTGACGTGGCGCGCGCCGAGGGGGCGACCATTGCCGCCGGTGGTGAAAAGGTTGTGGACGGTGATCTTGCCGCCGGGTGCTATGTCGCGCCGACCTTGTTTACCGGTGCCACCCAGTCCATGCGGGTTGCCCGCGAGGAAATTTTCGGACCTGTCTTGACGGCGATCCCCTTTGACAGCGAGGCAGAGGCACTTGGCCTTGCCAACGATGTGGCCTACGGTCTGGCAGGGTATCTGTGGACAAATGATGTCACGCGCGCGCTGCGGTTCAGTGATGGCATGGATGCTGGCATGATCTGGGTGAATTCAGAGAATGTGCGGCATCTGCCAACCCCCTTTGGCGGCACCAAGGAATCAGGAATCGGGCGTGACGGCGGTGACTGGTCTTTCGATTTCTATATGGAAACCCGCAATGTTGCCTTTGCCACCGCACCGCGCAACGTCCCGAAACTAGGCCTCTAGGAGCGCGCCATGCCGGTTCCCGCGCCAAACCTCTACCCCGATTTCAACATTGTGCGCGTCTCGCATGCCGAACTGATCGTCAGTGATCTTGCTGCCAGCCGTGCCTTTTATGCCGATACGCTGGGCCTTCAGGTCAGCTACGAGGATTCCGAGATCATCTGTCTGCGGGCGATGGAGGAACGGGGCCATCATTGTCTGGTGCTGCGGCGCGGCGGCACACCGGTATGCAGCTATCTGGCGTTCCGTCTGTTTTCTGAACAGGATGTCGATCGTGCGGCGGCGTATTTTGCCGCAAAGGGGCATGACACCGAATGGGTCGAACGGCCATTTCAGGGGCGCACCCTGCGCGTGTGCGATCCGCATGGAATTCCGCTGGAATTCTATTTCGAGATGGATCGCCTGCCGACCATTCACCAGCAATACGCTCTGTATAAAGGCGTCAAGCCATTGCGGATCGACCATTTCAACTGCTTTTCACCGCATGTCGACGACAGCGTCGCCTTCTATAACGATATGGGTTTCCGGACCACCGAATATACCGAGGATCAGGAGACCGGCAGGCTCTGGGCCGCCTGGATGCATCGCAAGGGAGGTGTCCATGACATTGCCTTTACCAATGGTGTCGGGCCACGCCTGCATCATGTCGCCTTCTGGGTGCCAACGCCGATGAATATCATCGACCTGCTGGATGTCATGTCGACAACAGGTTATGTCGGCAATATCGAACGTGGACCTGGCCGACACGGTATTGCCAACGCCTTTTTCCTCTATATCCTCGACCCGGACGGGCATCGAACCGAGATCTATTGTTCCGACTATCAGACAGTCGATCCCGACCATGAACCGATCCACTGGGATCTGAAGGACCCGCAGCGACAGACATTGTGGGGCGCGCCGGCACCACGTTCATGGTTTGAACATGGGACAGGATTTGCCGGTGCCGAAACCAGGGCGCCGGATCTTCAGGCGCAACCCATTGTCGCCCCATAGGCCGATCCGGCACCACCGGCAGGAGAGTTGTTCATGACAGGGCTAGTCAGCTTCATTCATCAGGGCCAGACCCTGTTCGGGCGTCTTGATGGCGGCTCCATAATCAATCTTACGGGCAGCTTCGCCGGTCGGTTCGACAGTCTTGCCGCAGCCGCCAATGCCGGCGCGCTTGGCGAGTTGTTTGCCGCCGAAGGCGGTGCCGATCTGGCGCTTGATGATGTTACCTTGCTGGCCCCGTTATGCGCGCCCGGACAGGTGGGGCCCGGAAAGATTGTCTGTGTCGGGGTCAATTTTCCGGATCGCAACGAGGAATACAAGGACGGTCAGGCATCACAGCTGAACCCGTCGCTCTTCGTGCGCTTCGCGTCTGGATTTGTCGGAGACGGGGATGATCTTGTACGACCGCCGGAATCTGAACAGCTTGATTACGAAGGTGAAATTGCCATCGTCATCGGTCGTGGCGGGCGGCGCATCGCGGAAATGGATGCCTGGAACCATATTGCCGCTGTGACCCTGTGTAATGAGGGCACGATCCGGGATTGGGTGCGGCATGCCAAGTTCAATGTCACACAGGGCAAGAACTGGGACCGGTCGGCGGCGATGGGGCCGGCGCTTCACGCCTTCACCGGGCCGGAGATGCTGGCCGACATCGAGCTGACAACCCGGGTCAATGGCGAGCTGCGCCAGCAGGACCGGACCAGCCGCATGATCTTCAGCTTCACCAGGATCATCAATTATGTATCGACATTTACCGCGCTGGTGCCGGGCGATGTGCTGATCTGTGGCACGCCAACAGGGGCCGGCGCGCGCTTTGATCCGCCAAAATGGCTTCGCCCCGGAGATGTTGTCGAGATCTCTGCCGAGGGGCTCGGCACCTTGCGGAACGGCGTGCGTGACGAGGAGGTCTAGCCCGTGCCAGTGATGACAGATGATCAGGTTGCCAGTGCCGGCGAAACCCTGTTCCTTGCCGAACGTGACAGAACCCAGACCCGCCTGATTTCGGCAGTCCATCCGGGCATGGACATGGATGACGCCTATGCCGTTCAGGCGGCCTTTGTCAGGCACAAGCTGGCGGCCGGCGGTACCGTCCGTGGCTGGAAGATCGGCTTGACGTCAAAGGCCATGCAATATGCGCTGAATATCGACATTCCGGACAGCGGAATCCTGTTCGAGGATATGTTTTTCGACCATGCCGGCACCGTGCCGGGCGACCGCTTCATCGAACCGCGGATCGAAGCCGAGATTGCCTTCATCATGAGCCGTGATCTTGCCGGAGACGAAGTTACGCCGGATGATGTAATCGCGGCGACCGATCATGTGGCACCGGCGCTGGAGATTCTTGACACCCGCATCTATCGCGCCGATCCCGAGACCGGGGCGCAGCGCAGCATACTGGATACGATTTCGGACAATGCGGCCAATGCCGGGATCGTTCTTGGCGACAGGACGCATCGGATTGACGATGCCGATCTGCGGTGGGTTGGCGCGATCGTGGCGCGCAATGACGAGGTTGAGGAAACAGGCCTTGGTGCCGGGGTTCTGAATGACCCGGTTCTCAGCATAGCGTGGCTTGTCCATCGACTGGCCCATTATGGCGAAGGTCTTCGTGCCGGCGATGTTGTGTTGTCGGGAAGTTTTGTGCGACCGATAGAGGCACGTCATGGTGACAGGTTTGTTGCGGATTATGGCCCCTTCGGCACGGTCCGGATCGATTTCGAATAGTTGTTCAACAGCGGCTGCCCGGACAGCCGAGATGCAGTTAACAGGAGAGGCCGTATGGCAGCGCCGGTCAATTTGTTCAAACAGTCATTGCAAGAGGGACGCCAGACGATCGGATGCTGGCTGACCCAGGGTACCGCCATCGCCGCTGAAATCGCCGCCACCGCCGATTTTGACTGGCTGCTGATCGATACCGAACATTCACCGAACGACCTGCCGTCGGTTCTTGCCCAGCTTCAGGCCATTGCCGGCTATGGCACACCGGCAGCGGTGCGCCCGGCCATTGGCGAGACGCATGTGATCAAGCAGATTCTGGATCTTGGGTGCCAGACGCTGATTGTGCCGATGGTTGAAAGCGGTGATCAGGCGGAAATGCTGGTGCGTGCCATGCGCTATCCGCCACATGGTGTTCGCGGTGTCGGCGGGGCCGGGGCGCGGGCCACGGGGTTTTCGGCCCATGCCGATTATCTGACCACGGCAAATGACGAGATGTGCCTTGTGGTTCAGGTTGAAAATCGCGCCGGTCTCGACGCCATTGACGATCTGATCGCGGTCGAGGGTGTCGATGGTATCTTTATCGGCCCGTCCGACCTCAGCGCCAATCTTGGCCATATCGGAAATCCCGGTGCGCCGGAGGTTGCCGGTGCTATTGACGCGGCACTTGACAGGATTGCCGCGTCTGACAAGGCATCCGGGATCATGGCGCTCGATCCGGTGGCGGCTCGCGGCTATCTGGATCGCGGTGTGGATTTCGTCGCCGTTGCGATTGACGCCACCACGCTGGCGCGAAGCCTTCGCGCCATCGCTACCGAGATGAAGCCCCGTTAGACTGCTCTACCGGCTGGCGCAATTGCCCGGTCCCGGCGATGCGGCATTTGGTCCGGTAAAGCGGTGCCGGCGTTGACGCCGGCCTGTACCCCCTCTATCTGCTTTGGGGCAGGTACAGAAGGGGAACAGTGTGGAAATAGTCTGGTTCAAACGTGACCTGAGGCTCCACGACCATGCGCCGCTTGCCGCCGCGGCGGCTGCCGGACCTGTGATCCCGCTCTATATCCTCGAACCTGATCTGTGGCGGCAACCGGACATGGCCCAGCGGCATTACGAGTTTCTTGCCGAATCCCTTGCTGATCTCGATCGCGATCTGGGATTGCTTGGGCAACGGCTTGTTCGTCGCGTCGGCGACGCGGTTGAAATTCTTGCCGCATTATGTGCCCGCCATTCCGTAATCACCATCCGGACGCATCAGGAAACCTGGAATGGCTGGACCTATGAGCGCGACCGACGGGTGCGCGCCTGGGCGCGGGCGTCTGGCATCCGGATTGTCGAAGACATGCAGTTCGGTGTTCATCGCCGCATGGCCTCGCGTCGCGGTTGGGCGGGCAGATGGGATGCGATGATGGCTGAACCGGCCATTCCGGCGCCGCTTGGTCTGCAGCCGGTTCAACTCGACAGTGATGAATGGCCCGACCCGCTGCGGTTTGGCCTCGCGATGGATAGCTGTCCGCAGCGCCAGCCGGGAGGGCGTCAGGCTGGTCTGGAATGTCTTGCCAGCTTTCTGTCACATCGCGGACAGGGCTATCGCGCCGCCATGTCATCGCCGGTCACGGCACCGGCGCAATGTTCACGCCTGTCACCCTATCTGGCCTTTGGCACAATATCGATGCGCGAGGTGTGGCAGGCCGCACGCCAGCAGGCGGAGGATCTCGATACGCGCCCGCCTGCGGATCGGCGTGGCTGGAAACAATCCCTGAAGAGTTTCAACAGCCGTCTCCACTGGCATTGCCATTTCATGCAGAAGCTTGAAGACGAACCCACCGTTGAATTTCGTCCCTTTCATTCCGCCTATCGCGATCTGGACAAATCGCATGCCGATGCCGCCGCGTTTCAGGCCGCATGGCAGGCCGGGCGGACAGGCTATCCGCTTGTCGATGCGTGCATGCGCTATCTTGCGGCGACTGGCTGGCTGACATTCCGCATGCGGGCGATGGTGATGAGCTTTGCCGCCTATCATCTGTGGCTGGACTGGCGTACGCCGGCGCTTTATCTGGCGCGGCAGTTTACCGATTACGAACCCGGCATTCACTACAGCCAGTGTCAGATGCAGTCCGGGATTACCGGCATCAACACAATCCGCATCTACAACCCGATCAAGCAGTCCCAGGATCAGGACCCTGACGGTGTTTTCATCCGGCAATGGGTGCCGGAACTTGCGGCGATGCCAACCAGCCTGATCCATACACCCTGGTTGAAGCCGGCTGTTGCCCCTGACTATCCGGCGCCGCTTGTCGACGAGCGGCGTGCCAGACGTGCGGCGGCGGCGGCCATGTTCGCGCTTCGCAAATCCGGAGCGCATGCCAGTGAAGCCGCTATCGTGGTCGAAAAACATGGCAGCCGTGGTGGTCGTCATTTTGTGTCGGATCGCGGGGCCGGCCGTCGGATGTCGCCGGCACCCACCCACCGGAACCAGTTGGAACTTGATCTCTAAGGCACTAGTCTGCACCGCCAGCATAGGAGTGAGCCATGCTTTCCCCAGACCAGATGACAGACCTGTTGACCACCCTTGGTGCATCGGTCCGGGAAGCCGGCGACACGATCATGGAGATCCACCGGCGCGGTGTGGTGGCGCGGACGAAGTCGGATGGATCCCCCGTCAGCGAGGCCGACGAGGCCGCTGAGGCAATTCTTCTCGCGGCCCTGTCCAGACACGCGCCCGACATTCCCGTGGTGTCGGAGGAAAATGCGGCAAGCCACGCGATCACCCCGCCGCGTGCCTTTTTCCTTGTTGATCCGATCGATGGTACCCGCGAATTCCTGAGGCCCGATGGAAACGGTGCCTTTACTGTCAATATCGGTCTGGTGATAGACCGAAGGCCGGCCTGCGGCATCGTTCATGCGCCGGCGCTGGACAGGTTCTTTGCCGGCGTTGTTGGCCGCGGTGCGTGGGAAGAGTCCGGGGGAAAGACGCGCTCGCTCGAGGTGCGCGAGGTTCCCGATGACGGGCCGCTTGCCGTGGCCAGCCGGTCGCATCGCGATCCGCAGACAAATGCCTGGCTTGAAAGCCACGGGATCAGCAACACCATCGCCACCGGTTCCAGTGTGAAATTCGGGCTTCTGGCAGCTGGCGAGGCGGATGTCTATCCGCGCTTTGGGCCGACAATGGAATGGGACACCGCGGCCGGCGAGGCGGTTTTGCTGGCGGCAGGCGGGCGTGTTGCGTTTCTCGACGGGTCCGACTTTGCCTATGGAAAGCCGGAATTCAGGAACACGCCGTTTGTCGCCTATGCCGGATATACCGGCCGGAAAGTCTAGATTGACCGGCGCGGGGATCGGTCAGGGTTGATGTCTGTCACCCGCGTCCGATAAAGGGCATCTTCGGGGCCATCACGGTCATGAACTGGACATTCGCGTCCAGAGGCATTTCGGCCATATGCAATACCGAGGACGCGACATGCGCCACATCCATCGTGGCCTCGGCCCTGATTGACCCGTCGGGCTGTGGTACGCCGGTTGTCATTGGCATCGCCATCTCGGTCAGCGCATTGCCGATATCGATCTGTCCACACACAATGTCAAACGGTCTGCCATCCAGCGACAGGGTGCGGGTCAGTCCGGTGATGCCATGTTTGGTTGCTGTGTAGGGGCATGAGCCAGGCCGCGGCACATGTGCCGAGATGGACCCGTTATTGATGATCCGCCCGCCTTGCGGTTTTTGTCCGCGCATGATGCCAAAGGCCGCACGGGCGCACAGGAACGATCCGGTCAGATTGATCCGCACCACATCCAGCCAGTCATCGATATCCGTCTCGTCAATGGTCCGTGCGGGGCTGCCTCGTCCGGCATTGTTGAACAGAACGTCGATCCGTCCCCATGCCTCGAACGCGGCCGCAAAACTTGCCTCGACCTCGGCCGGCACACCGACGTCACAGGGCAGCACCAGGGCATTCGGATGATTGCTGGCTGTGCTGACAAGCGTGTCTTCATTGCGTCCGATCAGGCCGACCCGATAGCCGGCCTCAAGAAACGTTGCGGCTGTTGCTGCGCCAATGCCGCGCCCGGCGCCGGTGATGATAATGGTCTTGGTCATGGTGGGCCCTTTCTGTCAGGCCAGTATGATAGGAGGCATGGCGCCGACCGTCCATCAGTGACTTGCCGCGATACATGCTTGCGAAACACCGCAGAGTTTCATACCTCTAGCCTGTCATCTCATTCATTTCATACAGGCCACACATACAGGCCACACAGACAGGCCACACATACAGGCCAGACAGGACAGCAGTGGGAATACCAACGGCATTCGTCATTCACCCGGAGGTGCGCAGCATGCCGCTGCCGCGAGGTGCCGAGGCAATGCTTGACGAGGCGGTGCAGCTTGTTGCGGCCATCGGGCTCACGGTGACCCTTGCCGAGACGGTATCGCTTCACAAGCCGCGTGCCGGCACCTTTCTTGGCAGCGGCTATGTCGACAGGCTTGCCGACCGGATCGACGAGGATGATCCGCCCGTCATCATTGTGAATACAGGCCTCAGCCCGGTGCAGCAGCGTAATCTGGAAACAGCGACTAAATGCAAGGTTATCGACAGAACCGCGCTGATCCTCGAAATTTTCGGTGCCCGCGCCCAGACCCATGCTGGCCGGCTTCAGGTTGAACTTGCCGCGCTGACCTTTCAGCGGTCGCGTCTGGTACGAAGCTGGACCCACCTTGAACGCCAGCGTGGCGGCGGTGGTTTCCTTGGCGGTCCCGGCGAGCGCCAGATCGAACTTGATCGACGAATGCTGATGGATCGCGTTGTCCGGATCCGCAAGGAGCTGAAGGAGGTCGAGCGGACGCGCCACCTGCAGCGTGGCAATCGTTCGCGAGGCGAGGTGCCGACAGTGGCGCTGATCGGCTATACCAACGCTGGCAAATCGACCCTGTTCAACCGGATGACCGGTGCCGGCGTTCTGAGCAAGGATATGCTGTTCGCCACCCTCGATCCGACCATGCGTGCCATCACGCTGCCGTCGGGCCGGCAGATTGTTCTGGCCGATACGGTAGGGTTTATCAGTCAGCTGCCAACCGAACTTGTCGAGGCGTTCAAGAGTACACTGGAAGAGGTGGTGCAGGCCGATCTGCTGCTTCATGTCCATGATACGGCATCGCCGCTGGTTGCCGAGGAAGCCGGCGATGTCCGCGAGGTGCTGGCCGATCTGGGACTTGATGACGAGGCGCAGACAGACCGGATCCTGCCGGTGATGAACAAGGCTGATCTGCTGGACGCGGACGATGCCCGCACCGAGATGCTTGGCAATATGTTTGCAGGCGGATGTTTCACCTCGGCCCTGAATGGCCGGGGCATCGCGAGCCTGCTTCAGGCCATTGATGACCGACTTGGTGCCGGGCGTGTGCTGTCCAGCGTTGTCGTCGGGCCAGCTGACGGCGCGGCGCGAGCCTGGCTTTTCGACCGCGGCGATGTGCGTCTGGCCGAAATGGCCGACAGCGGTGATGAAACCATCAACGTGGCGATGGATGAGGCCGACTGGTCGCGGTTCAGGGCCCGCTGGCCGGCTCTGGCAGGCGCATAATTCGCATCGCGACGTGCAACAGTGGTTTGCAAGTTTTCTGAAACGCGATAGCGTGCGAAGAGTGCAATAGCGTGACAGTGGCAGAGCAGGTTGATGGACAGAACAGTTTTCCTGAATGGCGAGTTTATTCCAGAGAATGAGGCCAAAATCTCAATCTTCGACCGGGGGCTTCTCTTTGCGGACTCCGTGTATGAAGGGTTTGGCATCCTCGACTCGCAGCTTGTGGATTTCACATATCATATGGACAGGCTGGACCGGTCGCTTGGCGAGCTTGAGATTCCGTCACCGATGGCGCGCGACGCATTGTTCGCGGCGATGATGCAGCTGATCGAGGTGAACGGTGCTGTTGAAGGATTCATGTATCTTCAGGTCACGCGCGGGGAACGGGACCGCAGTTACCTGTATGATGCCGATTATGTGCCGAATGTCTTTGCCTTCACCCAGAAGGAGAAATTTGCCGCTGATGCGCCGGCAAAGCCGGTAAAGCTGGCAACGACGCCGGATATCCGCTGGGCCCGCCGGGACATCAAATCAACCAATCTTCTTGGCCAGGTTATGGCCAAACAGGCGGCAAGCCGGGCCGGTGCCTATGAGGCCCTGATGATCGCCCCCGACGGTTTTGTGACCGAGGCCGGGTCATCAAGCTTTTTCTTCATCAAGGATCGCGAGCTTTTTGTGCGCCCGGTCAGCAACGACATTCTTCACGGCATCACCCGCCAGACCATGCTGCGGGTTGCCGAGACGCACCAGCTTCGTATCCGCGAGGAGATGTTCACACTTGATCAGGCGCTTGCCGCTGACGAGGCCTTCATCACCGCCTCGTCGATCTATGTGCTTCCGGTTGGCCAGATCGACGATACCAGGATCGGTGATGGTGGCGTTGGGCCGATAACGGCAGCGCTGCGAAGCTCGTATCTTGAACTGGCGCGGCAGGAATTTCCGTCACAGGCGATGGCCGCTGGAGAATGACCGATGGCACATAAACGCATCCGTCCCTTCAATACCAAACAGACCTATCCGGAACAGAATCTGGACAATGATCTTGCACAGGCGGTCGTGGCGCGGGGAACGATGGTGTTCCTTCGTGGCCAAGTCGGTCAGGATCTGGACAGCGGCGAGTCACTTCATATTGGCGATGCCGCCCGGCAAACCGAAAGGGCGATGCAGAATATCAGCACGCTGCTCGAGGAATCCGGAAGCTGCCTTGATCATGTCTGCCGGATCGTTGTCTATCTGACCGACATTCGCTATCGCGAGGCGGTCTATCGGGAGATGGGCAAATGGCTGAAAGGCGTTCATCCCTGTTCGACCGGACTTGTTGTCCCGGCACTGGCGCGCCCGGAATGGGTGGTCGAGATCGAAGTGACAGCCGTCATTCCGGATGACGAGAGCTGAGCCATGACGACGGTGGTTGCCCCGATACTGGATCAGTTGAAGGCATTGGCGGCACGCCCCCTTGCCGAGGCCACCGCGCCGCCCAAGGATATCTATGTCCTCCCGGAAATCCATGACCTGGAACAAAAGCGTATCTTTGCGCAGAGCTGGCTGTGTGCCGGCAGGGCCGACGAACTGCCATCGACCGGCGACTATATGACGTTTGAACTGGGGCCGCAGCCGGTGATCATCATTCGCGGCGCGGATGGCCAGATCCATGCCCGCGCCAATGTATGTCGGCATCGGATGATGCGTCTTGTCGAGGGGCGTGGCACAACGCGCAAATTCACCTGCCCCTATCATGCCTGGACCTATGACATTACGGGCCGGTTGGTCGCCGCGCCGCACA
This sequence comes from Alphaproteobacteria bacterium LSUCC0719, assembly GCA_040839025.1. Taxonomy (NCBI): domain Bacteria; kingdom Pseudomonadati; phylum Pseudomonadota; class Alphaproteobacteria; species Alphaproteobacteria bacterium LSUCC0719. The sequence continues at coordinate 105,243 of JBFPJN010000001.1, forward strand.
TGGACAGGACCGATTGCTTTGCCCGCGATGATCTGGCTCTTGCGCAGGTGCGGTGCGAGGTGTTTCAGGGCTGGATCTATGTCACGCTGGCCGCAGGGATTCCGTCTGTCGCCGACCAGCTTGCCGCGCTGACCCCGCTGATCGAGCGTTACAATCAGCAGGATTACGTCACCATTTTCAGCGAAGAGCATGTCTGGGATACAAACTGGAAGTGCCTGACCGAAAATTTCATGGAGAGCTATCATCTTCCGGTGGCGCACCGCAGCACTGTCGGGGCGCATTATTCGGTTGAGGAGAACACCTTTGACGAACGTGGTGCCTTTGACGGGTTCACCTGCCAGTTCTTTACAAAGAGTGACGGCGCGCCGGTTGGCCGCGCGCATGATGATAATACAAGCCTTGAAGGCGTGTGGCGCTATACATCGGTCATGCCGACAGTCTTTCCAAGCCACATGTATGTTCTGGCCCCGGACCATCTCTGGTATCTGTCGCTGCAGCCTGACGGGCCGGCCCGGACCCGCATCCGCTACGGTGCCGCCATCGCGCCTGAAAAGCTTGCCGGAGAGCCGGACCGTGAGGCCTATCTTGCCGCGACAAAGGCATTTCTCGACAAAGTCCAGGTCGAGGACCGGCATGTTGTCGAGGGCATATTCAACGGTGCCGGATCACCGCTTGGCGCGCCGGGTCCACTCAGCTGGCTTGAGCGCAGCAACCATGAATTCGCGCAGTATCTGGCGCGCCAGCTCTGTGACTAGTCAGCTGATGCTGGGGGGCAGGCCAGCATGACATTTTCGATTGTCGGCCATTGCGCCCGTACCAATATGGTGGGCATTGCCATTACCACCTCCAGCATCGCCGTTGGCAGTCGCTGCCCGCATGTCCGGGCCGGCGCCGGCGCGGTAACAACACAGAATGTCACCGATCCGTCCATCGGTCCGGAAGTGTTGCACCTGATGGCTGCTGGTATGGGTGCGGCGGAAGCGGTTGCAACGGTCATGGATAACAGGCCGCACGCGCAGTTCCGCCAGGTGGCGGCTGTCGATCTGTCGGGAAATGTGGGTCACTTCACCGGCGGGGAAATCCTTGGCACCAATGCCGTGGCAACCGGGCAGGGCTGCATCGCCGCAGGCAATCTGCTGGCGACGACCACTGTGCCATCAGCGATGATTGCCAGCTTTGAGTCAGGTGAAAGCCTGCATCTTGGTGAACGTCTGCTGGTGGCGCTGGAGGCGGGCATTGCCGCTGGCGGCGAAGAGGGGCCAACCCATTCGGCGGCGCTGCTTGTCGCGCATGAACAGAGCTGGCCGCTTGTCGATCTGCGGGTCGACTGGACCGAGGACTGCCCCGGCAGGGTTCTTCGCGCGCTGTGGCGGGACTATGAGCCGCAGATGGACGCCTACAGCCTGCGGGCACTGGATCCCGGCGCTGCGCCAAGCTATGGCGTGCCAGGGGACGAATAGCGGGTCACAAGATAGACGCCGGCGCTGGTCACGCAGAATCCGATGATCCCCGGCAGGGTCAGCGGTTCGTCAAAACCGATGGCGGCAATGATCGCTGTGACCGGTGGCACCAGAAACATCAGCGACGACACAGCCGCCATGCTGTCGCGCCGGATCATCACCATCAGGATCAGATAGGCCCCCATCGACACCATCAGGACAAGCCAGGCAAGTGCCATCAGGAATGGGGGCTGCCAGTCTATCACCGGTGGTTCGATGGTCGCGCAGATCAGCAGAAAAAACAGCGTGGCGGCAGCTGACTGGATCAGATTGCCTGTCAGCAGATCGATCCTGCCACCGATCTTTTTCTGCAGTAGGGTGCCACCGGTTACCGCGCCAAGACCTATGGTCACGGACACAAGGCCAATCATCGGCATGGCACCGGCCATTTTTGGCAGCAGCACCAGAACAACGCCGACAATGCCGGCCAGCATGCCGATGATCTGGACGGGGCGCAGCTTTTCATCAAACAGAATGATCGCCAGTCCAGAGGCAAGAAGTGGTTGCAGCGACACGATGAGCGCCGCAATGCCGGCCGGCAGCCCGCGGGTCAGGGCAAAAAACACACTGCCAAGATAGATCCCGTGAAGAAGCAGGCCGACAAGGGCGGTCAGCGCGATGACAGGCTTGTCCGGCATGGCTTGCGGCGCTTTGCGCCACAGCTTTGCCAGCAGCATGATCAGCCCGAAAAGACAGCTGACAATGCCAAACCGCAGCATAAGCATGGCAAATGGTGTGGCGTATTGAACACCCACCTTGGCGGTCACGAACGCCGACGACCACAGCCCGACAAACACAAGTGGAAGAATGACCCTGTAGAGCATGGATCAGCTGGCGTTCAGGATGTCGTTGGCAATGCCTGTCCCGAAGGCGATATGGGTGTCGCCGCTCCAGTGGATCGGATCGGTCGATGATGATACCGCATACAGATTGCCGTCGATGAATCCCACCCCGGCAGCCAGGCATGCCTGTTTCAGGGTGTCTGGCAATGTCTGCGAGGTTGCGCGTCCCCCAAGCCACTCGCGATGCCGCAGCCATGCCGGATCATCGACCCGTTCGCCTAGTTCCGGTGGGCAGATAACTGTCACCGGTGACATGGTCTGGCTGTGCCATCCGCCGGGGCCTGACGCGGTTTCACGCGCGATGGCGACAAGCGATATCACCCCATCGGTGATTGCCGCTGCATCGCGGCCAAAGCGGGTTTTCAAGTCATTCGTGCCAAGCATGATCAGGACATGATCAAGCGGTTGCTGCGACAGCAGGATCGCGCGCAGCGGGGTGCGTCCATTGCACCAGGCGCCTTCCTGCGGGTCATCGATATTTGTTGTGCGACCGGGAAGGCATTCCTCGACCAGCTCGACCTCGATGCCGGCCTGGTGAAGGGTTCGCGCCATCACCACCGGCCAGCGGTCCGGATGCCGGTGCCCGGACTCGTCGTCAAGATAACCCCAGCTGTTTGAATCGCCGTAAACAAGAATACGCAAGGTGCGGTCCATTCATCATTCGTCCTGCTGAAGAAGAGTGCGCGCGATGGCCGGTCAATGCAAGCCGCCTGCACGCAGTCCGGCAAAGCGCCCATAGGTCGTTCGATGCAGCGTCTGAAGCATGGCAAAACCCAGTATCGGTATCAGCAGTTGCAGCATTGTGGCGACACCGGCCATGGCCCGGCTGCCACCAGAAGCAAGTGCCACCGCTTCAAGTGTCATTGTGGTGATCCGTCCGGCACCGGCAAACAGGCTTGGCAGATACAGCGCCACCGAAACGCAAATGCCGACAAACAAGGTGGTGATGATGGCAGGTGTCAGCATCGGCAGGGTTACGCGTCTGTAACGCCGCCATGCGCCGGCACCAAGGCTTGCCGCAACATGATCGTGCCGCCTGTCCAGCGTGTCTGCCGCCGGTGCCAGGATCAGCCAGGCATAGGGAAGGATAAACAGCGTGTGCATCCAGATCATGGCCAGCCATGTGCCTTCAAGCCATGCCATTGTCAGTACCGTCTGCAGGCCGGGAACAAATCCAGCCTGTGGCAGCAGGATGGGCGCAAGGATCCAGATCTGCCAGATTCCGATCCGGCCCCGGACACGGGCAAACTCGATCGCCAGCAAGGCCAGAGCCACAGCAAAACATGATGCGGCAGCGGCGATGACGAGGCTGGCTGTCAGCGCCGGCGCGAGGCTGTCGATCCGCATCCAGAACCGGAATGTCAGCATATCGGGCAGTGCTGCCGGAAAGAACCACGGTCCGGCCACCGACCAGAGCGCCGCCGCGATCAGTCCGGCACCACCAATGGCAACCGGCACTGTCGCCATGGCAGCGCAGGCCCTGACCCACCCCTGCAGCCCGGCAAGGCGGTATCCGCGACGCCGCATGCCGGCCATCGCAAGGCGGCACAGAGATTCACCGGCACACCAGATCAGCAGCGATACCGCTGTGACCGCAATCTGGACCAGCGCGCCGAACGAAGCTGGCAGCCGTGCCACAAGCTCGTCATTCTCGAATCCCTGCACAATCAGCACGGCAAGCGGCGGTGGCAGCATCGGGCCAAGCAGGCGCGGCATGTCGACGACGGACAGGCTGAAGACAAGCACGGCAAAGACCGGCAGCCTGATCCGGCGATAGACCAACGGCAGCACAAGATAGATCCAGCTTGCCGATCTTTCATATCCAAGCGACATGCCTGTCGCCAGCAGACGCCGGACCGGCAGGGTGGCCAGCGCGGCAAGGCTGACAAGCACCAGAAACGGCACTTCCTTGACCAGAAGTCCCAGACACAGCACAGCCCCGCTGCCGTCGGGAACAAGCGCCCAGAGTGGTGGCCGTTCAAAGCCGGTCAGTCCGGGCGAGACCAGCCGCATCAGCCAGCCGGACGGTGCCAGCAGGAACAGCACGCCAATGGCGACGGCGCTGTGGGGAACGGCGATCAGGGGGCCGGCAAGACGCCGGAGCCATCTTGTATCGCGGGCCGATTCAAAGGTTATGACAAGCGCAAAGCTGAACAGAAGGGCAAGCAGGGTCGCGCCGAATCCGGTGGCAAGCGAGGTCAGTATTGCCGGCCCAAGCCCCGGTGTGGACAGGAATATGGCGGCAGGTTCCAGCGATGGTGACACGAAGCCAAGCGCCGGAAACAGGCCGATCGCCGGGGCCGCCACCGCGATGATGCCAAGGCTCACCGGCAGTGCGGTTGCCACCGCCAATATGCCGGCCATGATGTGCCGTCCCGCACTCATTGGGGTAAAGCTGTCAGTGCCGCAATGGACCTTGCCATCAGCTGTCAGTCACCACTGGCATAACGGCGGCGCCATTCGGCCTCGATGGCCTTCATCCAGGATGGGTGCGGTTCGGCCAGCGTTCTGGCAAGGTCGGCCTCGGACAATGTGGCCACGCCCTGCGGCAGGGCCATGAAGCCGGCCAGGTCCTTTGCGGACAGGCGGTGCATGGCAAGCACTGTCGGATCGCCCCAGATGGCCGGATCGGCTTTGCGGATCTGCGCTTCCGGCGACAGCAGGAAATCGGCAACGACCTGCGCTGCCTCGGAAGCGGTCGCATTGAACGGTATCGCCAGGAAATGGACGTTCGCGATGGTCCCGGTGTCATGGATGTAGGTGCGCACGCTGTCCGGCAACTCGCCCCGCTCGATGGCCGAGGAGGCGTCTGCCGGGTTGAAGGCGATGGTGATATCGACTTCACCATCGGCCAATAGCTGGCGCTGCAGGGGATAATTCGCAGGATAGGCCCGTCCGCCACGCCACAAATTCGGCGTTACGCTGTCCAGCCAGCGCCACAGCGGCTCGCTCACCTGGTCGAACAACGCGCTGTCGACCGGCTGATAGAAAGGTGTGGTATCTTCCGCCGTTTCGATCAGGATCTGTTTCAGAAAGGACAGGCCGACAAAATCGGGTGGCTGTGGATAGGTGAACCGGCCGGGGGTGCTGTTGATATAGGTTGCCAGCTCGGCGGCATTGCGTGGCGGCGAGGCCAGACGGTTGCTGTCATGGGCAAAGACGAGCTGTGCCCGGCCCCACGGTGATTCCAGACCGTCGGTCGGCACGGCAAAATCAAGCCTGATGGCGGGCAGGGACTCCGCATCGGTATATTGCCAGGACGGCAGCGAGTCCGCCCAGGCTGTGTCCTGCAGCAGATTATTCTGTTTCAGGGCGGCGAAATTCTCGCCATTGACCCATAGCAGGTCGATCGAGCCACCGGCGCTTCGCCCGGCCGCCTGTTCTGCCAGAATGCGGGAAACCGCCGCCGCGGTGTCACTCAGCTTCACATGTTTCAGGGTGATGCCATGTCGCTTCGCCAGTTCCTCGCCAGCCCAGGCAATGTAGTCATTGATCTTGTCGTCGCCGCCCCAGGCGTTGAAATAGACCGTCTGACCGCGTGCCGCCGCCAGTGTCTGTGCAAAATCACGCTCCCCGGCAAGTGCCGGGCCGGACAGCGCCGTGGCCAGTGTCGTGGCCAGTGCCATCAGTACGGCCATCGACAGGGCGATGATGTGGCGGACCGTGCGGAACGGTCTCATGGGCTGTGTCATTGGACGCTCTGGATCAAGGGTTGTGATGATCATCTATCTGTATGATCATCTCTTGCTCCGACCTAGCATAGCTTGGCCATCGCGGGCTATAGTCTCGCGCAATCATGTTCCGGGATCCCCACTATGCTGCAGCTGCGTGACCTGACACTTGCCTATGATGGCCAGCCATCCCTGATCGACGGGCTGGACATTTCCATCGGGGGTGGCGAGTTGCGGCTTGTCCAGGGGCCAAGCGGGTGCGGAAAATCAACGCTTCTTGCGCTGATTGCCGGGGTTGGCAACGCGGCTGTCCACTGGACGGGCGAGATCACGCTGAACGGGGTGGATATATCCCTTCTGCCGGCCGAACAGCGGGGCATCGGTCTGATGTTCCAGGACGCGCTTCTGTTCCCGCATATGTCGGTTGGTGACAATCTGGCTTTTGGCCTTGCGGCGCGTCATCGGCGCGATCGGGCAGCGCAGGTTCGCGCGGCGCTCGAAGTGGCCGAATTGGCGGGATTTGCCGATCGTGATCCAGCCTCACTGTCCGGTGGTCAGGCCGCGCGAGTGGCATTGATGCGAACGCTTCTTGCCGAGCCGCAGGCGCTGCTGATGGACGAGGCCTTTTCGGCTCTTGATCCTGAATTGCGGCACGGCTTTGGCATGTTTGTCCGCGCGCAGATTCATCAACGGCAAATTCCGGCGCTTCTGGTCAGTCATGATGCTGCCGACGCGGTGCTGGCGGACGGTCCGCCAATCAGGTTTGCCAGCTGACGCCGACGGTCATGTCTGTGGCAGGTCGGTTGGCGCGGCACCGCGGAGGTGGCGCAGGCGTGCAAAGACGTCGACACCCATCTGCAGCATGATGTGGATGATGTCGATTGGCACCCAGTTTTCGTGAATGCGGCCATCAACAAGATGGTAGAAATCCATCACCCGCATATCAACCTTGCGGCCTGTCGGCGGCAGGCCAAGCCACTCGCCAAGATGCGTTCCGCGAACCGAAGGCCAGCCCCCCGTCACAACAAAATTGGCATCGGCGATCCGCACATAATGACCTGCCCCCTGACGGTCCGGGTATGCGATCAGAAACGGGATCTGATGGTGCTGCTGGAACCCGGCCATGCCGCGGGTGCTGCCAATGCCGGACGGCCCATACCACAGGAAATCTCTGGTCCAGGCATCACCATGATCCATTGAATGCACCGATTTTCCGTCAAAGGTGCCAAGCGCCTGATGCATCCCAAGAACGATATCAATTGCGTGCTGGCCCGCCAGCTGGTCGTTTTCCGTTACCCGGACGCCCGGTGTCGTCGGCGCAGGCCACATCCCCTCGGCCCCCAGCGAAGGGGCTATCGGCCAGACGTCGGCCTGACGCATCAGATCCAGAAAATCGAACAGCACATAGCTGTGCGCGATTCGCCCGTCACGCAGATGATGCACTTCGCAGACGCGAAGATGGACAACCCCGTTTGTCGCCGGAATGTCGAACAGGTCGCCTGTCATCGTACCCTGGATCACGCCCATGCTGGCAACAAGCTGGCGTCCCGCAACATCCGCCGGCATGCGCGGGTCAGGCTTGCTGATCCCGCCGGTGAAGATGCTGTCGCGCCGTTCAAGATCCGGCATGGCATGTCGCAGTTTTGTCCATACATCCTCGATGGCATCGAGGCCGGCAATTTCATTGATCGGGTGGCTGCCCCAATATTTGGCATCGGCATGATAAACATCCGAAACCGAGCAGCGCCCCGAAGCCAGATTGTGAAGCGTTTCATAGGCCTGGGTCTTGAAAGAGATAATGTCGGCGTCCGGCATCTGAACAGGCATGGTCTGGTCCTTGATAGACATTGTGCGTGCTGATTGAAGGGCCGTGATCGCGGGCCTGTCAACGAAAAGCGGTGCCCTTGTGACACGCCGAATGGACAGCTTGCCAGAAAAGGACTTTACAAATTTGCATACGTATTCAAAGCTTGTCCAGAACAGGAATCCCGCTTCAGGAAAATCCGCTCTGACCGGACGTGCTGGGGCATGATGGGTGCCTGTTGGGCTTGGTGCCCGTTCATGCAGGGGCCCGACACCGTCATAACGACAACGTCACAACATTGAGTTCTAGGAGGAACATGATGAATATGGTTTCCAAACTTGCCGTTTCCGCGGCCTTCGTGCTTGCTGGCGCGTCGACAGCCTATGCCGGTTGCGGCATCGCGTCGGGCTCGGCGAAGCTTCTTGCAAATGACTTTCCGGCGTCACAGGCCATTGCCGCGGCGGCGACTGCCTGTGACGGCGGCGGTGCCAGCGTTACCGTCAACCTGAACAAGGACCACAAGGATCTGATCGTGGCGGCCTTTACCGCCAACCCGCCTGAGTTCACTGCCTCGCATGTCACCAACAGCACCCTTGTGGCGGTAATGAATGACGGTCTGGCACAGCCTCTGGACGGCCTGATCGCCAAACATGGCGGCGGCATTCAGGACATGCAGAAGATCACCATCGACGGCAAGGTAATGGCCGTGGCCTTCATGGCCAACGCCCAGCACCTGTTTTACCGCAAGGACATCCTTGATGCGGCTGGCGTTGATGTGCCCGGCACCTATGAAGGTGTGCTGGCGGCAGCAAAGCGGATCCGTGAAAAGGGCCTGATGGAATATCCGATCGCCGGCACCTACAAGGCGGGCTGGAACCTCGGTGAAGAGTTCGTGAACATGTATCTTGGCCATGGCGGTGAATTCTTCAAGCCTGGCTCGGCACAGCCGGCAATCAACAATGCCAAGGGTGTGGCCACCCTGAACATGATGAAGGCGCTGACCGAATATATGAACCCGGATTACCTGACCCACGACTCGAACGCCGTGCAGGCCGAATGGGAAGCCGGCAATGTCGCAATGACCAACCTGTGGGGTTCACGCGCCGGTGCGGTCACCGATGGTGAGGGATCGACCGCCGAAATCGAGAGCAACACCATGTTTGCCGCTGCGCCAACCGTATCCGGTGGCTCGATTCCGGCTACAACGCTGTGGTGGGACGGCTTTGCCATTGCCAAGAACGCATCTGCGGCCGACGCTGAGGCGTCGTTCCTTGCCGTGATGAACGGCATCTCGCCAGCGATGGCAGCCAGCAATGCTGATGCCGCCAACTGGCTGATCGCTGGCGCAAAGCCACGGCCTGCCGGTAAAGGCGTTGTCGACTCTGCCGTTGGCGGTGCCTCGCCATACCCGATGCTTCCCTATATGGGCGCAATGCATGGTGCCATTGGCGCCGAGCTTGCCGATTTCCTGCAGGGTAAGGAAAGCGCAGAGCAGGCGCTTGCCGATATCGAGGCTGCCTATGTGGCTGCTGCCACCGAAAAAGGCTTCCTCTAGGCCTCATATCCTTGTGACCGGGAGTGCCCTGCGCTCCCGGTCCATTTCCTGATCGAAAGCCTTTTAGTATTCACCCGCATCATTGGCCCGCTTCATTGGACTAGCCGCATGCCGCATCGCACATTCATCAGCTTCATCTGGCCGTCGGCGCTGGCGATGATCCTGTTTATCGCCCTGCCGATCATGTCGGTGGGGATGCAGTCGATGTTCATTTCGCATGAGCAGGTGATCGAGACGGTCGAGAATTGCGGTCCGTTTGGATGCAAGACCGTCGAGGTGGTGAATCCCGAAGCCACGGCACAGCTTCGCGCTGACGAGCCTCTTGGCCGGTTCAATGGCCTTGGTACCTATACAAACCGCAACCATCTTGCGTTCGATGAAATCGGTCTTGCCCTGGCCGAGGCGACAGGTCCGGCGGACTTTCTCGGCCGTGTCCTCAATCTGCCATTCTACAAGGCGCTCGCCTTTACGCTGACCTATACCTTCATTGTCACGCCGCTGGTGATCATCCTCGGCTTTGTCATTGCGCTTGCGGTCAACCGGATCCCCGGAATGTTCAAGGGGCCAACGATCTTTTTCTCGTTGTTGCCGATGATTGTAACACCGCTGATCGGCTCGCTCGTCCTGTTCTGGATGATTGATTCAAAGGGCATCATTGGCGCGACATTGCAGCTTCTTTTCGACAATCCCGATCTGTCACTGAAGGCATCGACAACGCTGACCTGGCTGACCCTGATCGTCTATGGCATCTGGCATTCGGCGCCCTTCGCCTTTGTGGTCTTCTATGCCGGTCTGCAGACGGTGCCGCAGGACACTCTGGAAAGCGCGATGATTGACGGCGCCAGCCGCTGGCAGCGGGTGCGCCATGTCGTGATCCCGCATCTGATGCCGTTGGCGGTGTTTGTAACCCTGATCCAGCTAATGGACAATTTCCGCGTGTTCGAGCCGATTATCGGTTTCAATGCCCAGGCCAACGCAACCTCGCTGTCATGGATCATCTACAATGATCTGCGCGGCAGCGACGGGGCGATGCTGTTCGGATCTGCCGCCGCCACATCGATGCTGACCATCATCGGCGTCTGCATTCTACTGGCCCCCGTCGTGTTGCGTACATGGCGCGCCAACCGGCGGGCGGCATAGGGGGGCGCATGGCACGAAAATCACCCATCTGGCTGAACACACTGAGCCTTGGCTTTCTGGTTTTGTGGCTGGCGCTGGCCTCGGTTCCGTTCCTCTGGACATTGTGGGGAAGCTTCAAGGTAGAGGCGGATTTCTTCTCGCGGCAGGACTGGCGCAATGCTCTGTTCGGCATTCGTACTCTTGCCGAGACGGGCGCCAGCTCAACCGGCCTTGGCTATGAAGGTGCCTGGGTGAAGGAGAAATTCTGGAAAGCGACGATCAACACCGGCATCATGACCTTGTCGGTGGTCGCGATCTCGCTGACACTTGGCACGCTTGGTGGCTATGCGCTGTCACGGTCCGGATTCCGGTATGCGTTCTGGATTCTGATCATCGCGCTGGTGTTCCGCGCGATGCCGCATATCACGCTTGTGTCCGGCTATCTTCTTCCCTTCTTCGAGTTGAATCTGTGGGGGCATCTGACAACCACGATCATCGTGATGGTGGCCATCAACCAGCCTTTCACCCTGTGGATGCTGCATTCCTTTTTCCAGAACATCCCCAAGGATCTGGATGAAAGCGCGATGGTTGACGGCTGCACGCGCTTTCAGGCGTTCCGTTATGTCATCATTCCGGTGATGTGGCCGGGGGTGATTACAACAGGGCTGTTCAGCTTCCTTCTTGCTTACAATGATTTTGCGCTGACAGGTCTGCTGCTGACCGAGGAAAACCGCACAATGGTGCCAAAGATTGCCAGTTTCCTCGGCAACGCTCAGGAACAGGGAAATGTAATGTATGCGGTGGCCGCGGTCGTTTCGGCGACGGCACCGCTTTTCGTGCTGGTGATGTTCTTCCAGCGCCAGATCGTCAGCGGGCTTACCGCCGGCGCGGTCAAGGGATAAAGGGGCTCGATATGGCAGGTATCCGGCTGAAAAATCTGACCAAGAGGTGGGGGGACTTCGTCGCTGTCGATACCTTCAACCTGGATATTGCCGATCAGGAATTTCTCGTCCTTCTGGGCCCTTCGGGCTGTGGCAAGACGACGACGATGCGGATGGTTGCCGGGCTTGAGGAGATCACCGAGGGTGAGGTCGAAATCGACGGGCAGGTGGTCAATGGCCTTGAACCGAAGGATCGCGACATCGCGATGGTGTTCCAGTCCTATGGCCTGTATCCGAATATGGATGTCTACGAGAATATCCGCTTTCCGTTGAAGGTTCGCAAGGTCGATCCGGCAACACATGATGAACGTGTGCGCCGCGCGGCGGCGATGGTCGAGCTGACCGAGTTTCTACACCGCCGCCCGGCCGCGCTGTCCGGAGGCCAGCGGCAGCGGGTGGCGCTGGCACGCGCCATCGTCCGCGAGCCGAATGTCTTTCTGATGGATGAGCCGCTGTCCAACCTCGATGCCAAGCTTCGGGTGTCGACCCGTGCCCAGATCAAGCACCTGCATCACGAACTGAAGGTCACCACGATCTATGTCACGCACGACCAGATTGAAGCGATGACCCTTGCCGACCGCGTCGTGGTCATGAACCGCGGTATCGTCCAGCAGGTTGGCAGCCCGACCGAGATCTATGACAGGCCGGCGAACATATTTGTGGCCGGTTTCATCGGTAACCCGGCGATGAACCTTGTTGCCGGCAGCCTGACGGGAGGGGCCTTCGAGGCAGCCAACATTTCGGTGAAAGGGCTGAAGGGTGCCGAGGGTCCGGTGACGCTTGGTTTCCGTGCCGAGGATGCCGCCATCTCGACCACCGGCAAACCGCGTTTGACGACCTCGACCGGCGTTATATCGGCACCGGTCTATGCGATGGAACTTCTTGGTGATGCAACCATGGTCACGGTGCGGGCCGGTGACTCGATGGTCGCTGTGAAGGCGCACAAGGAATTTCGCACCAGGATCGGCGATGAGGTGCATATCACCTTGCCCGGGGCGGCCTGTCATCTGTTTGATGCGGCCGACGGGCGACGTCTGGAGGGTGTGTGATCATGGTTGGCACCCGTCCCGAACAGGCATCGCTGACGCGCGACACCGACATGACCAAGACCGATGACACAAGGCGCGTCATCGAAGGCATGGTCGACGGGCTGAATGACCACCGGATCGACGATATTGGCGATTTCTTTGCCGAAGGGTTCCGCTGGATGGGCAATACCGGATGCGGCACCAAGACCGGCCTGAAGGAATTTCAGGATAACTGGCAGCGTCCCTTTCAGGCGGCGTTCTCGGACAAGGTCTGTATCGACGAGGCACGCCTCTATATGGGTGAATGGGCGGCCGCTTTTGGGCGACAGGAAGCTGTTCATTCCGGTGTTTTCATGGGTGTTGAGCCAACCGGCAAGACGGTTGAGATCCGCTATATGGATTTCTGGAAGGTTGTCGATGGCAAGATCGCCGACAATTGGGTCATGGTCGATTTTCCCCATGTGATGGCGCAGCTTGGCGTCGATGTTTTCAATGGCGAGGGATGGGAAGCGTTCGATCGTGGCGAGCGGCCGGCACCACGTCCCGAGCGCAGTAGCTAGCGGAGCTGTTCATGGCAATACGATATCTGAAGACAGGCAAGCCGCAGGAAGAAAGATCCGAAGATGATGCCAAGGTCCGCGCCGTTGTCGAGGCGGCACTGGCCGAGATCGAGGCGCGGGGCGATGCGGCGGTCCGCGAGCTGGCGGAAAAGTTCGACAATTTTTCACCGGCAAGCTTTCGGCTGACGCAGGACGAGATTGACGAATTGATCTCGCAGGTATCGCAGCGTGATCTGGATGACATACGTTTTGCCCAGGACCAGATCCGTGCCTTTGCCGAGATCCAGCGTGCCTCGATGACCGATGTCGAGGTGGAAACGATGCCCGGTGTCATTCTGGGGCATCGTAACATCCCTGTGCAATCGGTCGGGTGCTATGTTCCTGCCGGTAAATTTCCAATGGTGGCGTCAGCGCATATGTCGGTCCTGACCGCTGCGGTGGCCGGGGTGCCGCGCATCGTTGCCACCACCCCGCCATTCGAAGGCCAGCCAAATCCGGCGGTGATCGCCGCCATGCATCTTGGCGGCGCGCATGAGATCTACGCCCTTGGCGGCATCCAGGCCGTCGGCGCAATGGCCATTGGCACCGAAACGATTGAACCGGTGCATATGCTTGTCGGGCCCGGCAATGCCTTTGTCGCCGAAGCGAAACGCCAGCTTTTCGGTCGCGTCGGGATTGATCTGTTCGCCGGACCAACTGAAACGATGGTCATTGCCGATGACACGGTTGATGCAGAAATCTGCGCCACCGATCTGCTTGGTCAGGCTGAACATGGCTACAATTCACCTGCTGTCCTGCTGACCAATTCCGAGACGCTGGCGAATGACACGCTTGCCGAGATCGACAGGCTGCTTGCGATCCTGCCGACAGCCGAGACGGCAGCTGTCAGCTGGCGCGACTATGGCGAGGTGATCGTCTGTGACACCTATGATGAAATGCTCAGCGTGGCCGATGATGTGGCTTCGGAACATGTGCAGGTGATGACCGACCGTGATGACTGGTTCCTCGACAACATGACATGTTATGGGGCGTTGTTCCTCGGCGCGCGCACCAATGTGGCGAATGGTGACAAGGTAATTGGCACCAACCATACGCTGCCGACGAAAAAGGCTGGCCGGTATACAGGTGGCCTGTGGGTTGGTAAATATCTGAAAACACACAGCTATCAAAAGGTCGTGACCGACGAGGCCGCGACCCTGATCGGGGAATATGGATCCCGTCTGTGCATGCTTGAAGGGTTTGTCGGTCATGCCGAGCAGTGCAATGTCAGGGTCCGCCGCTATGGTGGCAAAAACATACCCTATGGCGAGGCGGCCGAATGATGTCATCCCACGCCGCAAATATCGCAACGTTGCGGCCGCTTCTTGCGGCGCAATATGACTGGGCAGAGGATGATCTGCGGCGCGCGCTCGATGCGGTGGTGGCAGATGACGCCCTGTTCCGGCTGGCGCATCCCTTTGGGGATATGATGGTGCCGCAGGACTTTCATGACCAGGCTCTGGCGGTGCTGAAGAAAGCCTGGCCGGATGTCGAGCGCCGTGACTGGCTGGTGATGGCCGGTCGTGATCATCATGGCGCCGACTGGGTTGGCTGTGGCGGGCATTTCATCGGCACCTTTGCCTCGCCGTTTCTCGATATTCCGCCAACCGGCCATCTGGCGCATATGCGCTTTCATGAATTCTACCGGATCGAGAATGGGCAGGTGGCCGGCTATCAGGCGCTGTGGGACATTCCCGAGGTCATGATGCAGGCCAACGCCTGGCCGCTGGTGCCGTCGCTTGGACGCGAATTCTGTGTTCCCGGTCCGGCGAGCGGTGACGGTCTGGTGAGGCCGGTGCGGGATGAGGCGGCGAGCGCGGCAAGCTGCGGGCTGATTGTCGATATGCTGACACATATGAAACGCCATCCGCGGGAAGGTGGACCGGAAGTGATGGAGATGCCGCGCTTCTGGCATCCACGGATGAACTGGTATGGGCCAGCCGGGATCGGCACTGGGCGCGGCATCGAGGGATTTCGCAACTGGCACCAGATCCCGTTCCTGAAGGCGATGCCCGACCGTGGCAGCAAGGTGGATCAGGTGACTTATCATTTCATCGGCGACAACGACTATGTCGGTGTGACCGGCTGGCCAAACATGATCCAGACAATCAGCCATGATGGCTGGCTGGGGCTGCCGCCGCTCGGCAAGGAAATAACCATGCGAAGCCTTGATTTCTGGCGGCTTGAAAATGGCGTGATCCGCGAGAACTGGGTGCTTGTCGACCTGCTCCACGTGTATGACCAGATTGGTGTGGATGTGTTCGGGCGAATGCGGGAATTCAACAAGGCACGCGGGATGCCGCTCTCGCCAGGAGGCGCGGCATGACCACGCTTCCCTCAACGCCCTCCTTTTCGCTTGCTGGCCGACGGGCGCTTGTAACAGGTGGATCGTCCGGTATCGGTCTTGGCTGCGCGGTGGCGCTTGCCGAGGCGGGCGCACATGTCATCATCATGGCACGGCGGCGTGCGCAGCTTGATGATGTCGCCGCGGCGATGCGGGCCGCTGGCCACACGGTTGAGGTGATGGTCGGCGACATTGCCGACATCGACTCGATGGCGGCGTCGGTTGAATCGCTTCGCCCGCTGGACATCTTCGTCAACAGCGCAGGACTTGCCCGCCATTCGCCTGTGGTTGACACCGATCCTGCCGATTTCGACGCGGTGATGAATGTCAATCTGCGTGGTGCCTATTTCGCCGCTCAGGCCGTTGCCAGGGCAATGATAGCCGATGGCCGCCCAGGTTCCATCATCACCATATCCAGCCAGATGGCCGTTGTTGGCGGCATTGACAGGGCTGTCTATTGCGGGTCGAAGCACGCTGTCGAAGGCTTTACCAAGGCAATGGCCATTGAATTCGGTCCGCACGGGATACGGGTGAACACCATCTGCCCGACCTTTGTGCGAACACCGCTTACCGAACAGACATTCGCCCGCCCCGAACGCGTGCGCTGGATCGAGGAGAAGATCAAGCTTGGCCGCGTCGGCGAGGTCGAGGACATCATGGGCGCGGTGAATTTTCTTGCCTCCGATGCCGCGGCATTGATCACCGGAACGGCCCTGTTGATCGACGGGGGGTGGACAGCGGACTGATGGCACGAGAAACAGCGACATCCCTTGATGTGGCCCGCCATGCCGGCGTCAGCCAGTCGGCCGTCAGCCGGGTATTCACCCCCGGTGCGTCGGTGTCGCGGGAAATGACGGATCGTGTCCGTGCCTCGGCAGAAGAACTTGGCTATCGCCCGAATGTGCTGGCACGCACGATGATCACCGGGAAATCGCGCCTGATCGGTCTGGTGGTGGCCTATCTCGACAATCAGTTCTATCCGGAAATTCTGGAAAAACTGTCAACCCGCCTGCAGGCACAGGGCTATCATGTGCTTGTTTTCATGGCCCAGCAGACAGCTGGCAATATCGATGCGGTATTGCAGGAAATTCTGGATTATCAGGTCGATGGGATCGTTCTCGCCTCGGTGGCCATTTCATCGTCACTTGCCGAGCAATGCGATGCGGCCGGCATTCCGGTGGTGCTGTTCAACCGCGCCCAGAAGGATGACCGGTTTTCCACCGTCACATCGGACAATTTCGGGGGTGGCCGCGAGCTGGCCAATTTCCTGGTTGCTGGTGGGCATCAGCGGATTGCCTATATCGCAGGCTGGGAAGGTGCCTCGACACAGCGTGACCGCGAGGCCGGTTTCAAGGCCGGTCTGGCGGCGCATGGCCGTGATCTGTTCGCGCGCGGTGTTGGCAATTTCCAGTCCGACATGGCGGCCGAGGCGGCGCTGGAGATGTTCTCGTCGGTTGATCGGCCAGACGCCGTCTTCGTTGCCAACGACCATATGGCCTTTGCGGTGATGGATGTATTGCGGCATCGGCTGAATCTTCGGATTCCCGAAGATGTCTCGGTCGTCGGGTTTGACGATGTGCAACTTGCCGCCTGGCCAAGTTTTGATCTGACAACAGTGCGCCAGCCATCCGGGCGAATGGTGGATGCGACAGTCGCCGCGCTTGTCGACAAAATCGAGAATGGAGACGGTGCGCCTCAACGTGTTCAGGTGGACGCCAGATTGATTGTTCGCGGATCCGCGCGTCGGCCGGAAACGCCTGTGGCAGAGTCGGAAAGGGAGTAGGGCAATGAAGGGTTTCGATCCGAAGTGGAAGGATTTCCCTGATTACATTCTGGGGATAACTGCCGAAATCTGGGAAGGCCGCGGGCTCGCTACGCTGCATGATTACTACGCAGCTGACATCCCGGTACGCTCACCCGGCTCGGTTGTCAGTGGCAATCAGGGTGTGATCGCGGCCACCATGGCAACCCTTGCCGAATTTCCAGATCGCCGGCTTCTTGGCGAGGATGTGATCTGGTCGGGTTCACCGGAAGAGGGAATGCTGTCCTCGCATCGAGTTCTGTCAACCGCCACCCATGCCGGAGACGGGGTATATGGCAACGCCACCGGCCAGAAGCTGGTCTATCGGATCATTGCCGATTGCCATGCCATCAACAATCAGATCAATGATGAATGGCTGATCCGTGATCAGGGTGCCATTGTCCGCCAGCTTGGCTGGGATCCGAAGGCCTATGCGGCTGACCTGATTGATCGCGAGGGCGGTATCGAACACTGCACGCCCCCCTTTACGCCGGCCATTGATATACCGGGCCCCTACAAGGGGCGGGGCAATGACAATCAATGGGGCGCGGCCTATGCCGATATCCTGACCCGGATGATGGGGGCTGACATGGCGGCAATCCCGGCCTGTTACGACCCTGCCTGCCAGCTGGAACTTCCTGGCGGCACAACCGCACATGGCCATGATGCCGCCGACCGCTTCTGGATGGGGCTTCGGGCCAGTTTTCCCAACGCCACCTTCACCATTGAACATCAGATTGGTCGCGATGATCCGGACATGCCGCCGCGTGCTGCGATCCGCTGGGGGCTTCATGGCCTGCATGACGGATGGGGAAGCTTTGGCGCGCCTTCGGGTGTCGAGGTATATGTGATGGGGATCAGCCATGCCGAATTCGGTCCGCGAGGATTGCGCCGGGAATATGTGCTTTTTGACGAAACGGCGATCTGGAAACAGATCGTCATGAAGACGGGGTAGAGACATGAACGCCATTGATCTGAACCAGCGCATTGTCCGGTACGGTGATCTGGTGCCATGCCGCACCGCCTTTATCGACGCGCACACACCCGGAAGCGACAGGAAAGAAAACTTCACCATCATTGGGGGTGGTGTTTCGGAATCGGCTGACCAGCATGTGCATATCGCCGACACGCCGGGTTTCAACATCGGCGCGGCGGGTCAGCCACCGAAATGCCGCAACTCGCTCCACGCACACCGTACCGCCGAGGTGTTTTTTGTGCTGTCGGGGCGGTGGCGCTTTTTCTGGGGCGCATCCGGCGATGATGGCGAGGTTGTGCTTGAGGAAGGCGATCTAATCAACATCCCGACGGGTATCTTTCGGGGCTTTGAAAATATCGGCACCGACTATGGAATGATCATGGCTGTCCTTGGCGGCGATGATTCCGGCGGCGGTGTTGTCTGGGCGCCACAGGTGATCAGGGAAGCTGGCGCGCATGGTCTTGTCCTTGGCGAAAACGGTGCCCTTTATGACAGCAAGACAGGGGCAAGCCTGCCAGAGGGTGTCGGGCCGATGCCGACCCTGACCGATGCCGAGATGGCGCAGTTTCCTGTTGTTTCGGCAGCGGAATTCGTGCCGCGTTTTGTCGCCCGCTACTGGGACATGATGGCGATGGCGGCCGGACAGCCGGCGCAGGTTATCGCGGCTGACGGGATGCTGCGTGACCGGCCCGGATTTCGCCTGGAACTGCTTCGCGATGGCAGTATTGACGACGCACCCTACACAACCGCCCGTCACGAGGTTCTGATGATCATGCGCGGCCATTGGCGTGTCACATGGGATGGTGGGCAGGCAAGCCTTGGGCCGGGTGATGTCTGTGCGATTCCACCGCATCAGACCGTGACACTGGCACCGTCGATGAGCGGCGAGGCCAGCCTGTTCCGCGTCATCACCACTGATGATGCGCCTGGCCCGACAAGCGATTTTCATGAATTGCCGGCGGTGCTTCGCCGGGGGAGAGGCTGATGACAGAGATCCTGACAAGCCATGTGGGCTCGCTTCCACGCACCCAGGAGGTGGTGGATTTTATCTTCGCACGCGAACGCGGCGAGACATATGACGATGCGGCCTTTCAGTCCTGCATGGCAGCTGCCTGCGCCGAAACGGTGCGCCGCCAGGCCGCGGCGGGGATCGATATCGTCTCGGATGGTGAAACCTCGAAAATCTCCTACGCCACCTATGTCAAGGACCGCTACACCGGCTTTTCGGGGGACAGCCCGCGCAACGCCCCCGGTGATCTGAAGCTGTTTCCCGGCTTTCTTGAAAGGCTGGCCAATGATGGAGGCACCCCGCAATATGCGCGCCCGATGTGTACGGGTGAGGTGCGATCGAAAGGCCAGGGCGAGCTGCAGGCGGATATCGACAATCTCAAGGCGGCGATGGCGGCGCAGGGGCTGGAACGCGGCTTTATGAACGCCGCCTCGCCCGGGGTGATCTCGTTGTTCCTTCAGAACCAGTATTACAAGACACGCGAGGCCTATCTGGCGGCGCTGGCCGATGCCATGAAGGCCGAATATGAAACCATCGTTGCCGCCGGGCTGGATTTGCAGCTGGATTGCCCCGATCTGGCCTTGTCGCGTCACATGCTGTTTGCCGACCTCAGCGATGATGAATTCATTGCTGTTGCCAACATGCATGTCGAAGCTCTCAACCACGCGCTTCGGGACATCGATCCGGCACAGGTGCGGGTGCATATCTGCTGGGGCAATTATGAAGGGCCTCATGTCTGTGATATCGACATGGACAAGGTGTTTCCGACCCTGATGCGGACCCGTGCGCGTTATGTGCTGTTTGAAACATCAAACCCCCGGCACGCCCATGAATGGACTGTCTTCCGTGACCGGGCGAGCGAAATTCCGGATGACAAGGTGCTGGTGCCGGGCGTTGTCGACACCACCACGAATTTTGTCGAGCATCCCGAGCTGGTGGCACAGCGCCTCGCCCGTTTTGTTGACATTGTCGGAGCGGATCGCGTCATTGCAGGGTCGGATTGCGGGTTCGGCACCTTTGCCGGTTTTGGTGCCGTTGACCCCGATATCGCCTATGCCAAGCTTGCAACGCTTGCCGAGGGTGCGGCGCTGGCCAGCGGCAGGCTCTGACCGCCGCCATGAATCTGCCACTGGCCCTGCTTCCCGGAATGATGTGCGATGATCGCCTGTTCGCGCCTCAGCTGGCGGGTCTAGGACAGGACCGGCAGATCATCATTCCGGACTATGGCATGGCGGACAGCATGGATGCCTTGGCGGCGGATATTCTTGCCGATCTTCCTCCGCGCTTTGCGCTCGGTGGTGTGTCGATGGGCGGCATTCTTGCGATGGAAATCATGCGGCAAGCACCGGCGCGTGTCTCGCATCTGGCGCTGATCGACACCAATCCCTTTGCCGAGCGTGATGAGGTCAGACGCAGACGTGGCCCGCAGATAGAGGCTGTGCGCGAGGGGCAGCTTGAAACCATCATGCGTGACGAGATGAAGCCAGCCTATTTCACGCATCTGGCGGATAGCCGCGCGCTTCGCGATCTGTGTCTGGACATGGCGCTGTCGGTTGGCCCGCAGGCATTCATCCGTCAATCACTGGCGCTTCGTGACCGACCCGATTACAGTCAGACGCTGCGGCAGGTGACCTGCCCGACGCTGATCCTGTGCGGACGACATGACACTCTCTGCCCCGTTTCACGTCACGAGGCCATGCTGGACATGATCCCGCATGCAAGGCTTTGTATCGTCGAGGATGCAGGGCATCTGCCGACCATCGAAAAGCCTGACGAGGTAACACAGGCGCTTCACGACCTTCTGGAGGAAACGCATGGATGACGCCCTTTTGACACTGCTTCGCTCGGTCGACACCCCCACTGTCTGCAACGCCATCGAAACGGCACAGGGACAACGGGGTTTCAGCGCCTTCACACGCGGCACGGTCCTGTCATCGGCGCCGGAGGCCGGTGCCATTGTCGGCTATGCGCGCACCGCGCGGATCGCGGCGCAGGCACCATCATCGGATCCGGCTGACGAGGTGCGAACAAGACGGCTTGGCTATTACCGGCATATGTCTGAGGCCGAAGGTCCGGCGATTGCCGTGGTCGAGGATATTGATTATCCGTATGCTGTCGGTGCCTATTGGGGCGAGGTGAACACAACGGTGCATAAGGCGCTCGGAATTGCCGGCGCGCTGACCAACGGTGTGATGCGCGATCTGGGGGATCTCCCCGATGGGTTTCCCGTCATCGCCGGGTCGATCGGGCCAAGCCATGCCTTTGTCCATATTGTTGACTATGCCGCTGGCGCAAGTGTGTTCGACCTCGACATCGCCGAGGGTGATCTGGTCCATGCCGACCGGCATGGGGCGCTGGTCATTCCGCCTGATGTGGTTGGTGATCTTGCTGCCGCCATCGAAACACTGTTCCGCGCCGAGCGCTGCATTCTCGAACCGGCACGCAAGGGACCGATGAATTTTGCCGAGTTCGAGGCCGCCTGGGCCGCCTTTGAACAGGCGCGGACCTGAAGGGCCAGCCACAATGCGCGATGTGATGAAACTCATGCAGGGTGCGCCGCCGCCGCCGGAAAGTCAGGTGACGGTCGCCGACTGGCGGGCACCCGGTGTCTGCCGCTGGTCATTTTCACATGTACGGCAATTGCTGCCGACCGCGCCAATGCCGCCAGCCCCTGTCCCCGCATCACTGCCGGAAGCACGGCAGGATCTGTCCGGGCTGACGGTTGATGATCAGGCAACCAGCCTTGCCACCTGTCTGGAATCCAACGCAACTGACGGGTTTGTCGTTCTGCATCGTGGACGGCTTGTCCATGAGTGGTATGGCGGCTGGGGCGCGCCTGACAGACAGCACATCATCTTTTCCATATCGAAATCGCTGATGGCCCTTCTTGTCGGCACGCTGGTCGGCGAGGGGGTGTTGGACGCGGATCGCGAGGTCGCGCATTACCTGCCCGAAACAAAGGGCAGCGCCTATGACGGTGCAACCTTGCGTCATGTTCTGGACATGACGGTTGCCTCGGCATTCAGCGAGGAATATCTGGATGAGGACGGCATCTTCATGGCCTATCGCAAGGCCGCCGCCTGGAACCCGCCCGAAGAAGGTGAAGCAAGCGAAGGGCTGCGCAATTTCCTGGCCCGGCTTCCGGCATCGGATGGCGCGCATGGTCGCAGATTCCATTATTGTTCACCGCACAGCGATCTTCTTGGCTGGATTGTCGAACGCGCCGCCGGTGACCGGTTCGCCAGCCTGATGTCGCAGTATCTGATGCAACCTGCCGGTCTTTCCCATGAGGGATATATTACACTCGATACCTTTGGCGCTCCGCGCGTCGCCGGCGGAATTTGTGTCACCGCACGCGATCTGGCCCGCCTTGGTGAGATGGTTCGGTGTGGCGGGGCGGTCGGGGCATCTCAGATCGTTCCGGAAAGCTGGATCACCGATCTACGGAGCTGTGACACACGCCGCGCCTGGATGGCGCAAAGTGACGGGCCGCGGCATTTCCCGAATGGCTGCTACCGGTCCAAATGGTACCAGACAGGTCTGTCGGATGATGAAGTCTGTGGCATCGGCATTCATGGCCAATGGCTGTGGATCAACCCGGCGCGCGAGGTTGTGATCGTGCATCTGGCGTCACAGGATGCCCCTGTCGATCCCGATAACAGGCCGGGACTTGTCTCGATGTTGCAGGCCACGGCGCGGGCGCTTGGGTAAACATCGGGGGTGAAATGCGGGGTGAAGACGTTGGGGTGAAGAGGCGCACGCTTGCGTGCCACGGCGTCAGGCCAGCATATCGGTCGGAAGCCCCTGCATCTTCCATTCCGTGAATCCGCCACTCATGTCGAGAACATTGCCCATGCCCATATCCTGGAGTGTGCGAACCGCCAGTGCCGAACGCAAACCGGACGCGCAGAACAGGATCAGTTTACCATCGGTATGAAATATCGATTTGTGGTAGGGGCTTTGCGGATCAGCCCAGAATTCAAGCATGCCCCGGGGGGCATGAAAGGCGTCGGGGATGATTCCCGCCTGCTGCAATTCCCGTATATCACGAAGATCGATCAGGATGGCGGCATCATTGGTCTGCAATTCTGCCGCCTCGGTCACACTGATTGACTCAATCATCATTCGTGCCGAGGCAACCATCTCGGAGACATGCTGGGTAACTGGCATTGCTTTCCCTTGGCGTTGGTTTCAGCTGCGCAGGATAACGGCAGATACCGCCCCGACCAAGGCATGCGCGGGATATGCACTGCGCTTTCACGGACTTGTGAAGATGCGTTGATGACGACATTTGCGGGGCTTTTGTCGGTCCTGAATTTGTGGCTAATATATTCTGTCTGGCGCAGGCCAGCGTCACACAAGGGGGCAAAATCATGACGGGGTATCGGGACGTTTACGAAAGCGCGCGGGATGATGTCGCGGCATTCTGGATGGACGCGGCCGGGGCCATAGACTGGTACAGGATGCCGACCCGGGCGCTGGATTCATCGACCCCGCCATTTCATCGCTGGTTTCCAGATGGTGAAATGAACACCTGCTACAATGCCGTCGACAGGCATGTTGCCGCCGGACGCGGCGACCAGAAGGCGGTGATCTATGACTCGCCGATTACCGGCAAGGCGTCATCACTGACCTATGCCGAGCTTCAGATCGCCACGGCGCGTTTTGCCGGCATGTTGCAAAGGCTTGGTGTCGGTGCCGGCGACCGTGTCATTATCTATATGCCGATGATCCCCGAGGCGGCGGTGGCCATGCTGGGCTGTGCGCGCATCGGCGCGGTGCATTCGGTGGTGTTTGGCGGATTTGCCGCCGCCGAACTTGCCAAGCGGATCGATGATGCCGCGCCAAAGGCCATCATCAGCGCCTCCTGCGGTCACGAGCCGAACCGCATTGTCGCCTATAAACCGTTGCTTGATGAGGCCATAGAGCTGTCAAGCCACAAGCCCGACAACTGCGTCATCTATCAGCGTGAGGCATTGCGCGCCGATCTTGTCGCGGGCCGCGATCTGGAATGGCACGCCGCCCATGAAGGCGTCGAAGAACTGGCACCGGTGCCGGTCAGGGCGACCGACCCGCTATATATCCTCTACACATCCGGAACGACGGGCCAGCCAAAGGGCGTGGTGCGTGACAATGGTGGCCATGCGGTGGCGCTGCAATGGTCGATGCCGAACATCTATGATGTCCAGCCCGGTGATGTCTATTGGGCGGCGTCGGATATCGGCTGGGTTGTCGGTCATTCCTATATCGTCTACGCGCCGCTGATCGCGGGATGCACCACAGTATTGTTCGAGGGCAAGCCAATCGGCACGCCGGATGCCGGTGTGTTCTGGCGGGTGATCCAGGATCATGGCGTCAAGATTCTGTTCACCGCGCCGACGGCGTTCCGGGCGATCAAGCGCGCCGACCCTGATGGCGCGTTTCTGAACGATTATGATACCTCGTCGCTGACACATCTGTTCCTTGCCGGAGAGCGGGCCGATCCAGACACCATCATATGGGCGCAGGACAAGCTTGGCGTGCCGGTGATCGATCACTGGTGGCAGACCGAAACAGGCTGGTCGATCTGCGCCAATCCGGTGGGTATCGAGACCTTGCCGGTAAAGCTTGGCTCGCCATCGGTTCCGATGCCGGGGTACGAGATCGACATTCTTGGCGAAGATGGCACGGTGCAGGCGGCGAACCAGCTCGGTGCCATTGGCATCAAGCTGCCATTGCCGCCATCCTGCCTGCCAACGATCTGGGGCGCCGATCACGCCTTCATCGAGAAATATCTGACGACCTTTCCGGGTTATTACGAGACCGGTGATGCCGGCTACAAGGATGATGACGGCTATCTTTACATCATGGCGCGCACCGACGATGTCATCAATGTGGCGGGCCACAGGCTGTCGACAGGCCAGCTTGAAGAGGTGCTGGCCGAACATCCGGATGTTGCGGAATGTGCGGTGATCGGTGTCGCCGATGATCTGAAGGGGCAATTGCCGCTGGGACTGATCTGCCTCTATCCCAATTGTGACAGGCCGGTCGATCAGGTATGTGCCGAAGCCATCGATCTGGTGAAATCGCGGGTGGGGCGTGTCTCGGCGTTCAATCTGGTCGTGACCATCGACCGGCTGCCGAAAACCCGGTCTGGAAAGGTGCTGCGCGGCACCATGGCAAAAATCGCCGACGGTGTGGAATGGAGCATGCCGGCGACAATCGACGACCCTGTCATTCTTGATGAAATCGCTGCCGCGCTGAAAACGTTGGGCTATCCAAAACGGACATAACGTCCCTCCGCAGGCTGAGTCAGGCTTTCAGGGTCGTTATGTCGCCCGAAAGAGACGGATTCTTGCTTGCCATTTGGTACTGACCTGTCCTTTACTCCCCTCTCGGTATTCTCATCACTTCTGGAGGTTCTGATGAAGAGATTGCTTATTGCTGCCATGGCGTCGGCGCTAGTCGCGACACCTGCACTGGCTGCAGACGTGAAGATCGGCGTTTTGCTGGGCTTCACCGGTCCCATTGAATCGCTGACGCCTGACATGGCGGCTGGCGCTGAACTCGCCATGAAGGAAGCCACCGAATCCGGTGCTTTCATGAATGGCAGCTCGGTTACCCCTGTCCGGGGCGATTCGACCTGTGTTGACGCAGCAGCGGCCACAGCCGCGGCCGAGCGTCTGATCACATCTGACGGTGTCAGCGGCATCATGGGTGCCGATTGTTCCGGCGTGACCATCGCCACCCTGCAGAATGTGGCCATGGCCAAGGGCGTTGCGATGATTTCACCATCTGCAACATCGCCTGCGCTGTCGACTCTCGAGGATGCGGGTCTGTTCTTCCGCACCGCGCCGTCCGACGCCCGTCAGGGCCAGGTCGTTGCTGAAATGCTGATGGAAAAGGGCATCAAGTCCGTTGCCATCACCTACACCAACAATGACTACGGCAAGGGTCTGGCTGACAGCATCCAGATGAACTATGAAAAGCTTGGCGGCGGCGTGACCATCAACGCGGCGCACGAAGAAGGCAAGGGTGACTACAGCGCCGAAGTTGCGGCACTGTCGCAGGCTGGCGGTGACATGCTGGTTGTGGCCGGTTATCTCGACCAGGGCGGCAAGATGATCATCCAGTCGTCGCTCGACACCGGTGCGTTTGATTCGTTCTTCCTGCCGGACGGCATGATTGGCGACGCACTGCCACAA
The DNA here is from genome assembly GCA_040839025.1 of Alphaproteobacteria bacterium LSUCC0719. Lineage (NCBI taxonomy): Bacteria > Pseudomonadati > Pseudomonadota > Alphaproteobacteria > Alphaproteobacteria bacterium LSUCC0719. The sequence goes on from JBFPJN010000001.1 coordinate 131,615, forward strand.
GCCATTGGTCCCGACCTGAATGGATCCATCGGCACCCTTCCGGGCACAGATAGCCCGGGTGCAACCATGCTTGACGACATGGCCAAGGCTGCCGGTTTCACCAACGGTCCGTTCACGGCTGAATCCTATGACGCTGCTGCGCTTCTGATCATGGCCATGCAGGCTGCCGGTTCAACCGACGCCGCTGTCTACAAGGAAAAGGTCATGATGGTTGCCAACGCACCGGGCGAAAAGATCTTCCCCGGTGAGCTTGGCAAGGCGCTGAAGATCATCGCCAATGGCGGTGACGTCGACTATGTCGGCGCTTCGGCTGTGGAACTGATCGGTTCTGGCGAATCGGCAGGTAGCTATGCCGAGATCCTGATCGACGGTGGTAAGAACACCACCGTTGGCTATCGCTAGGGTCCAGACATAAACAGACGGCCCGGATATCACATCCGGGCCGTTTTTCTTTGATGGTTATTGTCTTGAATATCTGTTTGCCTGATAGCTGTGGCGGTGCCGCATGATTGTCGTTGAAAACCTTTCCAAGCATTTTGGAGGCATCAGGGCCGTCAACAACGTGTCGCTGTCGATCGCGCCGGGATCGATCACCGGGCTGATCGGCCCCAACGGCGCTGGCAAGACAACCCTGTTCAATGTCATTGCCGGGCTTCACGCGCCAACATCCGGACGGGTGCTTCTTGATGGCGCGGACATTACCGGTCTGCCGCCACACGACCTGTTTGCTAAAGGCATGCTGCGAACATTCCAGATTGCGCATGAATTTTCGACCCTGACCGTTCGTGAGAATCTGATGCTGGTGCCAGGCGACCAGTCCGGGGAACGGCTTGTTGATGCGTGGCTTCGCCCGGCCAGGGTCCGTGCAGAGGAAGCAGAGCTTCGCCGCAAGGCCGACGAGGTGATCGAATTCCTTGAAATCAGCCACGTTGCCGATGAACTGGCCGGCAATCTGTCGGGGGGACAGAAAAAGCTGCTGGAGCTTGGCCGCACGATGATGGTCGATGCCAAGATCGTGTTTCTCGACGAGGTTGGCGCGGGTGTGAACAGGACGCTGCTGCGGACGATTGGCGATGCGATCCTGCGGCTGAACCGCGAGCGCGGCTACACCTTCTGCATGATCGAACATGACATGGACTTTATTTCGCGCCTGTGTGATCCGGTCATCGTGATGGCCGAAGGTGGTGTGCTTGCCACCGGCACGGCCACAGAGGTGCGCGCCAATGAAGAGGTCATCGAGGCCTATCTCGGCACAGGGCTGAAGAACCGGCCACGGTCGGGAGTCGCATCATGAGTTTCCTGATTGGCGAGGACATGGTGTGCGGCTATGGGGGCGCCGATATCCTGCATGGATGCACAATCGGTGTTGAGCCTGGTGAAATTGCCGTTGTTGTCGGTCCGAACGGGGCCGGCAAATCGACAGCCATGAAGGCCATGTTCGGTATGCTGGGACTTCGCGAGGGACAGGTATTGCTGGAAGGCGAGGATATCTCGCGCCTGAAGCCCCAGGAACGTGTTCTGCGTGGCATGGGGTTCGTGCCGCAGACAAACAATGTCTTCACCAGCATGACGGTTGAGGAAAATCTGGAAATGGGGGCATTCATCCGCCGTGACGACATTGCGGCGACGATGCAGCAGGTGTTTGATCTGTTTCCCATCCTGTATGAAAAACGCGCCCAACCGGCAGGAGAACTGTCCGGCGGTCAGCGCCAGCAGGTGGCGGTTGGCCGGGCGCTGATGACGCAGCCGAAAATCCTGATGCTGGATGAACCGACAGCCGGTGTGTCGCCAATCGTGATGGACGAGCTGTTCGACCGCATCATCGAGGTGGCGCAAACCGGCATCGCCATTCTGATGGTCGAACAGAATGCGAAACAGGCGCTCAACATTGCCGATCGCGGCTATGTTCTGGTGCAGGGACGCAATGCCTATACCGACACGGGTGCCGCGCTGATGGCCGACCCTGAAGTCCGGCGCGCGTTTCTGGGAGGGTGATATGAGTGATGTCCTGAACGCCCTCGTCATTCTGGCCAATTTTGTCCTTGTGCCCGGCCTTGCCTATGGCAGTCAGCTGGCGCTTGGCGCGCTTGGTGTAACGCTTGTCTATGCGGTGCTGCGTTTTTCCAATTTCGCGCATGGCGAAACAATGGCGATCGGCACCATGTTCGTGATCCTCGCGACATGGGGCCTGCAGGCCGCCGGCATCGGGTTTGGGCCGTTGCCAACGGCGTTGCTGGCGCTTCCTGTCGGTATTTTTGCGGCGATCATCCTGTGTCTTGTCACCGACCGGCTGGTCTATCGCTATTACCGTCGTCAAAAGGCGTCCGGGGTGATCTATCTGATTGTCTCGGTTGGTGTGATGTTCGTCTATAACGGGTTGATCAGGTTTGTAATCGGTCCCCGCGACCAGGTATTCGCCGATGGCCAGCGCTTTATCATGAAGGCGCGCGAATTCAAGCAGTTGACCGGGCTGAACGAAGGACTTGCCATCAAGACGACGCAGGCGGTCACGGTCGTCACCGCCATAGTGACGGTTGCCGCCGTGTTCTGGTTCCTGAACCGGACCCGCACCGGCAAATCCATGCGTGCCTTTTCAGACAACGAGGATCTGGCGCTGTTGTCGGGGATCAATCCCGACCGGGTGGTGATGATTGCCTGGATCATGACAGCTGTGCTGGCGACCATTGCCGGCACCCTGTACGGGCTGGACAAGAGCTTCAAACCCTTTGTCTATCTGCAACTGCTGCTGCCGATTTTTGCCGCGGCAATCGTCGGCGGTGTCGGCAACCCGATCGGCGCGATTGCCGGCGGGTTTGTCATCGCCTTTTCCGAGCTTTTGGTCACCTTCGCCTACAAACGGGTGGTGACCTATATACTGCCCAATTCGATGGCACCTGAAACATTGGTCCAGTTCCTGTCGACGGATTATAAATTTGCCGTGTCATTCGTCATCCTGGTGATCGTCTTGCTGGTCAAGCCAACCGGCATCTTCAGTGGAAAATCGCTATGAGTGCTGTTGGCAGAAATCTGGGGCTTTTCGCCGTCATGGCGCTGCTGTTCGCCATCGTCGGGTTTGTGCAGAGCTGGGACGTGTCGCTGACATTGCTCAACATGTGCATCATTTCGGCCATTATGGCGCTCGGGGTGAATATCCAGTGGGGCTATGCCGGTCTGTTCAATGTCGGGACCATGGGGTTTGCGGCACTTGGCGGACTGGCCGCGATGCTGGTATCGGTGCCGCCGGTGGCCGGCGCATGGCAGGCTGGCGGCGCTGGTATTTTCGGCGGACTTGTGGCGGCGCTGGTGACGGTGGTGGCAGGTGTATCAACCTGGCGCCGGACAACGCATCTAGGACGTCGGCGCTATTGGCTGACAGGTATCGTTGTGCTTGTCGGCTATATCATGATGCGGGCGGTCATCGATCCGGCGGTCGAGGCCATCGAGGCTGTTGATGTTGCCACAGCCGGGTTCCTTGGCGGGCTTGGAATGCCGATCATTTTCTCGTGGATTGTCGGGGGCATATTTGCCGCCGGCGCGGCATGGGTGGTCGGCAAGATCTCGCTTGGCCTTCGTTCCGACTATCTTGCCATTGCCACACTCGGCATCTCCGAGATCATCATCTATTTCCTGAAATTCGAGGAATGGCTGACCCGCGGTGTGAAGAATGTCACCGGTCTGCCGCGCCCGGTTCCCTATGAGATTGACCTGAAACAATCCCCGGCCTTCCAGTCATGGGCCGATGGCCTGAACATGAGCGCCGAAACGGCCGCCTCGATCACTGTGAAGCTCTGCTATGCCGGTCTGTTTTCGGTGGTGCTGCTGATCGTGCTGTACCTGTCCGAGGTGGCGCTTCGTTCGCCCTGGGGACGGATGATGCGTGCCATACGGGACAATGAAACGGCCGCCGCGGCGATGGGCAAGAATGTCACCAGCCGGCATTTGCAGGTATTCATCCTTGGTTCGGCGGTGGTTGGTATTGCCGGGGCCATGCTGACGACGCTCGATGGACAGTTCAATCCGCCAACCTATCAGCCTCTGCGATTCACCTTCCTGATCTGGGTCATGGTGATCATCGGAGGGTCGGGCAATAACTGGGGCGCAGTGCTGGGTGGATTCATCATCTGGTTCTTCTGGATCGAGGCCGAGCCGATCGGGCTGTGGCTCATGGGGGCGTTGACATCAGGCCTTGCGGCCGACCACTGGCTGCGGCTTCATCTGATCGAGAGCGCCGCGCATATGCGTCTGCTGACGATGGGTCTGGTGCTGCTGCTGGTGTTGCGCTTTGCGCCGCGCGGACTGATCCCCGAAGTCAAACGCTGATCGGCCAGGCCGCGTCGGATGCACCATCTGGTTTCCGTCAGGCTTGCCAGCCACCCGTCGAATGCCCTAAACAGAGGCTCTGATATCACTGGCGGTTTTGCCGTCGATATCATCGGCGCATCTCGTTACTGAAAGGTCGTACCATGCTCGAGAAGTTCCAGCCTGTTCCTCCAGATCCCATTCTTGGCCTCGGCCAGCTGTTCGCCGCCGACACGCGGGACGGCAAAATCGACCTTGGGGTCGGTGTTTTCAAGGATGCTGCCGGCAACACGCCGATCATGAGCGCGGTAAAAAAGGCCGAAATCGTCCTTCACAACAGCCAGACCACCAAAACCTACAAGGGGCTTGGTGGTGACGAGGCCTTTCGTGACAGCATGCGTGAACTTGTTCTTGGCGATTCCGTACCGGCCGACCGGGTGGCAACAATCCAGACCCCGGGTGGCACAGGTGCCATTCGCCAGCTCTATGAAACGATCAAGAAGATCAATGGCGAGGCGACATTGTGGCTCAGCGATCCGACCTGGCCGTCACACATAGGCATTGCCAAACATATGGGCATGCCGATGCGCAGCTACAGCTATTTCGACAGCGCGACCAGCACCGTCGATTTCGACGCGATGATGCGCGATCTTGCCGATGTAAAGCCACAGGATGTGGTCATGCTTCACGGCTGCTGTCACAACCCGACAGGGGCCAATCTCGACGCCTCGCAATGGGACGCGGTGACGGACCTGCTTCTGGCCAAGGGTGCGATACCGTTTGTCGACATCGCCTATCAGGGGTTTGGCGATGGGCTGGATGCAGATGCTGCCGGCCTGCGGGCGATGGCGTCCCGTGTTCCTGAAATGCTGATCGCGGCATCATGTTCAAAGAATTTCGGCCTGTATCGCGATCGTGTGGGCTGTGCGATGGCGATCTGCGAGACCGCCGCCCAGCATGATGTCGTCAGCCGCAATCTGGCTGTTCTCAACAGGCTGAATTACTCGTTCGCGCCTGATCATGGCGCGGCGCTTGTGGCGATCATCCTTGGTGATCCGACGCTTCGTGCCGAATGGGAAACAGAGCTTGCCGACATGCGGGACACCATGCTGACGATCCGCCAGAATCTGGCCGATGAACTTCGCCGCCAGTGCAATACCGACAGGTTCGATTTCATCGCCACACATCGTGGGATGTTCTCGCGGCTCGGACTGGACAAGGACAGCGTCGAGGTACTTCGTGAAAAACACGCCATGTATGTTGTCGGTGACAGCCGGATCAATATCGCCGGCCTGTCTGGCGGACGGTATGAGCCGTTTGCCGCGGCAGTTGCCAAGGTGCTGGCGGCCTAGGTCGCAAGCCCAGTTTGCGGCACAGAGGAGGGCAGGCAGGTGACACAGGTACGGCTCAGAACAGGTGGCCAGCTGTTGATGGACAGCCTTGTCGGCCTTGGTGCGACCCGCGGTTTCGGCGTGCCGGGCGAATCCTATCTGGCTGTCCTCGATGCAATGGTTGACCATGCCAGCGCCTTTGACCTTGTCCTGTGCCGACAGGAAGGCGGCGCGGCCTACATGGCGGCGGCGTGGGGCAAGCTGACAGGCGCGCCCGGGTTGTGTTTCGTTACGCGCGGCCCCGGGGCAACCAACGCCACTGTTGGCATTCACACCGCGATGCAGGATTCAGTGCCGATGATCCTGTTTGTCGGTCAGGTTGGAACCGATGTGAAGGGCCGCGAGGCATTTCAGGAAGTGGATTATGCCGCCTTTTTCACGCCGCTGGCGAAATGGGCGGTGGAAATCGATCATGTCGACCGGGTTCCCGAGATCATGAGCCGGGCCTGGACGGTGGCGCTCAGTGGTCGGCCCGGCCCGGTCGTGGTGGCGCTTCCCGAGGACATGCTTGTCGCGACATCTGAAGCGCTGCCCTGTGGGCCGGTGGTTATTCCCGAACCGTCACCCTCGGCATCCGATGTGGCCGCGATCAAGGCCAGACTGGACGCGGCCGAACGTCCGGTGATCCTGCTTGGCGGCACCCGCTGGACCGACAAGGCTGCCCGCGCGATGGAAGGCTTTGCCACTGCGAATGATGTTCCCGTGGTCGCCGCTTTCCGGTTCCATGACATCATCGACAATGGCTGCGCCGCCTATGTCGGGGATGCCGGTGTGGCGATGAATGGCTATATGAAGACGCTGCTTCGCGAGGCTGATCTGATCCTCGCGGTGAATATTCGCTTTGGTGAGTTGACGACGGATGGCTACAGCCTGTTCACCGCGCCGCGGATGGCTGCAACACTGATTCACAGCCACGCATCGGATGGGGAGATCGGTAAAATCTATACGCCCGACCTGCCGATCCATGCCGGGCCGAACGCAATGGCTGCTGCACTGGCGACGATCACCCTTGCCGACAGTTCGACCAGAACCGCGTGGTACGAGGCGGCCCGCGCCGATTATCTGGCGTCTTTGACGCCACCGGCCCAGCCTGGCGATGTGGATATGGGGGTCATTACCGCGCAGATACAGAAGATGCTTCCGGCGGATGCCATTGTCACCCACGGGGCTGGAAATTTCTCGATCTGGCCGAACAAGTTTCTGACCTATGGCCGCGACCAACGCCTGCTTGGTCCGCAGAGTGGATCAATGGGATTCGGGCTTCCGGCGGCGCTGGCGGCAAAGGTGCATGACCCGTCGCGATTTGTGCTGTGCTTTGCCGGCGACGGTGATTTCCAGATGAATGGTACCGAGCTTGGCACCGCCCTGCAATCCGGGCTGAACCCGGTTATCCTGATCATCAACAACAGCAGCTATGGCACCATCAGGATGCATCAGGAGCGGCATTATCCAACCCGCGTTTCAGGAACCGAAATCGTCAATCCTGATTACATGGCCATCGCCGCCGCCTATGGGTTTCATGGTGAGCGGGTGATTAGGACCGAGGAATTCACAGCCGCTTGGGAGCGTGCCTGCGCTGCCCCATCCGGCGCGATTGTCGAGATTGTCACCGCGACCGAAGCCATTTCGCCGCGCACGACGATCAGCGCCCTTCGTGCTGCGGCAACGGAATGACCATCCTGCCGGACAGGCCCGCAATCCGCATGATCAATGTCCATGCCGAAGGCGAACTCGGCTATGTCGTAACCGACGGTCTGCCTGCTATTCCCGGCGCGACGATTGCCGACCGGCTGGCTTTCCTGAATTCAGGTGACGGCTGGCTTCGTCGTCATCTGATGCTGGCGCCGCGCGGCAATCCCGCCTGTTCGGTCAATCTTCTGATGCCTCCGGTTGACCCCCGTGCCGACGCCGCCTTCATCATCCTGCAGCCGGACCGCGCGCATGCCAGTTCCGGATCGAACAGCATCTGCGTGACAACGGCATTGCTTGAAACCGGCAGGGTCGAGATGCGCGAACCGGAAACGGTGGTGACACTGGAAACAGCCGCTGGCCTGGTGACAGCCCGCGCAGAATGCCGGAATGGCAAGTGCGAACGGGTGCATCTCGATATGGTACCGGCCTTTGTCGAGGCGTTGGATGTTCCGCTGGACTCGGACCAGTGGGGCCGGATCAGCGCGGATATCTGTTATGGCGGGGTGTTTTACGCGCTTGTCGATGTCGGGCAGGTGGGTCTGGACATTCTACCCGGACACGCGGCGCGGCTTGCCGAAATCGGCATGGCATTGAAGCAGGAATTCAACAACGCGCATGATATCATCCATCCGCAGATCCCGGCCATCAGCAGCATTGCCTATGTGATGTTTCGCCAGCTGCTGTCATCCGGTGAAACGCGCACCGCCACCATCATGCCACCTGGACGACTTGATCGAAGCCCTTGCGGAACAGGGTCTTCGGCGCATCTTGCGGCGCTCTATGCACGCGGGGCCATCGCGGTTGGCGAGACCATCACAACATGTTCGGTCATCGGTTCACAATTTGATGTCACCCTGACTGGCACCGGTGAGGTTGCCGGTCGGCCGGCGGTGCTGCCACGGATCAGCGGGCGTGGCTGGCGGTTTGGCGAGACCGTGATCGATTGTGATCCGGGTGATATCTTTGCTGACGGCTATGCCATAAGCGATGTCTGGGGACCGGATGCCGGCAGCCTCAACTGGCCATGACGGACCGGAATGAATTTGCGAACGGAGCAGGATACATGACCCCCCATCTGGATATCGAGTTTGTCCGCAGCCAGTTTCCGGCCTTTTCCGAGCCGACATTGGCCGGGCAGGCGTTTTTCGAGAATGCCGGCGGATCCTACACATGCCGTCAGGTCATTGACCGGCTGCACAGGTTCTATACCCAGCGCAAGGTCCAGCCATATGCCCCCTATGCTGCCAGTCGGGCCGGCGGCGATGAAATGGATGAAGCCCGGTCGCGGCTGGCCGCGATGTTGAATGTCGAGACAGATGAACTCGGCTTCGGTCCCTCGACCAGCCAGAACACATATGTGTTGGCACAGGCTTTTGCCGAGACTTTGGCGTCAGGTGATGTTGTGATCGTGACCGATCAGGATCATGAGGCCAATAGCGGGGCGTGGCGGCGGCTTGCATCACGCGGCATGGAAATCCGTGAATGGCATGTCGATGCCGAAACTGGCCAGCTGGAAACCGACCGTCTTGCCGAGCTTCTTGACGGACGGGTGAAACTTGTCTGTTTTCCGCATTGTTCGAACATTGTCGGGCAGGAAAACCCGGTGTCCCGGATCGTGAAGATGGCGCATGCCGCCGGTGCTGTCACCTGTGTCGACGGGGTCAGCATGGCACCGCACGGGTTCCCCGACATCGGCGCGCTTGGCACCGACATCTATCTGTTTTCGAGCTACAAGACCTATGGGCCGCATCAGGGTATCATGGTGGTCCGACGCGGGCTTGCCGACAGGCTGGCCAATCAGGCGCATTTCTTCAATGCCGGGTCGCGGACCAAGCGGTTTACGCCGGCGGGTCCGGACCACGCGCAGGTGGCCGCCGCCGCCGGCATGGCGGATTATGTCGACGCGCTTTATGACCATCATATCGGTGGTGATGCTGGCCCGGCGGAGCGGGCGCGTCTGGTCACAGCGATGCAGCGCGCGCATGAAGACCGGACATTGGCCCCGCTGCTGGAATTTCTTGGCAGTCGCAATGATGCACGGATCCTGGGACGTGGTGATGTGGGGGGCGATACCGGGCGGGTGCCGACGGTGGCCCTCGACACCGCCCGCCCGGCTGCGGCGATCGCCGAGGCGCTTGCCGGGCATGGCGTGATGGCCGGGGCCGGTGATTTCTATGCGCTTCGGACAATTGGTGCGATGGGGTGTGATGCCGAGGCCGGTGTGCTGCGCCTGAGTTTTGTTCATTACACGACGGATGCCGAGGTCAGACAGCTGATGGATGGGCTTGACGCCTGCCTGTAAGCTGGTCCTGTCTTCGCGCAGCGGTTTTCGCGCTGCCTTTCCCCGGCATTGAGATATGGCTGGCTAAGCGGTGTCTGTAAACGTATCGTGACGCTTGTCTGGCACGCACATGCAATAGCACCGGCCAGGGATAGACTGGCCACAGGGATAGACTGGCCACAGGAATAGACCGCCAATGTTTGATTTTGACGAAGTGATCGATCGCCGAGGCACCCATTCCCAGAAGTGGGACGGTATGGACCGTTATGGCGTGCCTGCGGATACCGGCATCCCCCTGTGGGTTGCCGATATGGATTTTCGCGCCGCACCGCCAATCAACGCCGCGCTCCAGCGCATGGTCGATCACGGTGTTCATGGCTATTACGGGAATGATGCCAGCTTCCGCGCTGCCATGGTGGCGTGGATGAAACGTCGTCATGATTGGGATATCGACCCTGAATGGGCGCTTCAGACACATGGTCTGGTCAACGCGCTGGCGATGATCATCCAGTCCTGTTCGGTGCCGGGTGATGGCGTTATCGTCTTTTCGCCGGTCTATCACGCCTTTGCGCGCATTATCAACGCCAATGACAGACAGCTTGTGGAATCGTCGCTTGTCATCAGGGACAACAGGTTCCACATGGATCTGGAGGCGCTGGAGGGCATGCTTACCGGCACCGAAAGATTGCTGTTCCTGTGTTCGCCGCACAACCCCGGTGGTCGGATCTGGGCAGTTGATGAACTTCGCGCGCTGGCCGATCTGTGTGACCGCCACGACATCATTCTTGTCAGCGACGAGGTGCATCACGATCTGGTCATGCCCGGCCACAAGCACCACATCACCGCAAAGGTGGCGCCTGAAATCGCTGACAGGCTGATTACGCTGGTGGCAACAAGCAAGACATTCAACATTGCCGGCATCGAAACAGGCAGCATATTGATTGCCAACCCTGAATTGCGCACTCGTGTGGCAAAGGCCCGTGCCGCAATGTCGATCACGAACAATCGTTTCGGCATGATCATGGCCGAGGCCGCCTATGAATCCGGTGATGAATGGCTTGATGCGCTGCTGTCCTATCTCGACACGAACCGGCGGCTGTTTGCCGAGTCGATTGCCGCCATTCCCGGCCTGTCGGTGATGGATCTTGAGGCAACCTATCTTGCCTGGGTGGATTTTGCAGGTACAGGCATGACGCGCGAGGAATTCACGGCGCGCCTGCGCCAGGCCGGACTTGCGCCAAGCGAGGGGCACAGCTTTGGTCCGGAAGGGGAATTGTGCATGCGTTTCAATCTGGCCTGCAGACAGGCACTCCTCGCCGAAGCGATGCAGCGCCTTGCCGGGGCGTTTTCAGACCTGCAATAGACCCCGGCCGCCCGGATCAGGCCATCTTGTGATGGCCCATCCAGCATGGCCCATCCAGCATGGCCCGTCCGCGATGGACAGCTATATGGTTTCAGACGATTTTCACCTCGAAATCGGCGATCCCGTCAACACCGCCTGTCAGCACGTCACCGCGCTGGACCGCGCCAACACCTGCCGGGGTGCCCATGAAGACAACGTCACCTTCGCGCAATGTGTACATGGTCGATAGGTCGGCGATGATCTCGGGAACCGACCAGACCATCTGCGACAGGTCGGCGTCCTGCTTGATTTCGCCATTCTGCTCGAGGTGAATGCGTCCGGCACCAACTGACGGCACCTCGGCCATCTGGCGAAGCGGGGTGACGACAGCCGACTGCTCGACATCCTTTGATGTATCCCAGGGGCGGCGTGTCTCCTTGGACTTGTTCTGGAGATCGCGCCGTGTCATGTCGATGCCGGCAGCCGCGCCAAAGATATGCGACAGCGCGTCAGCTTCGGCAATGTTCGTCCCGCCGCTCTTCAGCGCAAAGACAAGTTCCATCTCGTAATGATAGTTCTCGGTCCGCGGCGCATAGGCGATTTCACCTTCGGCCATGACAAGCGTGGTTGGTGATTTGGTGAAATAGAAGGGGGCCTCGCGGTCGACAACAGCCCCCATTTCGGCGGCATGCGCCTCATAGTTTCGCCCGACGCAGAAGATCCGGTTTACCGGAAACAGCTTGTCACTGCCAAAGATCGGAATAACGGCGGGGGCGGGAGGCTGGAACAGATAGTTGGTCACGGTGATATCCTCATGAAACAGGGTGCGATGGCTGCTGGTGTCGCAGGGTGCATACAGACTGCGCATAACCTAGCCGAGACTGCCCGACCGGCGCAACAAAGACCTAGAGCCTGCAGCCATGCCATGTCACACTGCATGTCACACTGCCGCGCATTCCCACAGCCGTTACGCAGCATATGCACTTCTTCTTTCGTCAGCACAGCCACCGCACAGCCTCTTTGATTGTGTTTCTGTCCTCAGCTGTCTGGGGAATCATGTGGTTGCCCATGCGCGAGGCTGAATCGCTGGGGCTGGCGCCGATCTGGGTGCAGGGTCTGTTCATGCTGATGCCGGCGCTGGTGATGATGCCGTTTGCCCTTCGGGCAACCTTGGCGGCGCGTCGGCACTGGCTGATCTATCTTGCGGCAGGGGGGCTGATCAATGCCGGCTTCACCTGCTTCGGGCTTGGCCTGATGATGGCTTCGGTCAGCAAGACAACGGTGCTGTTCTATCTGACACCTGTCTGGGGAACGATCCTTGGCAGGGTCTGGCTTGGCGAACGACCGGGCGGGCTTCGCTGGCTTGCTGTCGGTGCGGCCGTTGTCGGATGCGCCCTTGTCATGCAGCTGGACCCGTGGCGGATGGCATTCGAGCCGGTCGATCTTCTGGGGCTGTCCTCGGGGCTGCTGTGGGGCGCAGGCAGTGCTGTCCTTCGACGTTATCCCGAGGCTGATTTTCGCAACACGACCTTTGTCCAATATTGTTTTGGTGTCGTGCTGGCCGGCCTTGTGATCATGATCATGGATGTGCCGACGCCGGCACTGGCGGATATTGCCGCCGCGACGCCGTGGGCCGTTGCCTTCGGCGCGTTCCTGTTTCTGCCGGCGCTGATGCTGGTATTCCGGATCAGCCAGTATCTGTCACCGGGGCTTGTCGGCATCCTGATGCTGTCCGAGGTGCTTGTCGCGGCGAGTACGGCGGCGCTGTTCCTTGGTGAGCGGCTTTATCCGGCGCAGCTGCTTGGCGTCGGGCTGATTATCGCCGCGGGGGCGGCCGTGGCCCTGTCAGGCCCGCACAGCCGTCACCATGAAGGCCCTAGAGGCTGAACCGCGAGAATACCCGGCGGGCATTGTCCTCGAAGATCATCTGCCGCTGCGCGTCGGTAAGGCGCGTGCTGGCGTCAATATAGCGCTTTGTATCATCGTAATAATGACCGCTTCGTGGATCGATTCCCCGCACGGCGCCAATCATCTCCGAGGCGAACAGGATATTCTCGGTTGGAATCACATCGACCAGCATGTCGATGCCGTCCTGGTGATAGACACAGGTGTCAAAATAGATGTTGCCGAGAACACGTTCGTTCAGATCACCAAGTCCCATATCCTGTGCCATGCCGCGGAACCGGCCCCAGTGATAGGGAACCGCGCCGCCACCATGCGGGATGATGAATTTGATCTGCGGGAAGTCGGTAAAGACGTCCGACATCATGAAATGTACAAAGGCGGTTGTGTCCGCCCCGAGATAGAAAGAGCTGGTGGTGTGCATCGCCGGATGACAGGCACCGCTGACATGGATCATCGCCGGCACGTCCAGATCACACATCGCTTCATAGAATGGATACCAGTATTTGTCGCCAAGCGGCATGTCCTTCCAGTAGCCGCCTGACGGATCCGGGTTCAGATTGCAGCCGATAAAGCCCATCTCGTCGACACAGCGGCGAAGCTCGGCGATGCTGGCTTCGATCGGGGTCTGCGGACTTTGCGGCAGCTGGCAGACAGGAACGAAATTCCGCGGGAACAGATCACAGACCCGGCGGATGAGATCATTGCAATGTTCCGTCCATGCCTGCGATGTCGTGGCGTTGCCGACATGATGCCCCATCCAGCTTGCCCGCGGCGAAAAGACGGTTACGTCGGTGCCGCGTTCCTGTTGCACGCGAAGCTGGTTCGTCTCGATGCTTTCACGGATTTCATCATCGGTGACGGCCATCGCGCCTTTTTCACTGACATGGTCGGGATCAGCCGCGACGGCGGCCTTCTGGGCGTCGCGCCAGTCGCCGACGCCGGGGGGTGTGGTTGTGTAATGGCCGTGGCAATCAATGATCATGGTGGTGTCTCCCGTGGGGCAATCAGCTGCTGAACTGACGTTCGATGATATCCATCACCTGCATCGCAGGCAGGCATTGTGCAAGACTGGAATTGGGCTCGCGTCCCTCGCGAATGGCGGCGATGAACTCGCGGTCAATCAATTCGATGCCATTTGTCGACACATCCACATTGCTGACATCGATCTGGTTTTCATGACCGTCATACAGGTCGTCATACCGGGCGATGTAGGTGTTGTTGTCGCAGATATAGCGGAAATAGGTGCCAAGTGGCCCGTTGTTGTTGAACGACAATGACAAGGTACACAGCTTGCCGCTTGCCGTCTTCATGATGATGGCCATGTCCATGGCGATGCCAAGCTCGGGGTGGTGTGGTCCCTGAATGCCATGAACCTCTGTCACCATTTCGCCTGTCTGATACATGAACAGGTCAATGGTGTGACAGGCATGGTGCCACAGCAGATGATCGGTCCAGCTCCGCGGGCTGCCATCGGCGCTGATATTCTTGCGGCGAAAGAAATAGGTCTGGACATCCATCTGCTGGACGGACAGCTCGCCAGCCGTAATCAGATTATGCACATATTGATGCGAGGGGTTGAAGCGCCGCACATGCCCGGCCATCGCGACAAGCCCTGTCTCCTTCTGTTTCGCGACAAGCGCCTCGGAATCGGCAAGGCTGTCGGCCATCGGAATTTCGATCAGCACATGTTTGCCGGCATTCATCGCGGCAAGTCCCTGTTCGGCATGCATGCCGGTCGGCGTGGCCAGGATCACAGCATCAATGTCGGGCATCGCCAGGCTTTCCGCCAGATCGGTTGTGGCATGTGCCGCGCCATAGGCGGCGGCAAGTTCCTGTGTCGGCTCCAGACGACGACCGACTATCGATGCAATTTCGACCCCGTCGATCAGTTTCAGCGCATCAAGATGCTTTTTGCCAAAGGCGCCACCGCCCGCAAGACAGATTTTCATGGGATCAGCTCCGTTCCATTTTCGATGTGATGGCCTGTTCAATCAAAGCGATCTGCTCGGCAAGCGCCGCATCGGGTGCCAGCGTCAGGTCGAGCGCCCCCATATCGTCCTGCCAGGCAATGGTGCCGGTGGTCATCGCCGGGGGAATATCAAGCGCGCGGAGCGTCTTTGCGACCTCGCGCATTTCGGCGGCGCGGCGGATGCCATGCGCCGTCATCCGTTCCATGTTATAGGCCGCCTGTTCAGCCCACCCCATCTTCGGCTGCGAGGCGTCAAGCGAATTTGCCACCTCGTCGGCAACACCTGCCTTGATCGCGGCGCGGAAACATTCTGCGGTCAGGGCCTCGATGCCCTTTATCATGACGGACCGCAGCATCTTGATGGTCGAGGCGCGCCCTATGTCACTGCCGACAAATCGTGGCCGCAACCCGGCATGGCCCAGCCGTGTGGCGACAGCTTCGGGGTCGGGGGCGGCGGCCAGCATAGGTGTTTCATGGCCACGAGGTTCGATCGGTGCCATGACGGCAACATCGACATATACGCCGCCAGCGGTTTCGACCGCCCTGCCGGCAGTCTGCTTGGTCGTGGGCGCACAGCTGTTCATGTCGAGATAGAGCGCGCCCTGCGGCAGATGTCGCGCCGCAAGGCCGGCGACGGTGGCTGCCTGATCGGCTGTTACCACCGAGATCACGATATCGGCGTCGGCGACGGCTTCCTGCGGTGATGCCGCGGCGTCAACGCCGGCAGACCTGATCCGTGCGGTCATGGCGGCGGCGATCGTGTCATCATCGTCGACAAGCTTGATGTCGAAGGCCCGCAGGGTCGGCCTGCCGCCATCCGCCGCGCCAAGGCTGGTTGCGATTGCCAGCCCGGCTTCACCAAATCCAATCAGGGCAATGATCATGTTTCAACTCCCATATCAACTGGATAGCAAACTGGCAGCAAACACGCCATGCCGGCAGGATAGAATTTCGGCATGGCACCTTGCCAAGCTTTTATGGTCAATATGCTGTTCATCACGCTATGATCCCGTCATCGGGACGGTTTTGCGAACGCCCCGGAGCCAGACAGGGAGCCTGACAATATGTCCGGTCACCAATATGTCCGGTAACAGGGCCTTTTGAGAGGTGGCATGATGTCTCCTTCGGGAACAAGATGTATGTGGATGAGGGGCGGCACCTCGAAAGGCGGCTATTTTCTGGCGTCTGATCTGCCGGGGGACACTGCCGCGCGCGACGCGCTGTTGCTGCGGGTCATGGGATCGCCCGATGCCCGCCAGATCGATGGTATGGGTGGAGCCAACCCGCTGACAAGCAAGGTGGCGGTAGTCTCTGCCGCTGAACGTGACGATTGTGATGTCGATTATCTGTTTCTGCAGGTCTTTGTTGACCGGGATCTGGTGTCCGACGCGCAGAATTGCGGCAACATCCTTGCCGGTGTCGGCGCCTTTGCCATCGAGCGTGGTCTTGTGCCGGTATCCGGCGACACCACTGATGTGCGAATCTTCATGCGCAATACGGGGCAGGTGGCAACCGCCAGCATCGCCACGCCGGACGGCCGGGTATCCTATGCCGGCGATGAATCCATCGACGGCGTTCCTGGAAGCGCCGCCCCGGTGCCGCTTGTCTTTGATGACGTCGCCGGATCGATGTGCGGATCACTGCTGCCAACCGGCAATGAGGTCGACCTGGTCGAGGGGGTTCAGGTCACGATGATCGACAATGGTATGCCAATCGTCGTGCTTCGCGCTGCCGACATGGGGATCACCGGCTATGAAACGCCGGCCGATCTGGATTCCAATGACGATCTGAAGGCACGGCTGGAGGCGCTGCGTCTTGCCTGTGGCAGGATGATGAACCTTGGTGACGTCACCGAAAAGTCGGTTCCGAAGATGACGATGGTAGCGGAAGCGCGTCATGGCGGGGCCTTCATGACACGAAGCTTCATTCCGCATCGATGCCACGACACCATCGGTGTGTTCGCCGCCGTCAGTGCCGCCACCGCGGCGCTGCTGCCGGCAAGCCCGGCGAATGCCATTGCGCGGATCCCGGAAGGCGTGCGCAAGGTGATGGCGGTCGAGCATCCAAATGGGGCCACTGCCTGTGTTCTGGAATGTGACGGGGATGACAACGTCCTGAAGGCCGGGATGATGCGTACCACCCGCAAACTTTTCGACGGCATGATTTTCTGAGGGAAGATGAACATGAACGACAATGACAAGAACTTCGGCGACAAGAACACCGGTGACAAGAATACCGGCGGCGAGGTTACCTGGCATCCCGATCCCAAGACGCCCGATTTCGTGGTGCCGGACGGGGCTGTCGACGCGCATTGCCATGTTTTCGGACCGGCGGACGAATTTCCCTTCGCGCCGGAGCGCAAATACACCCCCGGCGATGCCGGCAAGGACATGCTGTTCGCGCTTCGCGATCATCTTGGCCTGTCGCGTAATGTGATTGTCCAGGCAAGCTGTCATGGCAAGGACAACAGCGCGATGATCGACGCGCTTCGGGCATCCGGCGGGTTGGCGCGGGGTGTTGCGGTGGTGGCGCACGACATTGCTGATGCAGACCTCGACATGATGCATGAAGCCGGGGTGCGCGGGGTCAGGTTCAATTTTGTCAAACGGCTTGTCGATGCGACACCGCGCGAGGTGTTCATGCGGACCGCCGAACGTGTGCAGCGCCTTGGCTGGCACATTGTGGTGTATTTCGAAGCCCCCGATCTTGCCGATCTGTCACCCTTCCTGAAGGAACTTCCGGGCATCGTTGTGGTCGACCATATGGGTCGCCCGGATGTCAGCCAGCCGGTGGACGGGCCAGACTTCACCCGCTTTGTGACGCTGATGGAAGAGCTGCCGACCCTGTGGACCAAGGTCAGCTGTCCTGAACGCCTGACCGTTGCCGGGCCGCCTTATGACGATGTGGTGCCGTTTCAGCGCTATCTTGTCGAGCGGTTCACGGACCGGGTGCTGTGGGGCACGGACTGGCCTCATCCCAACATGAAATCGCACCGGCCCGATGACGGGCTGCTGGTCGACACCATCGCGCGCATCGCGCCGACACCGGCGCTTCAGCAGGCGCTGCTGATCGACAATCCAATGCGGCTTTACTGGTCAGACGCCTGATCTAGTCTGCCGTTTTGCGGCTGGCCAGCACCCGGCCGACAATGACAACCGCCAGCGCGCTGACCCCGGCGCATATCTTGGCGGCATGGTCGGGTAGGGTTGCCATATAGTCCTGCAGCAACGGGTCGTTGGCAATCAGATCACCGGCAAGCCAGCCAAGCAGGGCGGCGCCAAAGGTGATGATGATGGGGTAGCGCTGCATCATTTTCAGTATCAGCGCGCTGCCGCCAATGATGATCGGCACGCTGAGAAGCAGACCGAATACGACAAGCGCCATATTGCCCTTGGCAGCCGCGGCGATGGCGACCGAATTGTCGAGGCTCATCACGAAATCGGCGATGATGATGGTGCGGACAGCTTCCATCAGGCTGGCGGATTGCTTGATCGCACCTTCATCGATGTTCTCTTCCTCGGCCAGCAGTTTTACGCCGATCCAGAGCAATAGCAGCCCGCCAATCAGTTTCAGCGACGGCACTGTCAGCAACGTGCTTGCGAAGAACACCAGAAGAACCCGCAGCCCGATGGCGCCGGCTGTGCCCCAGAGAATGCCGAGCCGTCTTTGCCGCGGGGGAAGGTTGCGGCAGGCCAGGGCAATGATGATGGCGTTGTCGCCGCCAAGAATAATATCAATCGCAATGATCTGAAGAATTGCGATGACGAGCGCGTCATCGAACATGGCGGCAGGGCACTCCGACAGGTGACAGGCTTCGTCGGATATAGACGCTCCCCCCTGTCTTCGCAATCCATTATCTTTGTCATCAATCAGGGATGGTCGTTAACCATGCACAGGCAGTGCGGAATCACCTTTTCCCCTGAAAAATCCCTGATATAGTTTCCGTCATGACGTCATCCTTCTGAAAAACAACATAAATAAAATTGATAATGATTTTGATAATCATTATCAAAAATGTCTTGCAATATGCGACGATTTTGCATTTGATAATCATTCTCATCTAACGGACACTTTCACCATGTTGGAGATTTTCAATATGCGTTTTGCATTGCCAAAGGCACCGGCACGGGCGGCGTTCAAACGCTACGGAACAGCCATGCTGGCGGGATTTGCCGCACTTTTCATGGCTGGTGGTCCGGTTGCGGCCAGCGCTGCCGAGATCAATATCTATTCGCATCGCCAGCAATTCCTGCTGCAGCCGTTCCTTGATGCCTTTACGGCCGAAACCGGCATCAGGACGCGCGTTGTCTACGCCGCCAAGGGGTTGGCGCAACGTCTTCTTGCCGAAGGCGAGGCCAGCCTGGCTGATGTCATTCTGACAGTCGATATATCGCGGCTCAGCGAATATGCCGAGCTTGATCTGCTGGCGCCGGTGGACTCGCCGGTTCTGGAAAGCAATGTACCGGCGCATCTGCGGGCATCCGACAATCGCTGGTTCGCCTTTTCAACACGGGCACGGCTGGTGGCGACGTCGGTTGACAGGGTGGCCGAGGATGCCATTGCCGATATCGAGGACCTTGCCAGGCCCGAATGGAAAGGTCGGATCTGCAGCCGCAAGGGAAGCCATGTCTATAACCGGTCGCTGATGGCGTCGATCATCGCCGCGAACGGGGCCGATGCGGCCGAGGCATGGGCCGGCAATATGGTTTCGAATTTCGCCCGCAAGCCGCAGGGCAATGACCGCGCGCAGGCGAAAGCCATTTTTCAGGGCCAGTGCGATGTGGCGATCATGAACCACTATTATTACGGCAATATGCTGTATGGCGATCAGGCCGAGCAGAAAAACTGGGCAAACGCCATCCGGCTTGTGTTCACAAATCAGGGCGGTCGTGGCACCCATGTCAATATTTCGGGTGGCGGGATGGCGCGGCACAGTCCCAATCCCGATGGCGCGCGCCGGTTTCTGGAATTCCTGACGACACCTGTTGCCCAGCAACTCTATGGCGAGGTCAATTTTGAATATCCGGTCAATCCGACCGTGGCACCGGGTGGTGTGTTGTCTTCATGGGGTGATTTCAAGCGTGACAGTCTGGCCATCGAGCGGCTTGCCGAACTGGCTCCGGACGCGCAGATGATTATTGATCGGGTCGGATGGTAGCCACCTTTCTGTCATATTGGTCAGGCCGGCCGGCCCGTCATATCGATGGCTGGTCGGTTTCTGCAATTGTGATATGTCTTTTCATCCTCGGACCGATCCTGGCGCTGTGGATGATGGCCTTTGGCGACAGTCAGGGCCTGTGGCGGCATCTGGTGTCGACGGTATTGCCGCGCTATGTCCTGAACACGGTTCTGTTGATGTTCGGGGTCGGTGTGCTGACGATCCTGTTCGGTGTCAGCACGGCCTGGGTTATCACGCGCTACAGCTTTGTTGGCAAACGGGTTTTTGAATGGCTGCTGCTGCTGCCGGCGGCGATCCCGGCCTATATCATCGCCTATACCTATACCGATTTTCTGGAATATGCCGGTCCGGTTCAGTCGCTTCTTCGTGACATGTTTGGCTGGCAGCGCCCGATGGATTACTGGTTCCCGGATATTCGCTCGCTCGGCGGGGCGGTTCTTGTCATGTCGACAGTGCTTTATCCCTATATCTATATGGTAACGCGGATTGCGTTCCGCCTCACACCGGCCAGCCTGTTCGAGATCGCGCTTGTTCATGACAGGTCGCAATTCTGGTCGGTTGGTCTGCCGCTCGCCCGACCGGCGATTACCGCCGGGCTGGCGCTCGTTCTGATGGAGGTGGTGTCCGATTTCGGGACAGTTGAATATTTTGCCGTCGAGACAATTACGCTTGGCATCTTCAATGTCTGGCTTGGCATGAACAATATTGTGGCGGCGGCGCAGATTTCCCTGTTCGGGTTTGTCTTCATCCTCAGTCTGCTTGCGCTCGAACTGTATGCCAGATCGCGCCAGCGTTTTGCCGGCAACGGCAAATCCGCCACAGAATTACAGCCCTTGCGGCCCGGCGTGAAAGGGCAGATTGCCTGCCAGGCTGTCTGTGCGCTGCCGCTGTGTCTCGGATTTGTCATTCCGGTCGGGGTGTTGCTGAAATTCGTGCTTGGGAATCCGATCACCGACCAGTTTGGCCAGGTTGTCGACACGGTGGGTGCCACGATGCTGATGGCCGGCGCGGCGGCGGTGCTGATTGTTGTCGTGTCGACGCTACTGGTTCTGGCGGCAACCTATCGGGGCGGGGTCATGGTACGCCGTCTGACTGTTGCTGCTTCCAGCGGCTATGCCATTCCCGGAACAATGCTGGCCATCGGTGTGCTGGTGTTTGCGGGTGTGGTTGACCGCACCTATGCCGGATTGGTGGGGGATCCGCGTGCGACATTGCTTCTGGGGGGCGCCGGCATTCTTCTCACGGCCTATCTGGTGCGCTTTCAGGCGGTCGGTTACGGCGCGCTGATGTCGGGGATCAGACGGCTCCCGGACAATATGATGAATGCCAGCCGGGTTCTGGGCAACGGATTTGGCAGCAGCCTGAAGCGGGTGATCCTGCCGTTGCTTCGTGGCTCGATGCTGGCCGGTGGGTTGCTGTGTTTTGTCGATATCATGAAAGAGCTGCCAATCACGCTGTTGCTGCGGCCCTTTGATTTCGAGACGCTTGCCACCTACACCTATCAGTTCGCCAAGGACGAGATGCTCGAGGCGGCGGCCCTGCCGGCCCTGATGATTGTCGTCGCCGGGCTGGTGCCGGTGATTCTGATGAACAACATGCTGCGCCGCGCGGGCTAGACTTCGCAGGGGCCGTCGTGGTTTAGTTGGCGCCGGTGCATTGGGGGCGGTTCGGGCCCACTCTTCTGAATGAGGTGTCGTCATGGCCGTGATCGCCTGTGTTGACGATCTGCGCAAGCAGATGGAGCGGCGTGTTCCGCGCATGTTCTTTGATTACTGCGAGAGTGGGTCCTGGACAGAATCCACATTCAACGCGAATGAAACCGACCTTCAGGACATCAAGTTCCGCCAGCGCGTGGCGATTGATGTCTCGAAGCGCAGCACCGCCATGAAGATGCTGGGACAGGAAGTGCCGATGCCGGTGGCGCTGGCGCCGACCGGTCTTGCCGGCATGCAGCATGCCGATGGTGAAATTCTGGCCGCCCAGGCCGCCGAGTCCTTTGGGGTTCCCTTTACCCTGTCGACAATGTCGATCTGCTCGATCGAGGATGTTGCTGAAAACACAAGCAAGCCATTCTGGTTTCAGCTTTATGTGATGCGCGACCGGAAATTCATCCGCAATCTTGTCGAACGGGCAAAGGCCGCCAACTGTTCGGCATTGATGATCACGCTTGACCTGCAGATCATGGGGCAACGCCACAAGGATGTCCGCAACGGGCTGTCGGCACCGCCGAAACCGACTCTGAAAAATATGATCAATCTTGCCACCAAGCCGTCCTGGTGCCTTGGCATGCTGGGAACGCGCCGTCGCGAATTCCGCAATATTGTCGGTCATGTCGATGGTGTGGGGGATATGTCGTCACTTGCCGACTGGACGGTCAGCCAGTTCGATCCCAGCCTGTCCTGGGATGACGTTCGTGAAATCCGCAGACAATGGGGTGGCAAGATCATCATCAAGGGAATTCTTGACGTCGAGGATGCGCGCCAGGCGGTGAATGTCGGTGCTGATGCGGTGGTGGTGTCGAATCATGGCGGGCGTCAGCTTGACGGTGCGCCATCGTCGATTGCGGCGCTGCCCGCCATTGTCGACGCCATTGGCGACAAATGCGAGGTCTGGATGGATGGTGGCATCCGCACGGGCCAGGACGTGCTGCGTGCCGTGGCGCTTGGCGCGAAGGGAACGCTGATTGGGCGCGCCTTTCTATATGGTCTTGGTGCCGGTGGCCGCGACGGTGTCACCAAGGTTCTCGAGATCCTGCACAAGGAACTCGATCTGACAATGGCGCTGTGCGGGCGCTCAAACCTGGCCGACGTCGATGACTCGATCCTGATCCGCTAGCCGGTTCCGACCGTCTGGCGATAGAAATCCGGATCCGTTGCGCCCTCGGTGCCGACCAGAAGAACAACCGCATCCGGCCCCATTCCCAGCTGGTCCCATGACGCGCCATCGGCATGCATGGCCAGCAGCGCGGCCAGCCCCGAGGTTGAACATTCACCGGCTTCGATCGACTTTGTGCGATCATGGAACCAGCGCATCAACGGGGCCACCGATTCATCGCCAATGGTCACGCAATGGCTGATTGTCGGCTTCAGGATGTCCCAGGCAAGATCCGACACCTCGCCACAGGACAGGCCTGCCATCAATGTTTCCTCGGTAATGTCGAACAATGTCGGTGTCCCGGCGACAAGACTGTTGCGCATGCAGGCGCTCATATGTGACTCGACGGCGATCATCCGGCCAAGCGACGATCCTGCGGCCTGCCAGAGAGGTGCCACGATTCCCGCCGCCAGCCCGCCAACCCCCACGGGCAGCATGGCATGGCTTGGTGCCGCGCCAAGCTGGGTCAGGATTTCACGCGCCATCACCGTATAGCCGGCCATCACCATCAGCGGCACCTCGTGATATCCCGGCCACGAGGTGTCCGAGACAATCTGCCAGCCATGTGTGGCGGCATCCTGCTTGCAGGCGGCAAGCGACGCCTCGTAATTGCCATTGATCCGGATCACCTCGGCACCGAATGCCGCCATCGCATCTTCACGGGCCTTGCTGACATGCGCATGGATATAGATCTTTGCGGCACATCCGGCCCGGGCCGCCCCCCAGGCCACTGACCGGCCATGATTGCCGTCGGTGGCGGTGGCGACGGTCAGGTCGGTGGCGCTGCCGCCGGACGCCTCGATCCGGCTTGCCAGCGCGGCAACCGCATAGGCACCGCCAAGTGCCTTGAACGAGCCAAGGCCGAAACGGGCTGATTCATCCTTGTACACGACCCGTGCCACGCCAAGATGGGCGGCGACCTCCGGCAGTTCGTGGAGCGGGGTGGGCGTATATCCGGACCAGCCGGTGATCACTGCCTCGGCAGCATCCATCGCGGCCATGTCGAGCGAACCGGCCCGGTTGGGGAAGGGGCCGCTGGTATGCCCCGGATTGGCATCCAGCGTGAAGCTGGCCAGGGCTGTTGTCAGATCGGTGTCCATAGGGTGTGAACCTCTTGCTGGATTGTTCGGGGCCGGTCGACTCTGGGCCCGGTCGACTCTGGGCCCGGATGCGGCGTCAGTAGCGCCCCTTGCGGTTGGCGCCGGCATAGAAGATGTCCGACAGCCGTTCATTCGCCTCATCGCGGAATTTGATATCTCCGGCCTGCATGGCGGCTTCGGGCCGCGGGGCCACATCATGGTTCCGGTATCTGTCCGTGCCGCGTGCCTGCTGCACCCAGATCCGGCCGATCACCTGTTCGACATTCGGTGCGATATAGCTCTGCATGGCAAAGCCGATCCGCCGTTCGCCGGACATGTTCGGTCCTGATCCGTGGACAATCCGCGGGTGATGCAGCGACAGCTGACCGGGTTTCAGCGGCACCGCGACGGCGGCGGCCTCGTCGACATCGGGAACGGTCTGGCCCCGGGTCAGAAGATTGTCCTCGCCAAAGGTGTCGACATGTTCGATCAGCGGCGCCTTGTGCGAGCCGGGGATCATCCGCATGCAGCCATTTTCCTCGTTCACATCGCTGATCGCCAGCCATCCGGTCACCCAGTCATGCGGCTCCAGCCCGATATAGCGGGCATCCTGATGCCAGCTGATAAAGCCCTTAGTTTCCGGTTCCTTGATGAACAGCGTGGTGCCGGCGACCAGAATGTCCGGCCCGATTACATCCTGAACAGCGTCCAGGATGCGGCTGTCATGGGTGATCTGGTCAAGCACCGGCAGCACATAATGCGCGTTGTTGCGGTTCGCGCCCGCCAGCTCGTCCGGCCAGACCTGTTCGGCCTCCTCCAGCGCGGCGCGGATGGCCGCTGCCTCGTCGGCGCTGAAAATATCGATTGGCGCGACAAACCCGTCGCGGTCATAGGCGGCCTGCTGGGCCTCGGTCAGTCGGATCGGCATGCTGATCACCCAAAATATATATCCTGCAGGAGGTGAGAGTGCCCTACCCGTGCGCCGGACGCAAAGCCTTTGCGCATCATGGCCGGTGGCTGCGTCTTCTCGTGCTGCCGAAATTCGACTAGCCTGACAGCCGGTGAAGACAGGCCGGCGAAGACAGGCCGACAACGACAAGGGGTGTGATGATGAGCGGACATGGCTATGACAGCGGGCGACTGAACCTGCCTTTTGTGGGGCTGTGCAGCTTTGGCAAAAATCCCTATCAACCGGACTGGGACTCCATCGACGCCGATTTCGCCATTCTCGGCGCGCCATTCGATTTCGGGACACAGTTTCGGGCCGGCGCGCGGTTTGGCCCGCGCGGCATCCGCGAGGCCTCGACCCTGTTCTCGTTCGGTCATGCCGGTGCCTATGACCACGAGGATGATGTGACCTATCTCGAGACCGACAAGGTGCGGATCGTCGATATCGGCGATGCTGACATCGTCCATACCGACACCATCAAGAGCCACGCCAATATCGAACAGGGTGTGCGCGCCATCCTCAGGGCCGGCGCGGTGCCGATCGTTCTTGGCGGCGACCATTCGGTGAACATTCCCTGCATCAATGCCTTTTCCGACCAGGAACCGTTCCATCTGGTGCAGATCGACGCGCATCTGGATTTTGTCGATGAACGTCACGGCGTTCGCTATGGGCATGGCAACCCGATGCGCCGCGCCGCCGAAAAGCCCTATGTAACCGGCCTGTCGCAGATCGGCATCCGCAATGTGTCATCGACGGCCCGCGACGGCTATGAGGATGCCCGCGCCATGGGGTCCGACATCCAGTCGGTGCGCCAGCTCCGCGCGATGGGGGTGGATGCCATGCTGGCCCGCATTCCTGAAGGCGCGCGCTATTACATCACCATCGATATCGACGGGTTCGACCCGTCCATCGCGCCTGGCACCGGCACGCCCTCGCATGGCGGGTTCCTGTATTATGAGGTGCTGGAGCTTCTGGACGGGCTGACGAAGCGCGGCACCGTCATCGGGGTGGACCTTGTCGAGGTGGCACCGGATTACGACCCGACCGGCAGCACGACAACATTGGCGGCACAACTGCTGCTGAACCTGATTGGCCGCATCGCCCATAACAGGTGAGGGGTCTGGCCATCACCACCGCATGATCATGTCATCCGTTCCGGACAGGACGGTGGTGATGGGTTCGGCCCCGTCATCGGTGATGGTCGGGATGTCGTGATCGCGCGATAATCGCCAGTCCCGGCCTTGCAGTCAGGTGAACTTGATCAACTGGCCGACATACAAGTTCAACTCCAGGGACGTATAAACGAATTGAATACACCCCTGGGTTGTTTGACAAAAATGATAACTGCAACTAGATCCAAGTTATTATTTTCCTGAAAGAATTCATCCTCAAATAATCCAATTTTATGAATGTTTCTATCTTGGCTTTTTTTGAAGCCGTTGTGTGAAAACATCTTGAAATCCAGGGAGATGAACAATGGATAGCATCGAGATCAAGGTCGATTTTTTCTCATCGGAAGATGACTCTGATTGGCTCGCCGTGAGCAGGCAGGAGCCAAGGTTTTTCCTGTTCGACAAATCGGAAGAGGATTTGGTCGAGCAGGTTAAGCGCGCGCTGGATTTCTACGCCCAGAATCTGGAAACGATAAATTCCAAGGTTCGTGCCCGTGAGAATTCTGTGCCGAATTTGAAATCACTCAAAGCTGTTTCAAATGTCGAGTTTGCGAAATTGGTTAGAAAGACTGCGTTGATTGATTCTGCACACAGAATCCAGATCAATGCCGTTTCGTAGAGTTGATCCAAGTCGGTTTGAGCATTTGCCGTTATTTGGTTATGAGATTCTGGTCCAAAACGACGAGTTCATCGTTGTCCACAGCTTTGAGCGTGACATCGAGATCATTCCTCTCTCTTGCCCGTTCTTCTGGTTTGAAGATGGGCAAGAGGCGGATCAGTTGAATTAACTGTTTATCCCCCACCCCACAGCACGACAACACTGGCCGCGCAGCGGCTGCAAACACCACATTTCCCCCAATGCGGATAGCGCCAAATCCCTGCTGCAATCCATCGTCACAACGCTTTGATTGGTCTGAAATTCCGGTGCCGGAACTGTCCATGCAGAAATCGCTTGCGCGCGATTCAATTTATTGAAAGAAGGATGCAGTGTCAGTTGGAGGAAAGACCATGTCTACTATCGTCAACAGCTGGAATGAGTGGGATCCGCTGAAGCATGTGATCGTCGGCCGCGCGGATGACTGCCATATTCCGCCCGAGGAGCCGGCGCTTGATGCGAAGGTTCCAGAGGATAGTGACATGCGCGGCCAGTGGGGCAGGCGCCCGCAGGAA
Source organism: Alphaproteobacteria bacterium LSUCC0719 (assembly GCA_040839025.1). Lineage (NCBI taxonomy): Bacteria > Pseudomonadati > Pseudomonadota > Alphaproteobacteria > Alphaproteobacteria bacterium LSUCC0719. The sequence continues at coordinate 158,917 of JBFPJN010000001.1, forward strand.
ACCATCGACCGGGCGAATGAGCTGCTTGATAATTTTGCCGATATGCTGGCAAAGCGCGGTGTGAAAGTTGACCGGCCAACCCCCATCGATTTCTCGCAACCGGTGACAACGCCGGACTTCAACACCGGCAGCCAGTTTGGCTGCATGCCGCCACGCGATGTGCTGTTGACGGTCGGCAACGAAATACTCGAGGCAACGATGTCCTATCGGTGCCGGTGGTTCGAATATCTGTGCTACCGGCCACTGATGCAGAGATATTGGGAAGAGGATCCGAATTTCAAACATGAAGCGGCACCAAAGCCGCGTTTGACCGACGCGGATTACCACAGCAACTATCTGTCCGAGAAGATCGGGGTGCAGCAGCGCCTTGAATGGGCCGAGCAGAAACATTTCGTCACGACCGAGGAAGAGCCGCTTTTCGACGCTGCGGATGTCCTTCGCTTTGGCAAGGATTTGGTGGTGCAGCACGGCTTTACAACGAATCTGCGGGGCATTGAATGGCTGCGCCGGCATTTTCCGGACCACCGGGTTCATGCGGTGAATTTCCCGGGCGATCCCTATCCAATCCATATCGACGCCACCTTTACACCGTTGCGTCCGGGGCTGATCCTGAACAACCCGCATCGTCCGCTGCCACAGGATCAACGCAAATTGTTCACCGCGAATGATTGGGAAATTGTTGAAGCGGCACAGCCGGCACACAACGCCCCGCCGCCACTTTGCTATTCATCGGTTTGGTTGAGCATGAACGTTCTTGTTCTTGATCAGAAGACGGTTTGTGTCGAAAAATCAGAGGTTTATCAGGCCGAACAGATGGACAAGCTGGGGATGGAGGTCGTTGAGGTTGATCTTCGCGATGCCTACGCCTTTGGTGGCGGGCTGCATTGCTGTACCGCCGATGTGTATCGCGAGGGTGGCAAGGAAGATTATTTCCCAAACCAGTAATCGATGTTCCGGCTGCCGATCATGTCCGCAGGGACTGAGGTCTTGTTTGCGCCTTATCCCACGATCATTTCATCTGTTCCGAACGGGAAGTTGGTGATGTTCTCGGCCCCGTCCTCGGTGATGATCAGGATGTCGTGTTCGCGATAGCCGCCGGCGCCGGCCTCGCCCTCTGGCAGCATGATCATAGGTTCCATCGACACCACCATGCCGGGTTCCAGAACAGTATCGATATCCTCGCGAAGCTCGACCGACGCCTCGCGCCCGTAATAGTGGCACAGCACGCCGAATGAATGGCCATAGCCGAAGGAGCGGTATTTCAGCAGGTCCCAGTCGGCATACATCCTGTTCAGCTCGCTCGCCACATCACAGCAGCGCACGCCAGGCTTCAGAAGTTCCATGCCGCGGATATGCACCTCGCAGTTCTTCAGCCACAGGTCGCGATGGGCATTCGAGGCATGGCCACAGAACAGCGTGCGTTCCAGCGCGGTGTAATAGCCGAACATCATCGGAAATGTGTTCAGCGACAGGATATCGCCATCCTCGACCACCTTGTTGGTCACCGGATTGTGCGCGCCATCTGTGTTGATCCCCGACTGGAACCAGGTCCATGTATCCATCAGCTCGACATGGGGAAAGCTGTCGGCAATGGCGCGGACCATCGCGCTGGTCGAGGCAAGCGCGATTTCATGTTCCGGCACGCCGGCCTTGACCGCGCCCATCAACGCCCGGCCACCAACGGCGCACATATCGGCACCCTTGCGGATCAGCACATGTTCCTCGGCGCTCTTGATGGTGCGAAGCGCCATCGCCGACGCCGCACAGTCGACAAGCTCAACCCCCGGAAAATGCGTTTCCAGCAGCATCTTCAGATCAAGGCTGACCTCGTCGAATTCCACGCCAAGCCGTTTCACGTTCGGCAGCAGGTCTTTCAGCGCGGTGAAATAGCTGTCGCGGCGCCAGTCGGTATAGGTGACATTGTCGCCGACCGAACGACGCCAGGGCTGGCCGCCGTCGATCGCTGCCGACACGGTGGTCACGCCATCGGCGTTCAGCACCGCACCATAGCGGCGTCCGAACTTACAATAGAGGAAGCCGGAGAAATAGCAGATATTGTGATAGGAGGTGAACAGGCAGGCGTCGATTCCGGCAGCATCCATGCGGGCCTGCATCGCGTCCCGGCGGCGTGTCATTTCAGCGTCGGAAAAAGGAGAAAAGGTCTTTTCGCCATTGTGCCAGCGGGTCACGTGAATCAGATCATCAGCGGCCATGGTCAACTCCCTGTGTGGTATGCTGGCTGCGGGTTTGCATAGAATCCGAGTAGACAGTTTCAGCAGCCCCGTCAACTCCTCTTGCGCTGTGTTGTCACGCCACAAAAGCAGCAGAACCGAGGGTGGTCTGGCCAGAAGACTCTTGCCTTGCCCGCCATGCCCGTGCTTTCCTTTTCGCCGTGTACCCAAGACGTTTTATCAAAAGGCTATAGACTGCATATGCTTGACGGTAGCAACCCGTTCGTTCGGTTCCGAAATGTTCAGAAGAGCTATGACGGCGAAACGCTGGTCGTGAAGAATCTGAACCTTGATATCGAGGCCGGTGAATTTGTCACCATGCTCGGCCCGTCCGGGTCGGGGAAAACAACCTGCCTGATGATGCTGGCCGGATTCGAGACCGCGACGCATGGCGAGATCGAGCTTGGTGGCAAGCCGATCAACAACATTCCGCCGCACAAGCGCGGCATCGGCATGGTGTTCCAGAACTATGCGCTGTTTCCGCATATGACGGTGGCCGAGAACCTGTCCTTTCCGCTGAAGGTGCGTAAATTGTCGGCAGGCGAGGTCCAGGACAAGGTGGCGCGCGCGCTGGACATGGTGCAGATGCGCGCCTTTGCCGACCGCAAGCCGGCACAGCTGTCCGGCGGCCAGCAGCAGCGTATCGCGCTGGCCCGTGCGCTGGTGTTCGAGCCCGAGCTGGTGCTGATGGACGAACCGCTTGGGGCGCTCGACAAACAGCTTCGCGAGCATATGCAGTACGAGATCAAGCATATTCACGAAAATCTGGGCGTCACCGTTGTCTATGTGACGCATGACCAGTCCGAGGCGCTGACAATGTCAAACCGGATCGCCGTGTTCGATGACGGGGTGATCCAGCAGCTTGATGATCCGGTTACGCTGTATGAAAAGCCGGAAAATTCCTTTGTTGCCCAGTTCATTGGCGAGAACAACACGCTGGGTGGTCGCGTCGAATCGCTGTCAAAGGATGTGGCGTCGGTAACGCTTGATTCCGGTGACAAGGTCAAGGCGCTGGCGGTGAATGTCGACGGCAAGTCCAGCCGCACCAGCCTGTCGATCAGGCCGGAGCGCTGTGTGGTGTCCCACAAGAAGGTTGCCGGCCTCAGCATGCTGAAGGGCCGGATCCAGGAACTGATCTATCTCGGTGATCACATCCGCTGCCGGATGACGGTCGCCGGCAATGATGAATTTATCGTCAAGGTGCCGAATACGGCGGACCATCTTGGTCTGGAAATCGGCACCGAATCCTATGTCGGATGGCAGACGGATGACTGCCGTGCGCTGGACTTCAAGGAAGGCTGAGGCTTGGGATTGACAGAGGAATTTGGCCGTTAAGGCCGAATAGCCCGCTATAGCCATGCTCGGCGGGTTCAAGGAAGAAGCGTGATGGCACGCTTCAGAGTTCAACAGGGAGAGACAGAAAATGTCTGCAATTACCAAGACATTCTTCGCTGCCGCCGCGTTGACGGCCCTGACTGCGGGCAACGCGATCGCAGCGGACATGACCATCGTGTCATGGGGTGGTGCCTATTCGGCATCGCAGCAAAATGCCTACCATGACCCCTACATGGCCGCGAATCCTGGCGTCAATATCATCAATGATGACAGCTCGGCTGAAGCTGTTGCCAAGCTTCGCGCCATGGCCGAGGCCGGGAATACGACCTGGGATGTGGTTGACGTTGTCGCGTCTGACGCGATGCGCCTTTGCGACGAAGGCCTTGCCATGGAAATCGACCATGACAGCCAGCTTGCAGCGGCACCTGACGGCACACCGGCATCCAAGGATTTCGGCGACCTGATCGTTTCCGAATGCTTCATTCCACAAATCGTGTATTCGACCACTTTCGGCTTCCGTTCCGACGTTGCCGAGTGGGGTGGCAAAGAGCCGGATGACATCTGTGACGTGTTCGATCTGAAAACCTTCCCGGGCAAGCGCTCGCTGGAAAAGCGTCCGATCAACAACATGGAATGGGCACTTCTGTGCTCGGGTGTTGCCAAGGCAGACGTCTATGACGTTCTGGAAACCGAGGCAGGTCAGGCCAAGGCGCTTGCCAAGCTTGACACCATCAAGGACCAGACAATCTGGTGGTCGGCTGGTGCCGACACCCCGCAGCTTCTTGCTGACGGCGAGGTTGTCATCGGTTCAACCTATAATGGCCGCCTGTTCGCGCTGATCGAAGAGCAGAAGCAGCCTGTAAAGATGCTCTGGGACGCCCAGGTGTTCGACCTTGACGGCTGGATCATTCCGGCCGGCCTGTCCGACGAGCGCAAGAAGGCCGCTATGGAATACATCTATTTCGCAACTGATACCCAGCGTCTTGCTGATCAGGCGAAATACATTTCCTATGGTCCTGCACGTGCATCGTCCGCACCGCTGGTTGGCAAGCATGCCTCCCTCGGTATCGACATGGCGCCTCATATGCCGACCGATCCGAACAACGCCAAGAATACGTTCCTCTACAACTATTCCTGGTGGGCGGATTATCGCGACGATCTGGATGCAAAATTCCAGGCGTGGCTGGCACAGTAGGAAGCTGACGGTGGTGACGGCAACGTCGCCACGTTCGGCATGAACAAGACAGGCACGTCCATTCCGGTGGCCGTGCCTGTCACAGTTTTTTCCGTTTTGTCGCCGCTGGTGACAGATTTCTGGTTTCCGTACGATCCGGGACGAATAGATGACTGAACGAACACAGCCACTTCTTGCCGCTGATGGGACGCCGCTCAAACGCTCGATCCAGCGGTCGCTGCGTCGGCAGAAAATAGAGGCGTTCCTTCTGGTCGCCCCGCTGCTTGCCTTTGTTCTTGTGACCTTTGTCGCGCCGATCGCCGATATGCTGTTCCGCTCGGTAGAGAACCAGATCGTCGCGCAGACGCTTCCCGAAACCGCCGAGGCTCTCAAGGCATGGGATCCCGAACGCAGCGAGGTGCCGGGCGAAGCGGTATTTGCGGCGCTGGCAGCCGACATGAAGACAGCGGTGAAGAACAAGACACATACCCGTCTTGGATCGCGCCTGAATTACGAAAAAACCGGTGTTGCCTCGCTGTTCCGCAAGTCCGGCCGCCGGATCAAGAAATGGGATCTTGCCGAAGACGCGCCGTTCAAGGAAAAATTCCTCGATCTGGACAAGAAATGGGGCGATCCCGAGCTTTGGCAGCTTTTGAAGCTGTATTCACCGGCCTACACGTCGGGCTATTTCCTGAACGCCGTCGATCTGAAACAGACCCCGGCCGGGTTTGAGCCGCGCGCGGAATCCGAACAGATCTACATCCTGCTGTTCCAGCGGACCCTGTTCATGAGCCTTGCGATCACGCTGATGTGCTTGCTTTTGGGGTACCCGGTGGCATTCCTGCTGTCGCATCTGCCGACGCGTACCTCCAATCTGCTGATGATCCTTGTGCTGTTGCCATTCTGGACCTCGCTTCTTGTCCGGACCTCGGCATGGAAGGTGTTGCTGCAGCAGGAAGGCGTCATCAATGATATTCTGGTAACCATCGGGTTCCTCGGCGATGCCGACAGGCTGCAGCTGATCAACAACCAGACAGGCACGATTGTGGCGATGACCCACATCCTGCTGCCCTTCATGATTCTGCCGCTCTATTCGGTGATGCGAACGATCCCGCCATCCTATGTCCGCGCGGCGAAATCGCTTGGGGCAAATGATCTGACCGCCTTTGCCAAGGTCTATTTCCCACAATCGGTTCCGGGAATTGGCGCTGGCAGCATTCTGGTCTTCATTCTGGCGATTGGCTATTACATTACCCCGGAGCTGGTTGGCGGCACGACCGGTACCTTTATTTCGAACCGGATCGCCTATCATATTTCCAGCTCTTTGAACTGGGGTCTTGCGGCGGCGCTTGGCAGCATCCTGCTGGTTGCGGTGCTGGTGCTGTACTACGCCTATGACCGCATTGTCGGCATCGACAATGTAAAGCTGGGATAGGAGCCGCGCGATGAGTCTTCCCGTTTGTGCGACCCCCCTGCAACGCGCCTGGTATTACGGCTTCCGGGTGATCTGTGGATTGATTTTCTTTTTCCTGATCGCCCCCATCCTGGTGATCATTCCGTTGTCGTTCAACGCTCAGGATTTCTTTACCTTCACCAAGGAAATGCTGAATTTCGACCCGGCGGGCTACTCGCTCAAGCATTACCGGGATTTCTTCACAAATTCCGACTGGCAGATTGCGGTTCGCAATTCCTTCAAGATTGCGCCGGCGGCAACCCTTCTGTCCGTCGCCTTTGGAACGCTTGCCGCCATCGGCCTCAGCCAGCCACATGTGCCGTTCCGCAGGGCCATCATGGCGATCCTCATCTCGCCGATGATCGTGCCACTGATCATTTCGGCTGCCGGCATGTATTTCTTCTATTCGCGGATCGGGCTTCAGGGCCAGTATATCGGCGTGGTGCTGGCCCATGCGGCGCTTGGCATCCCCTTTGTGATCATCACCGTGACGGCGACATTGGTGGGTTTTGACAAATCCCTTGTGCGTGCCTCGGCCAATCTTGGTGCCGGGCCGATGACCACATTTTTCAAGATCCAGATGCCGTTGATCCTGCCGGGTGTTGTTTCCGGCGGCCTGTTTGCCTTCATCACCTCCTTTGACGAGGTTGTGGTTGTTCTTTTCGTCGGATCGGCGGGTCAGAAAACCCTGCCGTGGCAGATGTTCACCGGCCTTCGCGAACAGATCAGCCCGACCATTCTGGCAGTCGCCACCATTCTGGTGGCTATTTCAATCGCTCTGCTGACGACGGTTGAATTGCTGCGTCGCCGGTCTGAACGGTTGCGTGGCGTAACCCCATCGTGACACGACTCTGGAACAGCCCACATTTCACCCTGATAATGGCGACGATGATGTGGGCCGGCCACACCATTGCCGCCAGATTATCGGTTGGCGAGATGTCACCAATGGTGATGATGGGGCTGCGCTGGTTTGCGTGTCTGGCCATTCTGGCCTTCATCTTCAGGCGTCAGATGCGTGCCGAATGGCCGCGTGTTCGTGAACGGCTTGGCTGGGCGGTGCTGATGGGCGGCGGCGGGATGGCCGGCTTCACCTTCTTTTTCATCCTTGCCGCACAGCATACCAGCGCGGTCAATCTCGGCATCACACAAAGCGCCATTCCCGCCATTGTGATGCTGCTTGGCCTTGCCGTCTTCGGCACCCGGATCGGTGCCATGCAGCTTGTCGGGCTTGTTGTGTCCTTTGTCGGGGTGGCGGTGCTTGTCACCAAGGGGTCGCTGGCGGTGCTGCTGGCGATGCGCTTCAATCACGGCGATCTTCTGATGTTGCTGGCCTGTGTGTGCTATGCTGCCTACACGGTCGGGCTGAGCCGCCGCCTCGAGATGCCACCGGCATTGTTGCTGGCCTTCTTCTCGATTCCGGCTTCCCTTGTCTTTGCGGTCTCGATGGGTGTTGAATATTGGACTGGCACGATGCAGATGCCGGGCACCAAGGGGCTTGCGATCGTCGCCTATTGTGCGATTTTCCCGTCGATGCTGGCACAGATTTGTTTTATGCGGGGGGTTGAACTTGCCGGTGCCAATCGGGCAGGTTTCTATCTGAACCTGATACCGGTCTTCGGGGCGTTGATGGCGGTGTTCATTCTGTCCGAGAGGCTTTATTCTTTTCACGCGGTTTCGGCTGTTATGGTGCTTGGCGGGATCTATCTTGCCGAACGCCATAAATCAGCCGCCGCGTCTGGCGCCAGCTGAACTGGCAGACATTTGGGGACAACAGCATGCAGAATATGCGCAATTTCTACATTGACGGGGCCTGGGTTGCACCGCGTGACGGGACGGATTTTCCGGTCTACAACCCGGCGACAGAAGAGGTCTATGCCACCATTTCGCTAGGCGGGGCGGCTGATGCCGAAGCGGCGATCTCTGCCGCCCGGAAAGCCTTTGGCAGCTGGTCGATGACCACTCCGGCCGAGCGCGGCGAGGTGCTGCGCGCCATTCTTGCGGTGTATGAAAAGCATGCCGCTGACATGGCAGAAGCCATTTCAAACGAAATGGGTGCCCCCATAGACATGGCGCTCAGCGACCAGGCGGCATCGGGAACAGGCCATCTGAAGGCCTTCATCCGCGCCCTTGATGCCTTTGAATGGCAGCATCCCCTGCGCCCCGGCGTCGAGGGACAGGATCTTGTGTATGAGCCAGCCGGCGTGGCCGGGTTGATCACACCGTGGAACTGGCCAATGAACCAGGTTGCGCTGAAAGTCGGTGCCGCGCTTGCCGCCGGTTGCACGATGGTGCTGAAGCCATCGGAAATCGCGCCGATGTCCAGCATTCTGTTCAGCGAGATCATGCACGAGGCCGGTGTGCCGGCTGGTGTCTACAATATGGTCAATGGCGATGGCGTCGGGGTTGGCAGCATCCTGTCGTCACATCCGGGGATCGATGTTATTTCCTTTACCGGGTCGACCCGTGCCGGAATCCTGATCAGCAAGGCTGCCGCCGACACGGTAAAGACCGTTTCGCTGGAACTTGGTGGCAAATCACCGAACCTTGTCTTCGCCGATACCGATATCGATGCGGCGGTGGCGCGTGGAGCCAGCTTCTGTTTTGCCAATACCGGCCAGTCCTGTAACGCGGCAACGCGGATGTTTGTCGAACGGTCTGCCTATGACCGCGCCGTCGAAGTGGCCCAGGCCACGGCTGAAGCCACAAAGGTGGATCTTCCCAGCAAGGCGGGCGGCCATATCGGGCCGCTGGTCTCGCAGGTGCAGTTTGAAAAGGTCCAAAAGCTTATCCAGACCGGCATTGATGAAGGGGCGCGCCTTGTCGCCGGGGGAACCGGTCGCCCTGAAGGGCTGAACCGCGGCTGGTTTGCCCGCCCGACGGTGTTTGCCGATGCGACCCCCGACATGACGATCATGCGCGAGGAGATTTTCGGACCCGTTCTGGCGATGATGCCGTTCGACAGCGAGGATGAGGTAATCGAGCTTGCCAATGACACGCCTTACGGTCTTGCCGCCTATATCCAGACCGACAGCGCCGAACGGGCGCGCAGGGTGGCGGCGCGTCTTCGTGCCGGCATGATTCAGGTAAATGGGGCCAGCCGCATATCCGGTGCGCCTTTTGGCGGCTACAAGCAATCCGGGGTTGGACGCGAAGGCGGTGCCTGGGGGATCGAGGAATTTCTCGAGATCAAGACGATCAGCGGCATCATCGGCTAGCAGGTGGCATCACTGGATGGGGGATGATGGCAACACCGACGACCCGACCGGCAATGGCGAGGGTGAAACACTCCTCGCCGGGGCCTATGCGCTGCAGACACCCGATCAGCATGTCAGCTATTACCGGGATTTTGCGGCGCAGTATGACAGCGCCTTTGCCGATGGGCTTGGCTATGTCTATCCGCTTGCCATTGCCGCTGCCCTGTCCGATTTGACCAGGCCGCCGGGTCGCATTCTTGACATCGGCTGTGGCACGGGTCTGGTTGCCAGCGCCATCCATGATCGCCAGCCAGAAGCCGTTCTCGACGGTGTTGATATCTCGCCGGAGATGATTGAAAAAGCCGGCGAGAAAGACGCCTATGATTCCTTGTTCGTCGCTGATCTGACCCAGGATTTCAGCCATCTTCCGACAGGCTATGCGGCGATTGTCAGCGCCGGCACCTTCACACATGGGCATCTTGGCCCGGAACCGCTTGCAGGTCTTGTCGACCATTGCCTGTCCGGCGCGGTGGCGGCGCTTGGTGTCAACAGCGTGCATTTCGCAGCGCATGGATTTCAGCAAAGCCTGGATGGTCTGCTGGCGCGGGGCCGGATCACCGTGCCACAGCTTCGCGAAGTGCCGATCTATGACGGGCGCGATGCCGCACACGCCGATGATACGGCCTTTGTGCTGACGTTCTATGTCGCCTGATCATCCTCGCCGACAAGTGTCATCGCCTGGCCGTTGAAGATCTCGACGTCCGGCAGGCTGCGGATATCCACACCTTCGATACAGCCGATATTATAGCCGAATTCGGGCCGTGACCTGCGCCAGTGATGGGTGTAGATGCCACATGTCCTGCAGAAGTAATGCCGCGCCGTTTTGGTATTCCATTGATACAGGCCAAGATTGTCCTCGCCGGACACAAGCCTGAACTGGTCCTTGTCGGCTGTACACATGATCGCGCCCTTGCGCCGACAGATCGAGCAGTCGCAGCGGCGAAAATCACGGATAGGTCCGTGAATTTCGAATTTTATCGCGCCGCAGTGGCATGATCCTTTCTGGATTTCGTCTGACGGGTTTGCGCTGTTCGGTGGTGTCATGACCTGTGTCCCCTGCTGCCATATCCGGTGAGTGTGGCGCAGGCCCCGCCGACAGGCAATGACTATATGTTTTGATCCCGGGCTTTAACCCTGGGCTTTGACTCTACGCTTTTCGGGGGCTGTGTTTCCTGATATGGCGGGGTCTGCAATCGTCAACCCGATCCGTGATGAGGTGTGCCATGTCAGGCTGGATGCAGCGCCCATTTGTTGCCGTCGGGCTTCTGGCGCTTGGCATGGGCATCATTCCTCTCAATGATGCGTTCATAAAGTTGATGAGTGACCATCTCCCGCTGGCCGAGATCGCGCTCGTCCGCGGCATTCTGGCTTTTGCCCTGATGGTGGTGTTCGCCCGCGGTCTGTCGGTGATCAGGGCGTTGCCTGCCAGTGTTTTCTGGCAGTTCTTCGGGCGGGGCATGTGTCTTGTGCTGTCGATGACGTTGTATTTCGTGCCGCTTGGCACGCTGCCGCTCCCGACTGTGATCTCGATCTTCTTTGTCTCGCCGCTGTTGATCACGCTGCTGTCCGTGCCGCTCCTTGGCGAGACCATTGGCGTGCATCGGGTTCTTTCGGTCTGTCTTGGCCTGTGCGGGGTCTTGTTGATCATCCGGCCGGGAACCGAAGATTTTCGTATCGAGTCTGTCATAGTTTTTGGCGCGGCGCTGTCCTATGCGCTGTTCCAGATCTGGACGCGGCGTCTGAAGGGAACCGGCAGCCTGGCGGCGATGGTCACGGTCCAGCAGATCTGTTACGTCACCGCCGCGGTGCCGATGCTGGCGTTCAATATGATCTGGCCACGACCCGTGTCCGACAATATCTCGCTTGATTTCATGCTTCGTGCCCCGGCGATACCAACCGGGCAGGACATGCTGTTCCTTGGTTTCTGCACTCTGGCAGTGCTGTTCCTGTCAGTGGTGTCGTCGAATGCCTACCGGTCTGTCGAGGCTTCGATCATCGCGCCGTTCGAATATACGGCCATCCCGTTTGCCGTAATCTGGGGAATCCTGATCTGGGATGAATGGCCCGATGCGCTCAGCTGGGGTGGCATGGCGATGATCCTTATTGGCGGCTTCTACACCATCTATCGCGAGCGGGAACGTGATGTCGAGGTGATGACAGGCGTGCCAATGCCGGCTTCGGCCTCTGCGGCGCAGACAGTTGACGATGACCCGCAAACCGGCCAGAGGCGTGATCCGCCCGGCCTCTAGCTGTCACCGCCCTGCCAGACACCCTTGTCCCGAAGTGAATCTGCCACTTCGCGCGGCATGTAGGTCTCGTCATGTTTGGCCAGAACATTGCTGGCGATCAGCGCGCCGTTGGTGATCTGGCCTTCGGCCACAACACCCTGTCCTTCACGAAACAGGCTTGGCAACGCGCCGTCAAAGCTGACGGTGATTTCCGCTGTGCCATCGGTGACGACAAACTGTGACTCCAGCCCATCTATGCTGACACTGCCATCCTTGACCAGACCACCCAGCCGAACCGGACGTCCCTCGATGTCTGCAGGGATCTCGGACGGGGTGTAGAAAAAGACGATGTTCTCGCGCAGGGCGCTCAGAACGAGCGCAACCGCGCCCGCGAGAAGGATCGCAATGACACCAATCCCCAGAAGGCGGCGCTGTTTTGGCGTGAGGCTGTTTGTGGGTGACTCCATTTGCCGTTAGTTAGCGTCACCTTTGATGTTACGCAAGGGCAACCGTGCCCTGTGACGTCATGGCGCGTCTAATTTCGGTGCCGGCTTCGTCTTCGGGTTGCAAGACGGCGCGGCGTCATCTATCTCCATTGGGGGTTCTCAACAATGTTCTCGGGATAGGTAATGAGTGTATTCAAAAACGCGGTGACCGTCGGCATGGCACTGCTGGGTTGTGTGTTGTTTGTCGCGGCGCCGGCGCAGGCGGGCGATGTCGAGGCTGGTGCCAAGGTGTTCAAGAAATGCAAGGCCTGCCATTATGTGGATCAGGAAAAGAACAAGACTGGTCCACATCTGGTAAACATCATCGGGCGCGCTGCCGGGTCTATCGAGGGCTATAAATATTCCAAGGCTATGGCGGGGTCCGGGATTGTCTGGGACGAGGCCACGCTGACCGAGTATCTCCGTGCGCCAAAGAAATATGTCAAAGGCACGAAAATGGCGTTTCGCGGTCTGCAGAAGGATGACGACCTGGCCAATATCATTGCCTATCTGAAGGCACCCAACTAGGGTCGAACCCAGCCGGTCCGGCAAAGCTAAGAATGTGAAGGTGCTGTCATGGATCCAATGATGAAGTATCCGCGGCTCCGCGATCTGGAGCCTGCCGCGCGCCGTCGTATTCCGCCCTTCATCTTTGCCTATCTGGATTCCGGCACCGGCCATGATGTGACAAAGGCTGCCAATAGCGAGTTTTATGAGAGCCTGACACTGACACCTCAGTTCCTGCGGGGCCGGGTCGACCCTGATCTGTCTGTCCAGCTTTTTGGAAAGACCTACAAGGCACCGTTTGGTGTCGCGCCCATCGGACTGGCCTCGACGGTCTGGCCCGGTGCCGAACAAATTCTTGCCAGATCGGCACAGGCCCACGGCTTTCCCTACACGCTGAGTACGGTCGCGGGAGACTCGATCGAGCGGGTGGCCAAGGTTGGCGGTGATATGGCCTGGTTCCAGCTCTATCCACCGCGGGACCGTGATATCTGTTTCGATCTGATGCAGCGGGCGCAGGATTCCGGTGTCGATACATTGGTGGTTACGGCCGATGTGCCGGCTCCAAGCCGCCGCGAGCGCATGCGCATTGCCGGGGCACCGCTCGGCAGCCGTGGAAACTCGATGTACAGCCCGTCAATCCTGCTGCAGGCGGCAAGCCGTCCAAACTGGGCCCTGCGGATGCTGTTCAATGGCGGGCCGCGGTTCCGCAACATGGAACCCTATGCAGACAGGGACAAGACGCTGCCGATCACCAAATTCATCGGCGCGCAGCTCAATGGCACGCTTGACTGGGACTATCTTGACGCTATCCGCGACAAATGGCCGGGCAAGCTGTTGCTGAAGGGCATTCTGCATGGTCAGGATGCCGAACGTGCCATGCGCCAGGGCTGTGACGGGCTGGTAATTTCCAATCATGGCGGTCGTCAGCTTGATGCCGCGCCGCATCCGCTTCACCAGCTGCCTCATATCCGCTCTGTTGTTGGCAACAAGGTGCCGCTGATCGTTGACAGCGGCATTCGCTCCGGACTTGACGTCGCCAAGGCGCTGGCATCCGGTGCCGATTTTGTGCTGATTGGGCGCGCCTTCATGTATGCGGTGGCGGCACTGGGGGACAAGGGCGGTGAACATGCCGCTGCCATCCTGTTTGAAGAGATGCGTGATGTAATGGCGCAGCTTGGTGTCAAGGATATTGCCGGCCTGTCCGAGGTGGCAGTCACCCGAACCGGTGGCTGAGGCCGGCAACCGAACCACGATAGCGGAAACGACTGACAATATGCCCAGGATGATACAAGGCCCTGCAATCCTTGCTTTCATCGCCGGTCTTCTGATGCTGATGACCGCGCCTGTCGCCGCGATGGACGGTCTGAAAACAACCGAAATCCAGATACGCGCCACCGTTCCCGGGATGACGGCAACCGGCGGCTATCTGACGATCCACAATGATACCGGCGAGGCGGACAGGTTGCTTGGCGTGGCGGCGGATTTTGCCGCCAAGGCCGAAATTCACACCATGCTTCACGAGAACGGGGTGATGAAGATGCGGGCCCTGCCGGACGGGATCGAGATTCCCGCTGGCGGTATGGTCAGGCTGGCGCCCGGCGGGGTGCATCTGATGCTGATGGGATTGAACCGGACACTGGAGCCGGGCCAGAGGCTGGAAGTGGAATTGACCTTCGCCTCCGGCCGGATCCTGCGTCTGCCAGCCGATGTCAAACGTCCAGGAGAGATTTCGTTCGATGACGTCGAGATGTCAGCCGGGCACTCGCATTCGCAAAATCATTCACAGGGTCATTCGGGAAACTAGAGCCCGTACCGGCCAATCAGGCCGGCATCAGAAGATTCCCGCGTCCAGACCGGCAGCCATGCCGAGGGCCAGTTCCTCGACCTCGCCGGGGAACGCCTGTGACCAGTCTCCGTGCAGGATCAGCGGCGCTGCCACAAAGCGCCACCGCTGTGCGCCGACAATGCCTTCAAGCGCACGTTTTGTCGCGGTGCCATCAAGGCCCGCCCGAATATAGATGCCGACGGCAAGCCCTTCGGTCTGTCCGAGCCAGTCATTATAGCAGCGGTCGAACATGTCCTTTGTCGCGCCCGCCATATAGCCGATATTCTCGGTTGTCCCCAGCAGCATCCCGTCACTGGCCATCAGGTCATCTGTGGTGACATCAAAGGGCGACAAAAGTCGCACCGACACATCCCCGGCATCTGTATGGCTGGCGCCGCGCCGGGCCGCTTCGGCCAGCGCGATGGTGTTGGGGGACGGGGCGTGCGCGATGATCAGCAGTGATTTCGACATGGCGATTGATTTCTCCGGCCGCTATAGTCGCCGAAACGGTGAACATGGTGCAAGTGCCGAGGGGCGAATGGCGACATTGATTGCGCGTGACGAGCTTGATTCCCTGCTGGCAGGACTGGATGGGTGGAGCCTGTCGCAGGATGGCGCCGCCATTGAAAAAACATACAGCTTCAAGGGGTTCAACAGCGCGTTTGGCTTTATGACGCGGGTGGCGATGGCCGCTGAACGCGCCAACCATCACCCCGAATGGTCGAATATCTACAATCGTGTCACGATCCGCTGGACAACGCATTCGCTTGGCGGGGTGTCGGACCTCGATCTGAAGCTTGCCGGGTCCTGTGATCGCTTTGCCGGTGACTAGTCCGACCTAGTAGAAAAGCCAGTCAAGGCACCACAGAGAGGCAAGGCCGGTGGCGATGGTTGCCAGAACCGATCTTGTGAACAGTGCTACAGTTACCGCGACCACAGCTGCAGGAAGCCGGGCATTGCCGGCAAGTACCAGCCCGCCATCGGGCGCTACGATGACCGCCGGCACAATAATCGCCGTCAGCACCGCGATCGGGACGAAGCCGAGCGCGTCCTGAAGCCAGACTGGAAGCTGGCGTGGCGCAATATCGGAAAACATCACAAACCGTGTTGCGAAGGTGAAAATCCCGCAGGCAATCATCACCAGCCAGATCATGCCTTTGCCTCACGATTACTGTATCGATGCGTGAGATAGCCGGCAGCGATGCCGCCAATGGCGGCCAGGATAATCCAGCTTTTCCAGGGCAGCGGCTGGCCAGCCACGGCAATGAAGCCGGCTGTCAGGCATGCGGCGAGATCGGCGCGTTTCCTGATGGCCGGCGCCACCAGCGCGATAAAGGTCAGCGGAATGGCGAATCCAAGCGACCATGATTGCGGGATTGTCGATCCGAACATGACGCCGGTGACAGTGGTGATCTGCCAGCACAGCCACAGGGTCATGCCGGTACCGAGAAGATGATAATGCTGATGCGGTGATGCCGGCTCGTTGCAAAGCCGGTGAATCGTCACCGCATAGGCCTCATCCGTCAGCAGATAGGCGAGTGGAATCCGCCAGACCAGAGGCAGACTGCGAAGATAGGGGGCGATCGAGGCGCTGTAGAGCGCGTGGCGCAGATTGATCACCGAAACCGATGCACCGACGACAGGCGACGGCACACCCGCACCCCACAGTTGGGCGAATACCACCTGGCTGGCACCGCCAAACACAATTGATGACAGCAGAATGGTCTGCAATGGCGACAGCCCGCTTGCCAGCCCCAGCACGCCAAAGACCAGCCCGAAAGGTGCCACGCCAAGCTGCAGCGGCAGTTCCTGCCGGACGCCTGTCCAGAATTCCTGGCTGCGTGTCGAGATGGCTGGTGGGGGGGCGGAAGACATTGGCATCTTTGATTATTGGCGACAGCGACCTGCCTATCACGCAGGTGGCGAGAAGGACAAGCGGCTTGTGTCGTGTCAAAGTGCAGTCAGCGCTTGCGCCGGTTGGCAAACTGCGCGACACAGGGGCAGCCCTAACCCCAACAGCCAAAAAGCGCTCGTCATGTTACTCAACGTTCCCGTGTCGGTTGGCGAAGTCGTCGACAAGGTCACCATTCTGGAAATCAAGTCGGACCGGATCACCGACCCGGACAAGCTGAAGAACATAGTGGCGGAGCTGGAATCGCTTCGCCCGCTTGTCAGTGGCGGGGTCTTCGACGGTGAGGAAATGGTCGGGCTGACCGATGCGCTCCGCGAGGTCAATAGCACGCTGTGGGATATCGAAGACAATATCCGCGCCGAGGAGGCCGCAGAGCGCTTTGGTGCCAGATTCATCGAACTGGCGCGGGCTGTCTATGTCACGAATGACCGTCGGGCCGAATTGAAGAAGAAAATAAACCTCGCCACCGGCTCGGAACTTGTCGAAGAGAAGTCGTACGAGGATTATTCAGGCGCGGGGTGAGGCCGGGCAATCCCGGTCACGTCGCAGGGCCAGCCTTGTCGATCAGTTTGTTTCGGTCAACCAGGTCAAATCGGGATTTTGCAGATCGATACCGGGTCGGCGCCGCGCGTCGCCGGCAAGTCGAGCTTTTGTCGTTCTGACCATGGTCGAAAAGGACAGGCGCTTGGTCAGCGAGTCCCGTTTGCGGTTTACACTCCGCATGAACCTGTCATGCAGCCGGTCCCGGTCCCATTGTGGTTTCTTGCCGGAATAGCCGATTGTCGATTCATGGCCGTCCTCGCTGACAATCGAGGGGGTGAGGACAAGCGTTCTCAATCCATGCTCCCACCACCTGTTCATAAGCACATCAACTTCGAAGATGCCGGGCAACGACACCTCCAGTAACCGTTCGGCGGCCGCGCGGCTGACAACATATCCAACCGCACCAATGCTGGCATAACGGGTGATGGACAGCGCATGCGTCGATGAAATACGCGCGGCATCCACAAGCGGCCGTCCGGCCGTGTTGTGCAGATTGATCAGATCAAACCGGCCTTTCAGGGCGGCGATACGGGGCAGAACCTCAATGGCTTCGGGTGCCAGTTCGGCATCATCCTCGAGAATGATCGCGGCATCGAGATGAGCGTCGCGGATCTGTGCCCAGGCCGCGCGGTGGCTCATCAGACAGCCAAGTGCCCCGTTGGAAAACGGCGCACCAAGATGACGCCTGCGCTGGTCTGAAATCAGGTCGTGCCGCTGGTCTGGCGGTATGTCGCCGCCGCGAATGGCATCGATGAACTCGAATTCCAGCCCGAGTGCGGCCATACGCTGTGTCATGGCGCGTCTGCGGCTGGTCGACGTCCTGAGCGAAATTACATAGATCGGCAACACAACAGCACACACCACGGATAACGCTGACATTAAGACTTTATTAACAATATGTACTTAACCTGATTTACCGCACCGGGTCGAGTGGCTTTGCCGGCGCAGTCACATCCGGGGTGAGGGGGTTGATATCGATGCGGTCCCGGTCTTGCCAGTCATGAATGGATCGGTTAAGGCCTTGTGCAACCTATCCAACCGTATTTTTCCCTTGCCTGTGGAGGGCAGCCATGGACGCGCCATTTCTGTTTGTCGACAAGGTGGAAACCGCTGGACGTCGCTGTCTTGTCAGGCTTGATCTCAACGTGCCGCTCGCCGACGGAAAGGTGACCGATGATACACGTATCCGGCGGATTCTTCCCGGGCTTGACGCACTTCGCAAATCCGGGGCCAGACTTGTGCTTCTGACCCATCTTGGCCGTCCAAAGGGCAGGGTGGCACCGGAATTCTCGGTGGCACCGGTGGCCGCGCATCTGGCAGCACTGCTCGGCTGTCCTGTCCCGGTCGAACCAGACCTGCTTGGCCAGGGTGGACGTGATGCCGTTGCCGCGCTGGCCGATGGTGACGTGGTGATGATGGAAAATCTCCGCTTTCATGCAGGCGAAGAGGCCAATGATCCGGCTTTTGCGGCGGCGCTTGCCGAACTTGGCGATATCTATGTTGGTGATGCCTTTTCCTGCACCCACCGCGCGCATGCGTCTGTGGATGCCTTGCCGCGCATGATGTCGGTGGCAACGGCAGGCCGGGCACTTGGCGAGGAATTGTCGGCGCTGCATGCTGCGCTGGCCTCGCCGGTGCGGCCCGTGGCAGCGATTGTCGGCGGGGCAAAGGTGTCGACAAAGCTTCAGGTGCTGGAGAATCTGATCACCAGAGTCGACCGTCTGGTGCTTGGTGGCGGGATGGCCAATACGTTTCTGCTGGCGGCTGGCCTGGATGTGGGGGCGTCGCTTGTCGAGGCGGATATGGTCGACACCGCGCGCGCCATATCCGACAAGGCGGCGGCGCATGGCTGCCATATCGATCTGCCGGTGGATTTTCTGGTCGCCACCGAACTGGCCAGTCAGGTTCCGCATCGCATTGCGATGCCGGGTGATCTGTCTGCCGATGACATGATCCTTGATGCCGGTCCGCAATCCGTGGATGCGATCATTGCCGGGTTGGCGGGATGCCGGACAGTGGTCTGGAATGGCCCGATGGGTGCGTTCGAGTTTCCGCCGTTCGACAGCGCCACCAATGCCGTTGCCAAGGCCGTTGCCGCCGCCACCAAAGCTGGTGAAACGCTGTCGGTCGCCGGGGGTGGTGACACGCTTGCCGCCCTTGCAAATGCGGGTGTCAGCGACCAGTTCTCATATGTGTCTACCGCAGGTGGTGCCTTTCTGGAATGGCTGGAAGGGCGCGAGCTGCCGGGCGTCGAGGCGCTTCGTCACAAAGCGTAAATAGAGATCATGCACAGAATATGAGGCTGCCATGCTGTTCGGAAATCCCTTCAAGGCACGAATGCCGTTGATGTCAGAGGCCTTGCCGGGTCGCAAGACCGCGGTCTGGGACGGTGCGCCGCATTGCGTTCTGGGAACGCCGACGATGGGACCGTTTGCGGAGCCCCTTCAGGAAATCCATCTGGGGCTGGGATGTTTCTGGGGTGCCGAACGTCTGTTCTGGAAGCTTGACGGCGTGTTCACGACGGCGGTTGGTTATGCTGGCGGGTTCACCCCGAACCCGACCTATGAGGAAGTATGCTCGGGGCGCACTGGCCATACCGAGGTGGTGTTGGTTGCCTATGATCCGGACAGGCTGCCGCTCAGCCGCATTCTGAAGACGTTCTTTGAAGAGCATGATCCCACGCAGGGCTATCGACAGGGAAATGACATCGGAACGCAGTATCGGTCGGCGATTTTCACAACGTCCGACCCGCAACTCGCTATCGCCCGTCAGATGGCCGACGAGTACGGGGCGGCGCTGGCGGCGCGCGGCCTTGGCGAGATCACAACCGAGATCGGCCCGGCAGGACCGTTCTATTACGCCGAGGATTATCACCAGCAATATCTTCACAAGGTGCCGAACGGCTATTGCGGCCTGAAAGGTACCGGGGTTGCCTGCGCCGGCTAGGTGTTTGTCAGCCTTTGTCGCAGACCCGGATTTCTGCATTGACGTCATCCGGGCACGATGCTAGATAACCTGCTCGTTGAATTTATCGCCCAAATTACCGTCCAATTTACTGCGTTGTGCCGGAGCCGAACATGAAAGTCGCTAGCTCGCTCAAAACTCTCAAGTCGCGTGATCGCAACTGTCAGGTCGTGCGTCGCCGTGGTCGCCTTTATGTGATCAACAAGCGCAACCCACGTCTGAAGGCGCGTCAGGGCTGAACCGTCCCCGCGACCCTTCGCGACAGGCAGTGTATGAATGACGGTCGGCTTTGCCGGCCGTTTTCTTTTGGATGAATGTGGTGCTGGGCGGTCGGTTTCCAGCCCTGATGCGGCAAATCACCTGCGTCATGGCGCTGACAGGTCGGTGCCATTACATGTATAGTGCATTACCCACACTGAAAGATGACGGACCCCGGCGATGTTGATGCCCGAACCAGACCAGACGGTGATTGACCGACGCGATGATATCTGCGGCGCGCTGCGGCGGATGCTTCCCAATGGATGCGTGGTCGATTCCACCGAAAGCATGAAGGCTTTCGATTCTGACGGCTTGTCGGCCTATCGGCAGGTGCCGCTGGCCGTTGTGCTTCCCGAGACCGTCGACCAGATTGCCGCTGTCATGAAATATTGCCATGAACAGGGGATCAAAATCGTGCCGCGTGGGGCCGGTACCTCGCTGTCGGGTGGGGCGCTGCCACTTGCCGATGCGGTTCTTCTTGGGCTTGGCAAGTTCAACCGCATTCTGGAGGTGGATTACGCAAATCGATGCGTTGTCGCGCAGCCTGGCGTGACCAACCTTGCCATCACCCATGCCGTGCAGGCGGACGGGTTCTATTATGCACCCGATCCATCAAGCCAGATTGCCTGTTCGGTTGGCGGCAATGTGGCCGAGAATTCAGGTGGTGTGCATTGTCTGAAATATGGGCTGACAACGAACAACCTTCTTGGTGTGGAAATCGTCACCATCGAGGGGGAGATTCTGCGGTTTGGCGGCAAACATCTTGATTCGGGTGATTACGACCTCCTCGGTGTGATGACAGGGTCGGAAGGCCTGCTTGGCGTTGTCAGCGAGGTGACGCTTCGAATCCTCCAGAAGCCTGCAACGGCACGAGCGCTGCTTGTCGGATTTGATGATACCGGTGATGCCGGTATGGCGGTCGGGGACGTTATCGGGGCGGGGATCATCCCCGCCGGCATGGAAATGATGGATGGTCTTGCCATCAATGCTGCCGAGGATTTTGCGAATGCCGGATATCCGCGTGAAGCGGCGGCGCTGCTGATCATCGAGCTTGATGGTCCCGAGGTTGAGGTTGACGCCCTGATCGACCGTGTCGAGACGATTGTACGTGCCGCCGGCGCGACATCCGTTCGCGTCAGCCAGTCCGAAGAGGAACGCAATCTGTTCTGGGCCGGACGCAAGTCGGCATTCCCGGCTGTTGGCCGGATATCGCCGGATTATCTGTGTATGGATGGCACCATTCCCCGGCGCCGTCTTCCCGACATGATGCGGCGCATGAATTCGCTGAGCCAGCAATATGGGCTGCGCGTTGCAAATGTATTCCATGCCGGCGACGGCAATCTTCATCCTTTGATCCTGTTCGACGCCAACCAGCCCGGAGAATTGGAACGGGCTGAGGAATTTGGCGCTGATATCCTTCGCAGCTGCGTTGAAATGGGTGGTGTGCTGACGGGCGAACATGGTGTCGGGGTTGAAAAACGCGACCTGATGAACATCCAGTTCACAGAAGATGACCTGAAACAGCAGCAGCGTCTGAAATGCGCCTTTGATCCGGGGCATCTTTTGAACCCCGGCAAGGTGTTCCCGAACCTTCATCGCTGTGCCGAACTGGGCCGGCTTCATGTCCACAAGGGCAAGTTACCGCATCCCGATCTGCCAAGATTCTAGTGTGCCGGATCCCGAAAACCGGGGCTGACTTGCAAAGGGCCATTGCCTGATGACCGACATTGCCGTTTCCGATCTCAATCAGGTTCAGGATGCCGTCCAGGAGGCTGTTGCTTCCAGGTCGCGGCTTGAACTTCGCGCCGCCGGTACGAAACGCCATCTTGGTCGGGCAGCAACCTATGATGCCGTTCTGGATGTCAGCGCCTTCAGCGGGATTGTCGATTACCAACCCGAAGAGCTTGTTCTGACACTTCGTGCCGGAACGCCAATGGATGTCGTCGAGGACGCCCTTGCCGGGGCACGTCAGATGCTGGCTTTCGAACCGCCGCGCATGACCCGCATTGTCGGGGCCTCCGAACCCGCAGCCCGCGGCACCATCGGCGGTGTGATTGCGACCAATCTTTCCGGGCCACGGCGCCTGACCGCAGGGGCGGCGCGCGACTATCTGCTCGGCTTCGAAGCTGTCTCGGGCCGTGGCGAGATATTCAAGTCGGGTGGCAAGGTGATGAAGAATGTTACCGGCTATGATCTGTCAAAGCTCATGTGTGGTTCCTTTGGTACTCTTGGGGTGATGGATGAAATCACCCTGAAGACCCTGCCGGTTCCCGAAACCGCATGCTCGCTGCTGGTCGGCTATGACGGGTTCAGCGACGCCGTTTCCGGCATTGCATCGATATTCGCCACCTCGCATGAGCCCGGCGCGGCAGCGATCCTGCCACAGGCCGTCGCGGCCGAGGAAGGTGTCGATCTTGGCACTGCCTTCACCGCGGTGATCAGGCTGGAAGGGATCGAGGCATCGGTGGCGGACAGGCTTGGCCATCTCCTTGCCTTCAGCAAGGGAGAGCCGCTCGATGCCCCCAAAAGCGCCGCATTGTGGAACCGGATCAGGGATGTACAGCCGCTTGTCGAGCATCCGCATGATATCTGGAAGGTGTCATGCGCGCCTTCCGATGCGCCGACCGTGCTGGCGGCGCTGGACCCGACGCTTGACGTACGGATGATGGCCGACTGGGCTGGCGGACTGCTGTGGATTGCAGGGAAATCACCCCGCATCGGCGAGGCGCTTCGCGGTGCCGTTGCCGGTCTTGGCAGTGGTTTTGCCATGCTGGTGCGCGATATCGGTGCAACGCGCGAGAGCATCGCGCCGTTGCAGCCGCTGCCGGGACCGGTCTTCGAGCTTCACAAGCGGGTGAAGGCATCTTTCGATCCACTTGGCGTGCTGAATTATGAACGCATGCATCCTGGCGTGTAGACGAGAGCAGCATGCAGACGCATTTCACCGATACCCAGCTTCTTGATCCGCAGATACGCGAGGCCGACGCCATTCTGCGCAAATGCGTGCATTGCGGTTTTTGCACCGCCACCTGTCCGACATATGTGGTAACCGGCGACGAGCGCGACAGCCCTCGCGGTCGCATCTGGTTGATGCGCGAGCTTCTTGAAACACCGGACAGTGTGTCGGCCGATACCGGATTCCACCTTGACCGCTGCCTTGGCTGCCTTGCCTGTACGACGACCTGTCCTTCGGGGGTCGATTACCATCATCTGATCGAGATTGGCCGTGACCGGCTGGACCGGCAGGTCGAACGGTCATTTATGGACCGGGTGATGCGGCGGTTGCTGGCGCAGGTCATCCCGCATGCCAGCCGGTTTCGGCTGATGATCCAGCTTGGCCGAATTGGCAGATGGGGCGCGCCTGTCATGCCGCGCCGGATCAAGGCGGCGCTTGCCAAACTGCCGGGGAAATTGCCGCGCCTCGACCAGATTGGCAGCAGAAGTGAAGATTTTGACCCGCCGATGACACCAACCCGCCATGTCATTCTTCTAGCAGGCTGTGCCCAGCGGGCGCTCGATCCGGCCATCAATGCCAGTACGGTACGGGTTCTCAACAAGCTTGGTGTGCGGGTCACGGTTCGTTCAGAGGCGTTCTGCTGTGGTGCGCTGGCGCATCATATCGGCGAAACCGACGCGGCAAAGGCGGCGATCCGGTCAACGCTTCTTGGCTGGCGTGACGAGCTGCAGAAAGGCGCGGTTGATGCCATCGTCGTCAATGCGTCAGGCTGCGGTACGATGGTCAAGGATTACGAACATGTTGTTGGCGATGATCCCGAATTGAAGGACATCGCGGCGCAGGTGGCATCATTGACATGTGATATTTCCGAGCTGCTTGCCGACCTGCCACTGCATAGGATCATAGAGCCCGCGCCCGAAGGCCGCGGCGCTGTCGCCTATCATTCGGCATGTTCACTGCAGCATGGCCAGAAAATCCACGATCTGCCGGTCAGCCTTCTTCGTCAGGCGGGATTCGATGTCCGTCAGCCGCTGGAGCCCCACCTGTGCTGTGGGTCGGCAGGGGTCTACAACATCCTTCAGCCCGACATGGCCGCCGTTCTTCGTGATCGCAAGCTTGCCAATATCCGGGGCACCGGCGCGCCCATTGTGGCGGCAGGCAATATCGGCTGTATCCAGCAGCTGGATGACGAAATTCCGGTTCGGCATACGATCCAGTTCATCGATTATGCCAGCGGCGGCCCACCGCCGGCGTAAGGAATCTGGACGTCACCCGATATCGAAGAAATCATTGCCCTTGTCATCGGTAATGATGAAGGCGGGGAAGTTCTCGACTTCGATCTTCCAGACAGCTTCCATTCCAAGTTCGGGATATTCCAGCACTTCGATCTTCTTGATCGATTCAAGGGCCAGTTTCGCGGCAACGCCGCCGATGCTGCCAAGATAGAAGCCGCCATGTGTCTGGCAACTTTCCCGGACCTGTCGTGACCGGTTGCCTTTTGCCAGCATCACCATCGATCCGCCGGCGGCCTGGAATGTCTCGACATAGCTGTCCATACGCCCCGCCGTCGTCGGGCCGAATGACCCTGAGGGCATGCCTTCGGGTGTTTTCGCCGGTCCGGCGTAATAGACAGGGTGATTCTTGAACCAGTCGGGAAGATCGCCTTCCGCCTGCAGACGTTCCAGCAGCTTGGCATGCGCGATGTCGCGGGCGACGATCAGCGGGCCTGTCAGAGCCAGCCTCGTGGCCACAGGATGCTGGCTGAGAGTCTCCAGTATCTCGGGCATGGGGCGGTTCAGATCGATTGGCACGGCCGGAATCTCGTCCGATGTGTCGATGTCGGGAAGATAACGCGCCGGGTCACGCTCCAGCTTTTCAACGAAGATGCCATCCGGTGTGATCTTGGCAAGCGCCTGCCGGTCAGCAGAACAGGACACACCGATCCCGACCGGGCAGGACGCACCATGCCGCGGCAGACGGATAACCCGCACATCGTGACAGTAATATTTGCCACCAAACTGCGCGCCAATACCCAGTTCGCGCGTGATCTGCAGAATTTCGGCCTCCCATTCCAGATCCCGCCAGGCATGGCCAAGGCTGTTGCCCGTGGTTGGCAATGCGTCAAGCGCCCGGATCGAGGCCTGTTTCACGGTTTTCAGATTATATTCGGCTGATGTGCCCCCGATCACCACTGCCAGATGATAGGGCGGACAGGCCGAGGTGCCGAGATCGAGAATCGCCGTGCGGATGAATTCGCGCAGTGACTCGGGATTCAGGACGGCCTTGGTTTTCTGGTGCAGGAAGGTCTTGTTCGCCGATCCGCCACCTTTCTGGATGAAGGCGAATTTGTATTCCATCCCCTTGCCGGCATACAGGTCGATCTGTGCTGGCAGGTTAGTCGCCGTATTGACCTCGTCAAACATGCTTGTCGCGGCAAGCTGTGAATAGCGAAGATTGCTTTGCTGATAGGTGTCGAACACGCCGCGCGACAGCGCCTCGCCATCATCCCCCTCTACCAGAACGCGATCGCCGCGGGTGCCGGAAATGATTGCCGTTCCGGTGTCCTGGCACATTGGCAACAGGCCATCCGCTGCGACAACAGCATTCTTCAGCATTTCCAGTGCCACAAACCTGTCATTCTGGGTGGCTTCGGGATCATCGAGGATTGCCGCCAGCTGTGCCAGATGGCCGCTGCGAAGAAGATGTGAAATATCGGTGAAGGCGCGCTGGGCAAGAAGGCGCAGCGCCTCCGGCGCGACTTTCAGGAATGAGTCCCCGCCCATCTCGACAAGCTCGACATGGTCGCTGCTGACAAGCTCATATTCGGTTGTGTCCTCGGCAAGCGGGAACATCGGGCTGTAGGCAAAATCGGTCATCGGTCAATCCGCGCAAATGATAAGGGGCGCTCAGGAGGGGGTTTTACGGAAGCTGTCCAGGGACACAACTTCGGCTGATGCCCCCGGGTCGGCGGGTGCTTGCTCTTCGTCCGGGGCATCCACCATCGTCCCGTCATCGTCGTCAAGCCCGTCATCATCGTCATCGGTGCCGAATTGCAGGCCGAAACCGACCGACGGGTCATTGAAGCTTGTAACCGCGGCAAAGGGAACGGTCATCGCCGAAGGCTTGCCGCCAAAGAACAGCGTCACGCTGAAACTGTCATCGCCAACAATGAGGTCGGCAAACTGGTGCTGCAACACGATGGTTATGGTGTCGGGGTGTTGGGCGCGAAGCGCCTCATCCATGGTCACGCCCGGATGACCGGTCTTGAAGGCAATGTAAAAATGCGCCTCGCCGGGAAGTCCGCTGACTTCGGTGATCTGCAAGGCGGCGCGCACCACCATGCGAAGCGAATCCTCGACAAGAAGTTCGTAATTCAATCCGGTGAATTCCTGCCCGTCATCATCCATCGCGCATTAACCTGATTCGTCCGACATTGTTGAAAAGTGGCACCATTGAAAAGAAGAGGAACGCTTCTGTTGCCAGGTGCGCTCCAAACCCCGCCAGCCCGAGCTCAAGCGGACTGGACTTTAAGATCGGTTGCTTAAGCTGCCGTTAGGCTGCTGCTGCTACCGGAGCAGTGTTGTCATTTGCAACTACTACATGGCCCGATAACGGCGGGTACCATACCGAGCGAAAATACTGTCTTTATTACATGCGTCGATCCTATTTCGCCCCCAGTCTTTCAGCCGCCTTCGCCTGTCTTTGACATATGTTCCCTGATATATATGGAACAGAACAGGGCCGGCTGAAATGGTGGAGGCGCCGGGTACCGCCCCCGGGTCCGCTCTGCTTATTTCACAGCACGTTTATCGCCATAGCTGGCAAGCCAGCCCCTACAATATAGGTCTGGCAGCCGCGCTTTGAAAGCTGTTTTCACAAATGTGATTGCGGCTTGATCGGGTGCGGTCGTCATGCGACCTTGCCGGGGCATCATCATGACAGCCGCGAGCGCCTCCCATGCAGCAATATCTTGATCTTCTGAACCGTGTCCTTGACGAAGGGGTTGATCGTGGTGACCGCACCGGCACCGGCACCCGCGCCGTGTTCGGCCACCAGATGCGATTCGATCTCGAGGCCGGCTTCCCGTTGCTGACAACCAAGAAGCTGCACACACGATCGATCATTCATGAGCTGCTGTGGTTTGTCCGCGGTGACACCAATATCCGCTATCTTCAGGAAAACGGCGTCTCGATCTGGGATGAATGGGCTGATGAAAATGGTGATCTCGGCCCGGTCTATGGCAAGCAGTGGCGTCGTTGGCAGGGGGCGGATGGACGCGAGATCGACCAGCTGGCCGATCTTGTCGAGGCCATCAAGACAACGCCTGAATCGCGACGGCTGATGCTGTCGGCCTGGAACCCGGCCGATCTTCCCCATATGGCGCTGCCACCCTGCCATTGTCTGTTCCAGTTCTTTGTCGCCGATGGCAGGCTGTCCTGTCAGCTGTATCAGCGCAGCGCCGATATTTTTCTTGGCGTGCCGTTCAACATTGCCTCCTATGCGTTGCTGACGCATATGATCGCCGCGGTCTGTGACCTGCAGCCCGGCAGCTTCGTTCACACGCTTGGCGACGCGCATCTCTATTCCAACCATTTCGACCAGGCGCGGCTGCAACTGACCCGCCAGCCGGGGCCGCTGCCACGGCTTGTGTTGCGGCGTGTTCCGGACACGATTGACGGCTTTGCCTTTGATGATTTCGAGATCACCGACTATGCGGCGGCGCCCACCATCCCGGCACCGATTGCTGTCTGACATGGCGGATGGTCTTGAAATGGTCGCCGTCGTGGCGATGGCGCAGAACCGTGTGATCGGCGATGGCAGCGGGTTGATATGGCATCTTCCGGCGGATCTGAAGCGCGTCAAGGCGCTGACGATGGGCTGTCCGCTGATCATGGGACGGCGGACGTGGGATTCGATCGGTCGGGCGCTGCCGGGCCGTGCCAGCATCGTGATGACGCGGGATCCGCACTGGACCGGCGAGGGGGCGCTTCGTGCCGCCAGCATGGACAACGCGCTGGCACTGGCGCGCGACTGGATCCAGATGACCGAGGGCGCGCGCCGCGAGGTCATTCTGTTTGGTGGTGGGGAAATCTATGCTGCCGGGATGGCGCTGACCAACCGGATCGAGCTGACGGTTGTCGAGATTGACCCTGATGGCGGACCGGCGGCGGCAGTTTTTCCCGATCTCGATGCCGATATTTGGGACCGGCAGATCCTGCAACAGGTGCCGGCTGATGGCGAGGTGCCCGCCCATCGCTATGAAAGACTGACCCGCAAGGTGCCGGTTCTGGTGTGATCTGACTGCCGTCCGTGCTGGCCAGATGCTGTCCGTCCGGCCGTGAGGCCGCCTAATCCATGACAATCTTCGGACCTGCCTTCGGCGCGGAGGCAAGCTGTCCCATCACCTTGTCGGCGATGGCGCGGTAATGCGCGGCATGCGGGCCGTCCGGATCCTTGGCGACCACAGGCGTGCCGGCGTCGGAGGTTGCCCGGATCGTCATTTCCAGCGGCACATCACCAAGGAAGGGCGCGCCGATGCGCGCTGCCTCGGCGGCGGCGCCGCCATTGCCGAACACGTCATGCCGCCCCCCACAGTCGGGGCAGATGAAATGGCTCATATTCTCGATAATTCCCAGCACCGGTACATTGACCTTGCGGAACATGTTGAGACCCTTGCGGGCGTCGATCAGCGCCAGATCCTGGGGTGTAGAGACAATCACCGCGCCCGACAGGGCGGCCCGCTGCGAGAGTGTCAGCTGGGCATCGCCGGTGCCCGGTGGCATGTCGATGATCAACACGTCCAGATTGTCCCATGCGACATCGCGAAGCATCTGTTCGATGGCGCTCATCACCATCGGGCCACGCCAGATCGTCGGCGCGTCCTCGGCAACAAGATAGCCAATCGACATTGTCTGCAGTCCCCATGCGTCAATCGGCACGATCTTCTTGCCATCGCTCTGCGGCTTGCGGTTCTGGCCGATCAGCCGTGGCAGGGAGGGGCCATAGATATCGGCATCGAGGATGCCGACGCGCTGGCCCGTTGCCGCGATGGCCAGCGCCAGATTGATGGCGGTGGTCGATTTGCCGACGCCGCCCTTGCCCGAGGCCACGGCGATCAGATGCCCGGCTGGCTTCAGCGGCTCGCGTGATGGCGCCCCCGCGCCATTGCCGGCGCCGCCCTGTGGTGCTGGCTGGCCCTGCTGGCTTGCCGCGGGTTGATGCGCGGTCAGCATGGCGGTCGCCGACAAGACGCCGGCAAGCGCCTTGACCGCGCCTTCACTGGCAGCGCGCAGACTGTCGGCCTGGTCTTTTTCGGCCGGATCGATCTCGATTGTGAAGCCGACATGTCCGTCTTTTATGACGATGCCCGACACCTGTCCCGAGGTGACAATATCGGTGTCCCGTCCCGGTGCCGTCACCGTCGCGAGTGCCGCCTTGATCATTGCGTCTGTCAATTCGTTTGCCATGCTTGAAATCACCAGCCTGTGTGCAAATATGTGGATGACTTGAGGGTGACATAAGCCGTCCGGGGTGGTTTTGCAACTGCACAGCCGCCGCACAGCGGCAAGGCTCTTCAACAGATTCAGGTGCTGTTGCCTGCCGCTGGTACAGGGCGGGTGGTGGCGCCAACTTGAAACCGAAGTCGATGGAGTAGGCGCATCATGCCATGGAATAATCAGGGTGGAGGCGATCAGGGCGGCCCGTGGGGCGGATCTGGTGGCGGTGGAGGTCGCGGTGGCGGCAATGGCGGCAACCCGTGGGGGTCCGGCGGCGGCGGTTCGCAGCAGGATCTCGACAAGGTCGTTCGTCAGGGCCGTGATGCGCTGGGGCGGCTTGTTCCGTCCGGCGGCAAGTCGATGTCGCTTCTGGTGATCATTGCCATTGCGATCTGGGCCATGAGCGGGTTTTACCGCGTCAATCCCCAGCAGCAGGGTGTCGTTCTGCGCTTTGGCGAGTGGGTTCGCACCACCGCGCCGGGGCTGCATTACCATATCCCCTATCCGGTCGAGACTGTGATGACCCCGGAAGTCACACGCGACAACCGGATCGAAATCGGCTTTCGTGACGTCAGCGGCAACAGCTCGTCGCGTCGCGATATCGCCGATGAAAGCCAGATGATCACTGGCGACGAGAATATCGTCGATATCGACTTTGTGGTGTTCTGGCGGATTGCCGATGCCGGCCAGTATCTGTTCAACCTTGCCGAGCCAGATGAAACGATCAAGGTCGCTGCCGAGGCGGTGATGCGTGAGATCATTGGCCGCACCCCCATCCAGACAGCACTGACCGAAGGTCGTCAGGACATTCAGGTGCAGGCCCGTGCCCAGCTGCAGGAGCTGCTTGATGAATACGGATCGGGCGTGCGTGTACGTGACGTCCAGCTTCTGGCCGTCGATCCGCCATCCGACGTCATCGACGCATTCAACGAAGTCCAGCGTGCGCGTCAGGACCGTGACAGGCTGAAGAACGAAGCCGAGGCGTTCCGGAATGATGTTGTGCCACGGGCGCGTGGTGCGGCAGCAAAACTCGTTGCCGAGGCCGAGGCCTATCTTGCCGAGGTTGTGAACCGCGCCGAGGGTGACGCATCGCGTTTTGATCAGGTCTATCAGGCCTACAAGACGAATCCCGATGTCACCAAGGAGCGTATCTATATCGAAACCGTCGAAGAGATTTTCGCCAATGTCGAAAAGATCATCATCGACGAGCCTGCCGGTGGCAGCGGCGTTGTGCCGTATCTGCCACTTCGCGAGCTGAACAAGTCGTCGGGAGGAAACTGACATGGGTGCCACTCGTCTTGTATCGATCGTCGCGATCGTTCTTCTCATCACGGCGGCAACAAGCTCGCTGTTTACCGTCAACCAGACCCAGCAGGCACTGGTGCTGCAGTTCGGCGAGCCGAAGCGTACCATCCAGGAGCCGGGGCTTGCCTTCAAACTGCCGTTCATTCAGGACGTCACCTATTACGAAAAGCGTGTTCTCAGCCTGATTCCACAGGACGCCGAAGAGGTGATCCTGTCTGACCAGAAGCGACTTCAGGTTGACGCCTATGCCCGCTATCGCATTGAAGACCCTCTGCTGTTCTATCAGACAGTCCGGAATGAACGGGGGGCTCGCGGCAGACTCGAGGCAATCATCGATTCATCCGTTCGTCGGGCGCTTGGCCGGGAAACGCTTGCCTCGATCCTGACAGGTCAGCGTAATGACATTGTCAGGTCGATCGGCGAGGAAGTGAACGCATCCGTATCCTCGCTTGGCATCCAGATCATCGATGTGCGGCTGCGGCGTGCCGATTATCCGACCGCGACCAGCCAGAACATCTTCAACCGGATGAAGTCCGAGCGTGAGCGTGAGGCGAAGGAATTCCGCGCCACCGGTGAGGAAGAGGCCCAGAAGATCCGTGCCGACGCGGAAAAGACCCGGACAGTGATCCTGTCCGAGGCGCAGCGTACGGCACAGGAAACCCGCGGTGCGGGAGATGCCCAGGCCATTCAGATCTATGCCGACAGTTTTGGACAGGATCCTGAATTCTTTGCCTTTTACCGGTCCATGGAGGCCTACCGGAAGTCGATGGGGCAGAACGACACCTCGATGGTGTTGTCACCCGACAGCAGCTTCTTCCGGTTCTTCAAGGACAAGAGCGGGTCGGTACAGAAATAGCCAAACCTCTGCCATCTTTTGGTCACGGAGCTTTTCTTTGATCACGGCAGACAGCGGGAGCGCCGGTCGCTCCCGCCAGTTGTTTCGTAATATTTTCTGACAGGAGATCAGATCCCATGTTGATGAAACTGCTTCGCCCGATGCCGGCGCTCGCCGGTTTGGCGATCATGTTCATGACGATCGAGGCCGGAGCCGCCGACCGTCCGGACAGTTTTGCGGACCAGGTTGAACGTCTGTCGCCGGCCGTGGTGAATATTTCCACGACGACCATCGTGAGCGAAGGTCCGGCAATGGATATGCCGCAATTCCCACCGGGTTCGCCGTTCGAGGACTTCTTCAAGAATTTTGGTGACAATGACCGCAAGCGGCGCGCCTCGTCGCTTGGTTCGGGCTTTATCATCGATGACGCCGGCATCGTGGTGACGAATTTTCATGTGATCGAGAATGCCGAGGAAATCACGGTTACCCTTGCCGATGAGACGTCTTTCACCGCCACGGTTCTTGGTCAGGACCAGAAAACCGACATTGCGGTTCTGAAGATCGATCCCGGCGATGTCGACCTGACAGCGGTGCCGTTCGGAGATTCCGACAGTCTTCGTGTTGGTGACTGGGTGCTGGCGATCGGCAATCCCTTCGGCCTTGGCGGCACGGTTACGGCAGGTATCGTTTCGGCGCGTGGCCGCGATATCGGTAACGGCCCCTATGATGATTTCATCCAGACGGATGCGTCGATCAACCGAGGCAACTCAGGTGGCCCGCTGTTCAATACGGATGGCGAGGTGATCGGTATCAACACGGCGATTTTCTCGCAGACGGGTGGCTCGGTCGGCATCGGCTTTGCCATCTCATCGAACCTCGCCAAACGTGTGACGGCGCAGCTTGCCGAGTTCGGCACAACGCGGCGTGGCTGGCTTGGTGTCTTCATTCAGGAAATCACACCTGATATCGCTGAATCGCTTGGTCTTGACGTTGCCGCCGGGGCGCTTGTCAGCACGGTGAATGAAAACAGTCCCGCACAGGCCGCCGGTCTTGAGCCCGGCGACGTGATTGTCAGCTTTGACGGCAAGATGATCGACAAGATGCGCGACCTGCCGCGGATCGTGGCGGAAACCGAAATCGGCGCAACGGTGCCGGTCAAGCTGATCCGCAACGGCAAGAGCATGGAAGTTCAGGTCACGCTTGGCGAGCTTGAGAAGGCCGAGCTTGTCGGCATCGTCAATGGCGAGGCCGCCGGTGATACGGAAAGCTTCGACAGGCTTGGCTTTGCGGTTGAAAACCTGAACGCCGAACTGGCGGCTGAACTTGGGCTGGATGCCAGCGCGCGCGGTGTTGTCGTGACTGAGGTTGCCGAAGGTGGCCCAGCCGCGGCCAAAGGGCTGCAGGTTGGCGATATCATCAAGCGGTTTGGCCAGCGCCGGGTCGAGGACGCTGCCGATCTTGGAAAATCGGTTGCCGAGACGCTGGAAGCCGGTCGCGCCGGTGTTCTGCTTCTTGTCGAGAGTGAAGGCCGCGAGCGCTTCATTCAGATCGGCTTTACCAAGGAGTGACGGCGCTGCCGTTGAACGCTGCATAATCACCTTGCATAATCACCTTGCATATTAAAGGGGGCCGGTGTTATCCGGCCCCCTTTTTGATGTTTGCAATCTGGTGTGCCTGTCCGTTCAGCCGGTCACGAACTGTGCCTCGCTGTAGCCCTGAAGATACAGCAGTCCCAGCAAATCGGTATGGTTCACCTGTGTCGACACGGCCTCGCGCAGAAGAGGTTTGCC
Source organism: Alphaproteobacteria bacterium LSUCC0719 (assembly GCA_040839025.1). NCBI lineage: Bacteria > Pseudomonadati > Pseudomonadota > Alphaproteobacteria > Alphaproteobacteria bacterium LSUCC0719. Next base: position 192,469 of record JBFPJN010000001.1, read on the forward strand.
TTTCAGGGCAACACCGAGGCCGGCAGCCTGCAGCATCACCATGTCATTGGCACCGTCACCGACACAGACAGCATCATTGCGAGTGATCCCAAGCCTGGCGCAATAGTGGTCAAGAAATGTCAGTTTCGCCTCGCGATCCAGGACCGGCTTGGCAACGGTGCCGGTCAGATATCCATTTTCCGCTTCCAGAACATTCGCATGATGGTCATCAAATCCGCACATCGCCGCCACCGGGCCGGTGATGTCGGTAAAGCCGCCCGAGACCAGAAAGCAGGACGCGCCATGTGCGCGCATCGTCCGGACCAGACATTCCGCACCGCCTGTCAGTTCGACCTCTGCCAGCGCCTGATCGACAAGGCTCGAAGGCTGGCCTCTCAGCAGCGCCACCCGTTCATCCAGTGCCGCCTCGAAATCAAGCTCACCACGCATGGAGCGTTCGGTGATTGGCGTAATCTCCGCGGCAAGGTCGGCGATCTCGGCCATGTCGTCCAAAGATTCCGACGTAATGATGGTGCTGTCCATATCGGCGATCAACAGCTGTTTGCGTCGGCCTGCGGCCGGCAAAATGTTGATGTCGACACCGGATTGCGATGCCTGTTGTCGCAGCTGTGGCAGGGCGTCCACGCCGTTTTCTGTGACAGGCACGTCCCATGCCCTGCCGGCATGAAGCCATCTGATGCTGTCCGGTGCGGCGGCGACATTGGCAGCGGAAAGCAGTGCCAGCCCGTCATCCACGGACAGGTGCTGCTGTTCGGAACTTGAAAAAACCGCAAAATGATGCACCTTGGCCTGTCCCTTTTTCCGTCGATCGAGGCAACAGGATAAACCATAGATCGGTATGGCTGACCACTCAGAAATGACGCAACCGGGCGGCGCTGGCGCCATCGTGATGATCTGCGGCCCGACGGCCGCCGGTAAATCGAGCCTAGCGCTGGCGCTGGCGCAACAGGCCGGCGGTGTGGTGATCAATGCGGACTCGATGCAGCTTTACCGCGATCTGCGCGTTCTGACAGCGCGTCCGGATGATGCCGAAATGGCACTGGCACCGCATCGCCTTTACGGTGTGATTGATGGCGCCGAGCGTGCGTCGGTGGCGGGCTGGCTGGATATGGTATCGGTTGAGGTGGCAAGGGCCCGCCAGCGCGGCGCGCTGCCGATCATCGTTGGCGGCACGGGGCTTTATTTTCACGCTGCCATACACGGTATCGCGCCGGTTCCAAACGTGCCGCGCGACATTCATGACAGCTGTGTCCGGCAGCTTGCCGACCAAGGTGGCGCGATGGTCCGCGCCTCGCTTGCCAAACTCGACTCTGCAATGGCGGACCGGCTTCATGATGGTGACAGCCAGCGCCTCGTGCGGGCGATGGGCGTGGCGCTTGCCACCGGCCGACCGTTGAGCGACTGGCAGACCGACCCCCACCAGGGCGCTCTGATGGGGCCGCATCTCCGCATCGCCATGATGCCGCCTCGTGACGTCACATATGCCGCCATCGACAGGCGGTTTGAGGTGATGATGGATACGGGGGCTGACACAGAGGTGGCGGCGCTGGCGGCACGTGGTCTTGATGCCTCGCTGCCTGTCATGAAGGCTATCGGCGTGCGTGAGGTTATGGCGATGCAGGCTGGCGAAATATCGCGGTCAACGGCGGTCGAACAGGCCAGCCGCGACAGCCGACGCTATGCAAAACGGCAGATGACCTGGATTCGAAATAATTTTAATGCTGAAATTACGCTTACAAAGCAAGAATCAGAAAGAAACGTCAAAGAAATCTTTGCAATTCTGTCAAAAACCAGTTGACGGCCATCATGCTGATGCGCTATCACTGCTGTATGTTAGGGATGAACATCCCTGTGGTTTTTATACAAATTCCGCCACTTATCAACTGACGCCACCCCGGCAGGGAGGGCGTTTTTTAATGGCGACAAACGGTAAGGCCCGGCAGGTGGGCTGTGCAGAGGACAGGACAATGCCAAAATCCGCACCGGCGGCAGGTGAAACAAGGGACGACGCGGACACCACGGCGATGATGCCGGGTGCCGAGGTGCTTCTCAAGGCGCTTGAGGACGAGGGTGTCGAGGTTGTGTTCGGCTATCCCGGAGGTGCCGTGCTGCCGATCTATGACGCGCTGTTCAAGAACAACAAGATCAAACACATCCTGGTCCGGCACGAACAGGCAGCTGTACATGCCGCTGAAGGCTATGCGCGTTCGACCGGCAAGACCGGTGTTGTTCTCGTCACGTCCGGGCCGGGCGCGACCAATGCTGTGACCGGCCTGACCGATGCGCTGATGGATTCGGTGCCGGTTGTCTGTTTGACAGGACAGGTGCCAACGCATCTGATCGGTAATGATGCGTTTCAGGAAGCCGATACGACCGGCATCACCCGTGCCTGTACCAAGCACAACTACCTTGTGAAGGATGTTGAAACACTTCAGAAGACGGTCATCGAAGCGTTCCATGTGGCATCATCGGGTCGTCCCGGTCCGGTGCTGATCGACCTGCCAAAGGACGTGTTGATGGCGAATGTCGCCTATCGCATGGAGCCCAACAGGGTATCGGCACAGGCCCGCTACAATCCGCAGACCGAACCCGATGCGGCGGCAATCAGCGCCGCTGTCGATGTTCTGATGCGCGCCGAGCGCCCGATCATCTATGGTGGCGGTGGGCTGATCAATTCCGGCCCGCGCGCCTCGGAATTGCTGACCGAACTTGTGCATATGACAGGCTGGCCAACGACGCTGACCCTGATGGGTCTTGGCGCGCTGTCGGCCGATGACAGGCATTTCCTTGGCATGCTTGGGATGCACGGCACCTATGAGGCCAATCTGGCGATGCATGGCTGTGATACCATGCTCAATCTCGGGGCGCGCTTCGATGATCGTGTAACCGGGGTGTTGAGCGGCTTTTCGCCGAACTCTACAAAGATCCACTGTGATATCGACCCGTCATCGGTCAACAAGAATGTTCGGGTCGATCTGTCCGTGATTGGCGATGCGACGCGGATTCTCGAGGCGCTGATTGCCGAGATGAAGACGCGCAAATTCAAGCCGCACAAGCCGTCGCTCGAGAAATGGTGGGCGCAGATTGAAACCTGGCGCAAGCGCGACTGTCTGAAGTTCAACCAGACCGGCAAGATCATCAAGCCGCAATACGCCATCAAGCGTCTGTGTGAAATGACGGCTGCCCATGATGTCTATATCACCACCGAGGTGGGCCAGCATCAGATGTGGGCGGCGCAATATTTCGATTTTCATCTTCCCAACCGATGGATGACATCGGGTGGATTGGGCACCATGGGATATGGTCTTCCGGCGGCGCTTGGCGTGCAGGTCGCCCATCCGCAATCGACGGTAATCGATATCGCCGGCGAGGCGTCCTTCATGATGAACATGCAGGAACTGTCGACGCTGGCGCAATATAACCTGCCGGTGAAGATGTTCATCATCAACAATGAATGGATGGGCATGGTACGCCAATGGCAGGAGCTGATCCATGGCGGTCGGTATTCTGAATCCTACAGTGCCTCGCTGCCGGATTTCGTCAAGCTGGCGGACACTTTCAACATGAAGGGGCTGGTGGCACAGCAGGCTGACGATCTGGACCAGGTCATCACCGAAATGCTGGAGACACCGGGCCCTGTGATCGCCGATATTCGCGTGGCGAAGGAAGAAAACTGCTTCCCGATGATCCCGTCCGGTGCCGCGCATAACGATATGCTGCTTGGCCCCGATGACCAGGCACAAAAGCCGGTATCCGAAGAAGGCATGGTTCTGGTGTAGCGCCAGGCCACGTCCCCTTCAGTCTCGCCAGATCTGGCAAGGAATATAACATGTCTGACACTCCCATTATCGAACGGCACATCATTTCCGTTCTGGTTGACAACGAGCCCGGCGTCCTGGCGCGGGTGATTGGCCTGTTCTCGGGCCGGGGCTACAACATCGAAAGCCTGACCGTGGCCGAGACGGATGGCCATAACGCGCTGTCACGGATCTCGGTGGTGACATCGGGAACACCGATGGTCATTGAGCAGATCAAGGCCCAGCTGGCACGGCTGGTTCCCATTCACTCGGTTCGCGATCTTACCGAGAATGATGTGGCGATCGAACGCGAGCTGGCGCTGGTGAAAATCATCAATCTTGGTGATGATCGTATCGAATCACTCAGAATTGCCGACACCTTCCGTGCAAGGACACTGGACAGCACGCTGAATAGTTTTGTATTTGAAGTCACGGGGAATTCCTCCAAGGTCGACGCCTTTGTCGATTTGATGCGCTCGCTTGGCGATGTCGAGGTGGCGCGTACCGGTGTTTCCGCCATTTCGCGCGGCAACAGGATTGATCTGGAGGCAAAGTAACACGGGCTGGCGCCGCGGCGCCGGGCCGGGTAAAGATCCGGTGGCGGTCATTCAGTGGCTATCCGCCAAACGCGTTGGGGCCGGTGCCTGAACAGCTGCCGGCCATTTTCATGAAGGAGAACCAAGTTCATGCGAGTCTATTACGATCGTGACGCCGATGTCGGCCTGATCAAGAAAAAGAAAGTCGTCATCGTCGGTTATGGCAGCCAGGGTCACGCCCATGCCGCCAACCTGAAGGACAGTGGCTGCGCCGATGTGGCCGTTGCGTTGCGTCCGGACTCGACAAGCCGTGCCAAGGCCGAGGCCGCCGGTTTCAAGGTCATGGATGTGGCCGAAGCTGCGGCATGGGGCGACATGCTGATGATGTTGACCCCGGACGAGCTGCAGGCTGATATCTATCGCGACGAGATCGCCGACAATATCCGGCCTGGCGCTGCCATTGCGTTTGCACATGGTCTGAACGTGCATTTCAACCTGATCGAGCCACGCGCCGATATTGACTGTCTGATGGTCGCGCCAAAGGGTCCGGGGCACACAGTCCGTTCCGAATATGTCCGCGGCGGCGGCGTGCCTTGTCTGCTGGCCATTCATCAGGACGCTTCGGGCAACGCCCATGATGTCGGCCTGTCCTATGCTTCGGCTGTCGGTGGGGGCCGTTCCGGCATCATCGAGACAACGTTCAAGGAAGAATGCGAGACGGACCTGTTCGGTGAGCAGGCGGTATTGTGTGGCGGTCTGGTCGAGCTGATCAAGGCAGGGTACGAAACCCTTGTCGAGGCCGGTTATGCACCGGAAATGGCATATTTCGAGTGTCTTCACGAGGTCAAGCTGATCGTCGACCTGATTTATGAAGGCGGCATCGCGAACATGAATTACTCGATCTCGAACACAGCCGAATATGGCGAGTATGTCACTGGCCCACGGATCATCACCGCTGAAACAAAAGCCGAGATGAAGCGTGTTCTTGACGACATCCAGTCGGGCCGTTTCACCCGTGACTGGATGCTGGAAAACAGGGTTCACCAGACCAACTTCAAGGCGACACGTCGGCGCAATGCCGAGCATCCGATCGAGAAGGTTGGCGAGGAACTCCGCGGCATGATGCCATGGATTGGTGAGAACCGTCTGGTCGATAAGGCGAAGAACTAGATTTCGCCTTTTTTATCAGCTACAAAATGGCTTTGGTGACAGGAACCGCGAATGCTGCGGTTTCCGTTGCCGGCCATTTCTCGTTTACAGGGTTGTCCTTGACAACGCGGGGGAGTTTGAATGTTTAGATCGATACTCGATATTTTTACCGCTGACATCGGTATTGACCTCGGGACTGCCAACACCCTTGTGTATGTGAAGGGCAAGGGCATCGTTCTTGACGAGCCGTCGGTTGTCGCGATGGCAGAAGTGCGGGGCCGCACCCAGGTGCTGGCGGTTGGCGAGGAAGCCAAGGTGATGCTTGGCAAGACCCCCGGCAACATTCGCGCCATTCGTCCGATGGCCGACGGGGTGATCGCCGACTTTGAAGTCGCCGAGGAAATGATCAAGCACTTCATCCGCAAGGTAAACGGACGACTGAATTTCACCAGCCCGCAGGTGATTATCTGCGTGCCGTCGGGATCCACCGCGGTCGAACGCCGGGCCATCCAGGAGTCCGCCGAGGCGGCTGGCGCGCGGCGCGTGTTCCTGATCGAAGAGCCTATGGCCGCGGCCATCGGTGCCAACCTGCCGGTGACCGAGCCGTCCGGCTCGATGGTTGTCGATATTGGTGGTGGCACCACCGAGGTGGCCATTCTGTCGCTTGGCAATATCGTTTTCGCGCATTCGGTGCGCGTCGGTGGTGACAAGATCGACGAGGCGATTATCGCCTATATGCGGCGCACCCATAACCTGCTGATCGGCGAGGCGAGTGCCGAGCGGATCAAGAAGAGCATCGGTGTGGCGCGCAAACCCGAGAAAAGCACAGGTATCAAGATCGAGGTGCGGGGTCGTGATCTGGTCAATGGCGTGCCCAAGGAAATCACCATCACCGAGGCACAGGTTGCCGAGGCGATTTCCGATCCCGTTCGCCAGATTGTTGACGGCGTGAAAATGGCGCTTGAACAGGCGCCGCCCGAACTTGCGGCCGATATCGTTGAAAAGGGTATTGTGATGACCGGCGGCGGCGCGCTTCTTCGTGACGTGGACGGTGTCCTTCGCGATGCGACGGGTCTTCCGATTTCGATTGCCGAGGATCCGCTGTCTTGCGTGGCTCTTGGAACCGGCCGGTGCCTTGAGGAACTGAAGACGCTTCGGAACGTCCTCATCGGCGCATAGGGAGCAGCTTGTACAATGCGCGCGTCTGAGAAGGCAAAGATCAGGCAGCGCCGCATTGCGCACACGCTTCTTGTCGTATTCAGCTTTTCACTGATGTTTCTTGGCAAGGCTGATTTCAGCGCCCTGCGTCACGCCCGCATGGGGGCCAGTGACTTCATGGCACCCTTTGTCGATCTGGTATCCGCGCCCATTCGTGGAATCGAGACGATGGCGCAGGGGATCCGCACAGTGGCGTCGCTGCGGGCCGAGAATGTCCGCCTTCAGGCTGAAAATTCGATGCTCAAGCGGTGGCGCCGGCGGGCCGAGATCCTTGAAAGCGAAAACCGGCAGCTGCGAAGTGTTGCCGGCGCCGTGTCGCCTGAACGGCGCCAGCCGCTGACGGCGCGCGCCGTCACCGCACCGGGGGGGGCTTTTGCCCATACCGTGCTTGTCGCAAATGGCAGTGAAGACGGCATCGAAGTCGGCAATCCGGTTGTGACGGCGGACGGTCTTGTCGGTCTTGTTGTCGACGTTGGTGACACCTATGCGCGTGTATTGATGGTCAGTGACATCAACGCGCAGATTCCGGTAATCCTGTCCTCCTCCTCATGGCCTGGAGTCACGGTAGGCAACAATGGTACCTATCTGTCCCTGCGGTTCCTGCCCGACGAGGCGGCACCAAAGGTTGGCGAACTTGTCCTGACATCGGGCCATGGCGGCGTGTTGCCGGCTGGTGTTCCGGTTGGGCGTGTCGATATCGTGCAGGATGGCAATGTTCTGGTGCGACCGGCGGTCGATCTTCGGCATCTGAGCTATGTGTCGATCCTTGTCGGGGGCACCGAGGGTGTGGACCGGGCTGATCTCGATCTTGAAGATTATTACACGCCGCTTCCCGAGGCAGCCGGAGAGCGCCTGTTTGAAGGGATGAACGCGGCGGGAGAGCGGCAATGATCCGTCGCGGTCGTTTTTTCCAGAAAGCCGAGCTTGAATCCGACTGGCCTTTCCAGTTCCTTGTTGTGATTTTCGGCATGGTGCTGGCGATGGCCGAAGGGGGGCTGGCGCTGTGGCCGGTCTTTTACGGCGCGACGCCGATGCTGTCGCTGATATTCCTCTACTGGATCGCCCTTCATCACGAGAAATATGTCCTGCTTGTGACCGGTTTTCTGATCGGGCTGACCAGCGACATTCTGTTTTCCGACCTTCTGGGTGGTCGGGCGACTGCCTATATCGTGGTCCTCTTTGCCATGAACTGGCGTCGACAAAAGCTTCTCCAGGGCGAATTTCGCGATATTTGGGGAGAATTTGCGTTAACGGTCTTTGGTGTGGTGCTGTTCCAGCTGGTAATCTTCAGCGCCCTGAACCTGTCCATTCCGTCGCTGACCCCGGTCATCTTCCAGATCGGCGTGACCATGATCCTGTTCCCGATTGGCTATGTTATACTGAGCAGCCTCTATTTCGCTTTGAACAAGATCAGGCTGTCAACATGAGCAGGCCGACACTATGAGCAGGCCGACACGATGAGTAGGAAGGCCAAACAGAAGGAGGGCCGCCGCACAATGGGGCGGCGCACGCTGCTTCTTGGCAGCGGCATGGTGCTGGTCACAAGTTTTCTGTCCGGTCGGTTGTACCAGCTTCAGGTGGCGCAGAATAACCGCTACAAGCGGCTCTCGGACCGTAACCAGTTTGATTTGCGGATTGTGCCCCCGCGTCGTGGCAGGCTGATTGATCGCAAGAACCGGCTTCTGGCTGGCAATGCCGAGTCATATCTTCTGCATATCACACCGCTCTATGCCGATGATCTCGACCGGTCGCTAGCCCAGCTTGGCCAGCTTGTCGAGCTTGGTGAGGATGATGTGACGAGGGTCAAGGAGGCGGCCCGCAAAGGCCCGTCCTTCCGGCCGATCCTGGTCCGTGAAAGCCTGACCCAGCGGGAGTTGGCGCGTCTTGCCGTGCGATCAGCCTATCTTCCCGGCGTGACATTTGAAAAGACGCTTCGCCGGATCTATCCGCAGGGTGCGCTGACCGGCCATGTGACGGGATATGTATCTCCCATTACAAGCCGCGAAGTCGAGGAGAACAGGTCACTCGGCGATCTTCCCAATCTGGCGACCGGCAAGATCGGGGTTGAATTTGCGCTGGAGCCTGAATTGCGGGGACAGCCCGGCAATGAACGTGTCGAGGTCAATGCCCGTGGTCAGGCAATTCGCGTCTTCCGTGACTTTGATCCACAATCCGGCACCGATGTGCAGCTGGCGCTTGATATCGGTTTGCAGCAGCATGTGACGAATGTCCTGCGCCGTGGCCAGTCCGAACAGGTGGATATGGCAAGCCCGTCGGTCCAGCAGGCCATTGCGTCAGACAGCGACCTCAAGCTTCACCTTGCCTCTGGCGAGAACATGCTGCTTCGTGATCCCATCGGCAAGATCACGCCCCCGGAGTCGGGTGCGGCAATCGTGATGGATGTCCACAGCGGCGAGATACTGGCGATGGTGTCGGCGCCAACCTATGACCCGAACATGTTCACCGACCGATTGCTGACTCGTGACTGGCGGCGGCTGAACGCCCATCCGCGCAATCCGCTGCTGAACAGGGTAACAGCCGGCATGTATGCGCCGGGTTCGACATTCAAGATGATTGTGGCGCTGGCAGCCCTCGAGGCTGGCATCATCAATGAAAGCACCCGCCATTTCTGTAATGGACGCATGGAGCTTGGCAATGCGACCTTCCATTGCTGGTTCGAGAACGGTCATGGGTCGGTCAATGTGGTGCGGGCGCTGGAACGGTCCTGCGACGTGTTTTTCTACGAAATCGCCCTGAAGACCGGAATTCAGCGGATCAAGGCAATGGCCAACAAGCTGGGCCTTGGTGACGTCACGGGCATCGACATTCCTGGTGAAAAGCCGGGGATCATCCCGAACCATGAATGGAAACTTGCCACGCATGGCGTTGTCTGGACCCCGGGTGAAACGGTGGTTGCCGGCATCGGTCAGGGTTATGTGCTGGTCACGCCGCTTCAACTTGCGGTTATGACCGCGCGGCTTGCCAACGGTGCCAGGGCGATCAGCCCATCGCTCAGGAAAATTGAGGGTGATGTTGAATTTCCAGAGCTGGGCATCTCGGAAAGTGCGCTTCGCATTGTTCGGGAAGGCATGTTCGAGGTGATGCATGGAAGTCTGGGCACCGCCCGGAGCCACAATCTGTCATCAAATCAGGGCGGGATGTGTGGCAAGACAGGTACCGTTCAGGTCAAGCGGATCACCAAGGAACAGCGCGAAGCCGGAATCACCAAGAATATCGAACGCCCCTGGAAAGAGCGTGATCATGCGCTGTTTGTCGGCTATGCGCCGGTTCGCAACCCCCGCTATGCCGTTGCCGTGGTGGTCGAACATGGCGGCAGCGGCTCGTCGATGGCGGCACCAATTGCCCGTGCCGCACTGCAGCGCGTGATGGAAGTCAACGGAGAGGTCTGATGAAGTCGGAAACCGTTGGCATTCTGCAAACCATCCTGCGCATTCCCTGGCACCTCCTTTTTGTGGCAGGGGTGCTGGTGGTGATAGGGGCGATGGCCCTGTATTCCGCGTCCGAGGGTTCGTGGGCACCCTGGGCTGGCCGCCATGCCATTCGCGGGGCGATTGGCGCAAGCATGGTTCTGATTCTCGCCTTTATCAATTTCAGGCTGCTCCGGATCTGGGCCTATCCGATCTATATGGCGTCGATCGTGATGCTTGTTGCTTTGCTGGCGGTTGGCGGTGATGGGGGGGTGGCGCGCTGGATCACCTTTGGCGGCTTTACCTTCCAGCCTTCCGAGCCGACAAAGATTGCGGTTCTGCTGGCGCTGGCACGCTATTTCGACAGCCAGCCGCTTGAACGCATGCGCTCGGTGCTGACCTATCTGCCACCGCTTGTGATGACTGGTGTGCCTTTCATGCTGATTGTCGAACAGCCCGATCTTGGCACCGCGCTGGCACTGGCGCTGGGGTCGGTGGCGATATTGTTTGTTGCCGGGCTTCCGTGGCGCTATCTGCTGGCGTCAATTGTTCTGGGGGTATCCGCGGTTCCCGTTCTGTGGTCGCAGCTGCACGACTATCAAAAGGCGCGGGTGATGACCTTCCTCAATCCCGGTGCGGATCAGCTTGGAGCCGGGTACCAGATCACTCAGTCGAAGATCGCCCTGGGTTCAGGGGGCATGTTCGGCAAGGGCTTTCTGATGGGAAGCCAGAGCCAGCTGAACTATCTGCCGGAAAAGCAGACAGATTTCGTGTTCACGATGATCGGCGAAGAATTCGGCCTTGTTGGCAACATGTCTATCCTTGGCCTCTATCTTTTGATGATTGGCGGTGTGCTGACGATCAGCATGCGGGTGAAAAGCCGCTTTGCCCAGCTGACCTGTGTTGGCGTGGGGGTGATGCTGTTTCTCTATGTCTTCGTCAATGTTGCCATGGTCACCGGTCTGTTGCCGGTCGTCGGCGCGCCGCTGCCATTGATTTCCTATGGCGGCACGGCGATGCTGACGGTCTTTCTTGGTCTTGGCATTGTCACCAGCGCCGTTGTCCATGACCGCCCGGATGTGGAATGACCGGCTGCAAGAAGGGTGATTTGCCGCACGCCCTTCCTTTTGTCCTGTGATACTACACCTATAACAGGCGGGTCGCCCGGCCTGAACGTTAACGGAGTGCCAAGTCATGTTCAGATTCTTTACCACGGCGAAATGGGCCGTCTGGGCCTATCTCGGATCAATTGTCATTCTGGGGTCGCTGTGGGTGCAGGTACAGATCGACGTCAAGATCAATGAATGGTTCGGTGAATTCTATGACATGATCCAGAAGGCGCTTGGCGAGCCGAACGCGGTGTCGATGAGTGAATATATCGGCGGTCTGCTCAGTTTTGGGAAACTGGCGGCTGTGGCCATCACGCTTGGACTTGCGACAAGCTTTCTGACCAGCCATTTTCTGTTCCGCTGGCGCACGGCAATGGTGGAATGGTATCACGAGGTCTATGACCGCGCACGCTCGATTGAGGGTGCCGCACAGCGTGTTCAGGAAGATACCATCAAGTTTTCCCGGATTGTCGAGGGGCTTGGGACATCTCTTATCGAGAGTGTTCTGGTCCTGATCGAGTTTTTCCCGATCCTGCTTGGTCTTGGTGCTGGCATTACCATCATGTGGTTTGGTGACTGGAAATATGGGCTGGTGACGGGTGCCTTGATCTGGGCAGTTGGCGGCACCGTGCTGATGATCATCCTTGCCTGGATCCTGCGCCTTGTCGGGATCGAGTATGACCTTCAGAAAAAGGAAGCAGCCTATCGAAAGCTTCTTGTGATTGCCGAGGATGACGGGTCTGTGCGTCCGAAGTCGCTTGAAGAGCTGTTTGACGATGTGCGCCGCATTCATTTCAAGAGCTATCTTCGCTACATCTATTTCAACACGGGGCGTCTTGCCTATCTCCAGACGAATGTCCTTGTCGCCTATATCTTTCTGGCTCCAGCCATTATCGGGGGCATGATCACGCTTGGCGTGATGCAGCAGATTATCCGGGCCTTTGGTCGTGTTGAAGGCTCGATGCAGTATCTGTTCCGCAGCTGGCCGACAATCGTCGAGCTTGCCAGTGTCTACAAACGACTTCGCGAGTTTGAACGACAGATCAATGACAGCATTGAAGCAGACGGACAAGCCGGCAGCGCCGACGACGCAAAGTCATGATGGCAGTCGTCAATCCGTGATCAGAGCTGTGCTTGAATGGCTGCCGAGGGTGGGGATGATAATCACCTCTCCACCCCGTGCCTTTGCCACATCACCGCCAACAACATCTTCAGGTCGGTAATCACCGCCCTTGAAGATGATGTCGGGCTGAAGTGCTGTGATGAGATTCAGCGGCGTGTCTTCTTCAAACACGGCCACCCCCGCAACCATCGGCAGGCTGGTTATGATGGCGGCGCGCTGAAGAACGGATTGTGCGGGCCTGCCTTCACCTTTCAGGCGTTTGACCGAGGCATCGCTGTTCAGGCCGACTATCAGCCTGTCACAGGACTGGCTGGCGGCGGTCAGCAGATGCAGATGGCCCGGATGAAGCAGGTCGAAACACCCATTCGCAAAGCCGATCCGCTCACCGTCGGCGCGCCAGTCGGCGCAGCGCGCTGCCAGTTCCGACACATCAAGGTCGGGCGTGGCTGGCCCGGCCATCGCGATAATTTCACCCGGGCTGGCGGTGGCGGTGCCAACCTTGCCTACGACAACGCCGGCCGCGATGTTCGCGATCTTCACCGCATCGGCCCATGTCCCACCACCGGCCATTGCGGCGGCAATCATCGCGATGACAGTATCGCCCGCGCCTGATACATCGAAGACGTCGCGCGCCCTTGTGGGGTCGTGTTCCCAGGTGCCGTCAGCGTTTGCAAGCAACATTCCGCGCGCGCTGAGTGTCACAAGAACCGCGCCGAGATCATGTGATGTGGCAAGCTGACTTGCCGCCACCGCGATATCTTCCAACCCATTCCCCGTGACCGGGATGGCGCTTTTGAGTTCGGACAGGTTCGGCGTCAGAAGATCCGCCCCGGCATAGACCGAAAAATCGGCAAGCTTGGGATCGATCACAACTGGAATGCCAGCCTGTCGCGCCATCGCCGTGATTTGCGCGATCACCGCCGGCGGCAAAACTCCCTTGGCGTAATCGGACAGAACAACGAGGCTCACACCGGGCAGGCTTTCCGCAAAGCTGGATATCAACTGGCTGGCGATCCCGTCTGTAATCGGCCTGGTCACCTCTTCGTCGACACGAAGCACCTGTTGTTTGTTGGCGCGAAAACGGGTCTTGGTGGTGGTTGGCCGGTCATGATCAACGATCTGATGAAAGTCGATGGCCAGATTTGATCCAAGGAGCTGTGCCAGCGTCAGTCCCGCCGCATCGCTGCCTGTGATCGACAGTAGCCTGACCTCGCAGCCAAGCCCGGCAAGGTTGATGGCCACATTGGCGGCGCCGCCCGGCATGATACTGTCTTCGGTTTTTTCAAGGATCGGGACAGGTGCTTCAGGAGAGATGCGGTTGATCGCACCATCGACAAATCTGTCGAGCATGACGTCGCCAACAACCATGATCGGGCGGCCCTGAAACGACAGAAGCTGCGCGGCGAGACGGGTTGCTTCCATGGGGTCTCAGCTCCTCGGCTTTGTCTTGGGTGTCTTGTCTTTACTCTGGCGGGTTTGCCGGAATTTCGCCGCTGCACCCTCGCGCTCGGACGTGTGGGCCCGCTCAACCGCAATACTGTCGTCACCGACGTCACGGGTGATGGTGCTGCCGGCCCCGATGATGGCACGGGCACCGATTGTGACCGGCGCGACAAGGGCGGTGTTCGAGCCGATGAAGGCACCGTCACCGATCAGCGTCTCATGCTTGCCAAAGCCATCATAGTTACAGGTGATTGTGCCGGCACCGATATTGGCCCCGGCGCCGATCGTGGCATCGCCAAGGTAGGTCAGATGGTTGGCCTTTGCACCGGCACCAAGTCGGGAATTCTTGGTTTCGACAAAATTGCCGACCTTCACACCGTCATCTGCCTCGGTTCCCGGACGCAATCTTGCATAGGGACCGATGATACAACAGGCGCCAAGTCTGGCACCTTCGATATGCGAGAAGGCGCGGATGATGCTGCCTTCGCCAATATGACAATTGCTGCCGATTACAACGTGCGGCTCGATAATCACATCCTGTTCGATAACGGCATCGGCAGCGAGGAAAACCGTGTCCGGGGCGACCATTGTCACGCCCGCCTGCATTGCAGCAACCCTCAGACGTGATTGCAGCGCCGCTTCGGCCGCCGCCAGATCCACACGGTCATTGACCCCAAGAATTTCCAGTTCATCAATAAACAGATGCACGACCGGATGCCCGGCGGCGGATGCCAGCGCAACGATGTCGGTCAGGTAATATTCCCCCTTGGCATTGTCATTGGTCACCTGATCGAGCAGGTCGAACAGAAGGGGCATTCTGACTGCCATGATGCCGCCATTGCACAGACCGATGCGTCGCTGCGCGTCGGTGGCGTCACGATGCTCGACGATGCTGTCGATGCTGCCGTCCTTATTCTGCACCAGCCTGCCATAGCCGGTCGGATCGGCGGGTTCGAAGGCTGCGACGGCAATCGCCGCGCCGTCCGCCACCTTGCCGACAAGCGCCGCGATACTGTCCGCCCTGACAAGAGGTGTATCAGCGAACATGACCACCGCAATGCCGGCCTCCCGCTGCAAAAGCCCGTCCGCGGCTGCAACCGCGCTTCCGGTGCCAAGCTGCTCTGTCTGGATGGCGATGTCGGTATCCTGCAACCATTGCTGGATTTCGGTCGAATCGGGTGAAAGCACCGCAACAATCCGGGCGGCCCCGGCCGCACGGGCAGCGTCAATCGACCATCCCAGCATCGGATGACCCCCGACACGATGCAAAGGCTTTGGAAGCGACGATTTCATTCTGGTGCCCTTGCCGGCGGCAAGGATAATGGCTGTAAATTCCATATGCCCATATAACCGTAATGGGCGTCATTCATCAATCCGAACCGTGTTTTCGACGATGATTACCCTGCTGTGGAAAAAGAATGTGAATGGTGCTTTTTTCTGCCTTGGTCTGCCGCTATTGTGGGCGCCAAGTGACTATCAGGTTCGGATGCGCGGCGGGTGGCGTTCGGATCCCATCAAGCGGAGTCATGCTCATGTGCGGTATAGTTGGAGTTGTCGGCCTTCAGGATTGCGCGGACACGCTTCTTGATTCGCTGAAACGACTGGAATATCGGGGCTATGACTCCTCCGGAATCGTGACCCAGCTGGATGACGGGTTTGCGATGAACCGATCGGTTGGCAAGCTGAGCGCGCTGGCAGCCATAATGCAGGAAGCCCCGCTGGCCGGCCGTTCGGGACTTGGCCATACCAGATGGGCGACGCATGGCGGTGTGTCCGAGCGCAATGCGCACCCGCATATCGCCGGAAACAAGGTTGCCATTGTCCATAACGGCATCATCGAAAATCATGCAGCGCTGCGCGAGGATCTCTGCAAGGCAGGTCATGAATTTGCCAGCGAGACGGACTCAGAGGTGCTGGCGCATCTGTTTCTCGCCGCGTTTGACCGGGGATTGTCGGCGCGCGAGGCGGCGGCCGATGTGCTGTCCCGGATCGAGGGAACATTCGCCCTTGCCGCCATGCATATCGATCATCCGGACATGATGATTGTTGCCAGGAACGCATCACCGCTGGCCATCGGTCTTGGCGACGGGGCCAGCTATATCGGGTCCGATGCGGTTGCCCTGTCCCATCTCACCCGCAGTGTTATCTATCTGAAAGACAGGGATTTTGCCATTGTCACCCCCGACTCCGCGCAGGTCTTTGACGCCGCGGCGGTGCCTGTCAACCGCGAGGTGGTGATCGTTGCGGCCAGTCAGGGGCTTGTTGACAAGGGTGGCTATCGGCATTTCATGGAAAAGGAAATCCATGAACAGCCCGACGCCATTGCGCATACGCTGGCGGCAATGACGGGGGCTGACGGGACGCTGTCAACGCCCCTGTCGCGTGACGAGTTGCAGGCCATTGACGGCATTGTCATGCTGGCGGCCGGCACAAGCTATTATGCAGCGATGGTGGCGCGGTACTGGATTGAAGGTCTGGCACGTGTTCCGGTGTCTTGCGAGATCGCATCCGAATACAGGTACCGCAAGCCGGTCACCGGTTCATTCACCACCGCCATAGCGATTTCCCAGTCGGGGGAAAGCCTCGACACGCTGATGGCGATGCATCATGCCGGTGGGGCCGGATTGCGAACGATTGGACTGGTGAATGTTCCCGAAAGCACCATTGCCCGCGAGGCGAACCTCGTGATGCCAACACGTGCCGGGCCGGAGATTGGTGTTGCCAGCACCAAGGCGTTCACCGCACAGCTGACAGCGCTGATCTGTTTTGCAACGGCGCTGGCCGAGGCGAAGGGACAGATCGATGTCCGCCGGCGGGATGAAATCCACACCCATATCAAGGGGCTGCCCTCAATCATCGGCAAGGCGGTTGGCCTGTTTGATGATATCCGCCCGCTGGCACATTCGCTGATCAAGGCAAAATCGGCCCTGTATCTTGGGCGTGATGTTCTGTTCCCCATAGCGATGGAAGGGGCGCTGAAGCTCAAGGAACTCAGCTATATCCACGCTGAAGGCTTTGCGTCGGGTGAAATGAAGCATGGACCGATTGCGTTGATCGAGGATGGATTGCCTGTGATCGCGCTCCTGGCGGCTGACGAGGTCATGGACAAGGCGGCAAGCAATCTTCAGGAGGCCAAGGCCCGCGGTGCGCGGATCATTCTTGTTACCGAAGAACGCGCCGCCGGTGCAGGTGACTTTGCGGACGAGGTTGTCACGGTGCCGAACATCGACCCGCTTCTGGCACCGCTGCTGTTGACGGTGCCGGTGCAGATCCTTGCCTATCTGACAGCCTTTGAAAAGGGCACGGATGTCGACCAGCCACGCAATCTGGCCAAGTCCGTGACTGTAGAATAATTCATTGGTTTTATTGTATAAAAATACATTACAGACTGATAAGGTGAGCGTTTCTGTGGGTATGTATTTCTGATATTGCCCAATATCTTCGAAGTGAATTTATGAAATGTCTGTTTCAATCAAAAAATTAAGTGATGATGTCTTTGAGGTGACTGTTGCAAAAACCTCAATAACTACTCACACGGTGACAGTCACTGACCAAAGTCTTAGTGACCTTTCCGACAGCAATGTGACGAAGACACAATTGTTAGAGTTCTCGTTTAGGTTTCTTTTAGAGAGAGAACCAAACACATCCATCCTGTCATCATTCGATATCAACGTAATTTCGAGGTATTTCTCCGACTACAAAGATGAAGTCAGACGATGGTGCAATGAGAGTCAGAACTAAGGACTGTTATCTCTGTAATGACGCAAAGCAAGTCCTGTACAGGTGTCGATACGATGATTTGAAGGATTGGGTGTTTCTTTGTGGGAAGTGCCTGACGGACGTTAAATCAAGATTTGAGAAAACCTACCAATACGGTGGCACTTGGAAGAGTCAGAAAAGATAACCTGCCTAACTTGTTCGGTTAGAACCAGTAATTTTCGAATTATTCCTCTACAGAAATTTGTTAAATAATCCTATTGATTTGTCATTTTGTCCAAAAATAGTCGGTCTTACTTTATTTCATCTATCAATTTTCTTACGATGGATTAATCTCTGAACCTGATGACTGACTTAATATGAATAGAACGAATGAATTAGTTGATTTTATTTGTCAATTGTCAAAAAAGTCGATTGAATATAACGCCAAAGTTCCGATTGGAAATTCTTGGTTAGTGTTGACGAAAGAGAGCAGAAATACATCCCTTGAGTTTATAACTTATGAACCTGTTATTTGTATAATCATCCAAGGCGAAAAAGAAATCATTTCCTCAGGTGAGGTTGTGAGGGCGGGCGTTGGGCAGACTTTAATCATAACCCACGACATAAATGTTAAAGCACGAATTCAAGTTTCGGAAACTGATAGACCTTATCTTGCTATCGTAATTCCAATTGACGTTCAGAAGTTGCGTGACATTGCCCTTGAAATGTCATTTCGAGAGCAAGAGCGGCATAACCAAAGCGCAATAAGTGTAGGGACTACTTCATCTGAACTGGAAGATGCGGTTTTAAGGTATGTGAGACTTCTACAACGCCCACAAGAGATGGACATCTTAGCAACCAGTGTTCTTCGTGAAATTTACTTTCGTGTGCTAATCGATGAAGGGGCATCAATGTTGCGAGAACTTCTTATTGCAGATAGTCACGCCAACAAAATTCATCGGGCAGTTACTCATATTAAATCAAATTATCATTCAGATTTGTCTATTGATGAACTCACCAAATTGGTCGGAATGAGCACCTCTTCATTCCATGCACACTTCAGGAAAATAACAAAAACCACACCCAAAAAAATGCAAAGTGACCTTCGGTTAATGAAAGTGCGTGAACGTTTGCGTAACAGTGGGGAGACAGTTTCCAATCTTGCATACGAGGTGGGATATAATAGTCTTGCTCATTTGAGCAAAGAATATAAGGCAAAATTTGGTAGAAGTCCTTTGCAGGACAGGACTAGAGAGCAACTAGGTTACACAAATGCGGTTTGGAAATGATTTGACCCTCAGAAAAACCTTTTTCTAAGGGTCAGGGTTTAGTTAGGCAGTATTTCGTGCGAACAAACCTGCTGTAACACCGAAAACTTCACCAGTGATTTTTCTTCCTTGCTCACTTGCAAAATATCTCACTATTTCTCCAATATCAGCGGGTTCATATGCGCCCATCGGAAGTGGATTACGCCACTGTGTCATCAAATCTTCCAATCCATCCCATGTAGGGTTTTGGGGAGACATTGCCCCTAAAACGTAGTCATTGTTCATAAGGTCGGTTTTCACCACCGTTGGGCAAATAGCGTTACAGGTAACATTGTGTTTGCCCATGATTAGCGCAGTGCTCTTTGCTAATCCAATAACTGCCCATTTGGTTGCGGAATATATCGGAAACCATTCCTCACCTTGTCGTCCCAACACAGAAGAAATAATCGTTATTCCACCTGAGTTTTGTTCACGCATTATAGGCACTA
Organism: Alphaproteobacteria bacterium LSUCC0719; assembly: GCA_040839025.1. Taxonomy (NCBI): domain Bacteria; kingdom Pseudomonadati; phylum Pseudomonadota; class Alphaproteobacteria; species Alphaproteobacteria bacterium LSUCC0719. Next base: position 211,727 of record JBFPJN010000001.1, read on the forward strand.
CTGATTGGACCGTCCTCACCGCACCTGTAACGTTGATATCGATAACAGTCTGAACCTCTTCATCAGTGAAATATTCAATCATACCTATTTGAGTAACGCCGGCATTAACAACAACATGGTCCAACGAACCAAACTGCTCGACTGTCTCACCAACCACTTGTGACATACGATTTCGGTCTCTCACATCTCCTTTGTAGACCGAACATTTGACACCATGCGATTCTATCTTTTCTCTCGCTTTGGATAAGTCACTTTCCCTTGCAAGTGGATAATTGACGCCAGGAAGGTCTTCTGCGACATCATAAAGAACAATGTTGGAACCTTCCTTAGCGAGCGCAATTGCGCTCGCTAGACCAATCCCTCGTGCGCCGCCTGTTATAAGTGATGTTGCACCGTCCATATTGAGGGCATTTTTATTGGTTGCACTTTCAGCAGCGCTAGTTTGGGAAGTTGCTCCAACAGCGGCAACCACACCTGCTCCAGCAGTTATAATTGCACTTCTTCTGCTTGGACTCTCTGGTTCTTTTGTTGGGTTATTTGTCTCATTTTTTGACTTCATCTTATGCTCCTGCAGTTTAATTAGACTCACATGTCGAATGAATTATTCATTCAGTGTGTGCAGAGCATACTGAGCGATGATTTAGAATGTTTGTGAGTTTCTACTTTGTTTTTGTAAAAACATACTAAAGTTCTGTGTCAGATGGGCATGACCTCTAGAGGCAGTTCTTAGTGTCACTTTTTTTCACTGTGAAACCCAAAATCACTCATCAAAATAGTTTTATCTACAACTTCCATGCTGAAGTCTGACCACACTTTTGGATACTCTCGGTTAAGCAACTCTTCCTTTGCTAACCTCTTCTTCAAGATGGAATGGACGTGAGCACCTCTGAACCGTTTGCCTCGCACGGTTAGGTATCCTTCCTTATTCATCCACTCAGCAATGGCATCAAAGGTCATTCCTTGCTCTCGATGCTCTGAAATGGTCTGATAGAGGAACAGTTGGTATTCGGAGTAATGATTGCCACTAAGGGCAGGGGAACGACAGGTGAGTGTGAAATTGAAAGTTAAGTCAGCAACAGAACTTGCACCCCTACACCGTCCTTTTGCTACGGTCGAGTAGGCGGGCCACCCACACCAGAATCCTTTAATGATCAGCCGGTTCGTCGGCACCAGACCATATAGCGACAGGTTCTCAGTATAATATTAGTTAAAACTAAATAAGAATTATGGAATAATAGATTTTTTATTTGTCTGTACCTTGACCAGATTAACCATCCGGCAGGGTCGATTTTTTAGAGGATATTGAAAATGAGCAAATTACGATGTGCCTATTTCACAGCTCTCCTGATCTTTGGGCTCACTCACGGTGCCGCCGCATTGACGTTGGAATCAGGGCAGGTTCTGTCCTCGGACGGGCAGGTCTATGACGGTGCCAGCCCCGAACAGCAGGAAGCCCTGATCGCAAAGTCAAAGGAAACAGGCTGGTTCGGCGCCGAGGGCAAGAAATCCGGCGTTCAGGGAAGCAGCGTCTATGTTGTTGTGCAGGATGAGCTTGTCTTTGTGCCGTTGAAAGATATCAAGGGCAAGTCCAAGGAAGGCATTACCAAGGTCATCAAGGACCGTATTGTCGATACCCTGATGGCGGATACCACAGCGAAGATCATTGCCAGCGAGGGCAGCATCGATCCAGAAACAATGGAGCGTCTCAACGAACTGGCCAATGATCCGGTGACAGCCGAGATCGCGGCGCAGATTGCCGAGGACGCCGCAGGCGACCCTGCCATGGCCGAGGCACTGACCGAGGCCACGCTGGCGATTGCCACGGTGGATATCGACAATGCTGCCGAGGTGGCGGCCGCCGAAGCAAGCTATGAAGCCGCCTTTGAGGCAGCCCATGCGCAAAAATGTGCCGGTGGGCCTGGCTCCGCCGACGGCTGTTGAATGGGGGGCGGTAGGATGATCAGACTAGTATGTCTCCTGTTCGCGATTGCCCCTCTGTTCACTGTCGTCACATCTGGTAGAGCCAATGCCCTGACATTGAAATCGGGAGAGGTGTTGTCGAGCGATGGTCAGGTCTATGCCGGCGCCTCGCCAGACCAGAAAGAGGCCATTATTGCCAGGTCGAAAAGCAGTGGCCTGTTTGGGGATGGCAAGAAAGCCGGAGTAAGCGGATCCAATATCTTTGTCGTTATCGGCGAGGATGTGGTGTTTGTTCCACTGACAGGTGTGCGTGGCAAGTCCAAGGAACAGATGATGGATATCATTGCAGATGCTGCCGGTGAACAGCTTGGCACCAATGCGCCTGATGCCTCTGACCTCGCGCGCGGCATAACCGAAGAGCATATCGAAGCAACCAAGGAGGAGGTGTCGGCGGCTCTGGCCTCTGTCGATATTGACGAGGCCGCAAGAGCTGCGACGGAAGCTGCCTGGGAAGGAATCTCCACGGCTGACCTTGAACAGGCCATCGAATATATCGAGGAGCATAATGCCCAGACCGATGCCGCGATCGCTGAGCATATGGCGGCGGAAGCTGCGCTTGGCGAAGGCCAGTAGGTCTGCCAACAGCCAGGCAGGTCTGCAAACACACTGTCGATCCAGCATCATCAGTCTGGATCGGCAGGCCCTGATCTGATGATCTGGCTGGACTTTGTGTCAGGTCAGAGTGTGGATGGCGGACCAAAAACAATTCCGGCTTCAGAACCGGATTATCTTCAAATTTGTAAAGAAATCGTTCAGTTGTGTTCGCAATCCTGTGCAGATGCGTGGCGGACATTGACGTCCTGCCGGGTGCATGTCACCGTCCGGTCCTGCGTGTGCAACCTGCCGAATTGCGGCGTCCCCCTTGCCATCGGGCGACTGAATTACCATTGGGCGACTGAGTCACAGGAGACTGAAACCATGATCACTGTCAGACCGGTAGAGGCCGCTGACCATGCCGGATGGGAGCGCCTGTATCGCGGCTATGCTGATTTTTATAGCGTTGCCACGGATGATGCGAAGCTGCAGACCTTCTTTGGGTGGCTGCTTGACCCCGTGCATGTATGCGAAGGCCTCGTTGCCCAGACAGCGTCGGGTGATCTTGTTGGTCTTGCGCATATACGGGCCATGCCGTCGCCATTGCGGGGGGCCGAGGTGGGGTTTCTTGACGATCTTTTTGTCGATCCGGAGCATCGGGGAAGTGGCGCTGCAGAAACACTGCTGCGTGAAATCGATACCATTGCGGCAGTGCGGGGATGGGATATTGTCAGGTGGATCACCCGGGACAACAACTACCGTGCCCGTAGTTTGTATGACCGGCTGGCAGTGCGTTCAGACTGGATAACCTATGAAATGACAGCAGCATCGACGGGCCGGAAAGAGGCATGAGTGATCCCCTTTTTGTGGTCAGGAATTTTCAGCCAGAAGATGCCGATGCCGTGGTCGCGCTCTGGGACGAGTGTGGCCTGATAAGAGCCTGGAACAACCCGCATCGGGATATCCTGCGCAAGCTTGCGGATCGCAATGGTGCTTTCTGGGTTGCGACATCGGCCGATGATGTCGCCGATGATGTCGCCGATGATGTCATTGCCTCGGTCATGATTGGATATGATGGGCACCGCGGCAGCATCAATTATCTCGCCGTGGCGGCCGCATGGCAGCGAACTGGCCTCGGTGCGCACCTGATGCGTCAGGCAGAGGCCTTTCTGGTGGACCAGGGCTGTCCCAAGGTAAATCTCTGTGTGCGCAAGGACAATGAAGCGGTGTGTGCCTTTTACAACCAGCTGGGCTATGCGGTTGATGATGTCCATCTGTTTGGCAAGCGGTTGATCCCCGATGACTGAGCTGGTCTGGAACGCCGCCGGGTTAAACACAGGCAATCAGCATCGGACTGGGCTGGCTGGATCAGGGTGAATTTGTCTTCCAGATATCTTTTTGTGTGATGGATCCAAGATATTTGAAATTGATCGTCAGCATGAACTGTTCATTGCCTGAAATATCCCGGTCGGCTTCGAGATCGCGGTCATAATCAAGCGTAAAGGTCAGACAGTCCTGAAGACCACCGGTCCACTGCAAAGCGGCCGTGGCGGAATCGCGTTTGCTGCGTCCGTTTGACAGATCCCAGACCTGCGTGCCCTTCACTGTCCATCCTTTTGGAAGGTCATATGACATGGTCAGTTTGAGTTCTTCAAGATTGGACGCGGCGCTTGCAAAGTATGATTGGGCCAGCTGCTGATGTTCGACGGTATAGCCGAATTTTCCATAGCTGCCGGTGATATTCGTCCGCGATTCGTTCAGTTCCAGGTCATTCGAGGCCATGCGTCCGGCCCAAGATGCCGAAACGGGCAGGTCCGGGTTGACGGACAGGCTCGCAACAATGTCCGACAGAGCGTCACGTTCATTGACCGCGAGTCCTTTGGAGGCTTTTCCTGACAGGCGATAGCTGGCGCCGACAAAGCCCGTGACATCACCGAGGATGGCATCTCTGGCAATTGCTGAAACGCCCATATCGGCGCGTGAACCCGGTTGCAGGTAGTCATAACCCTGATAGCGGTTCAGCAGGAAAAGATTGCCTTCGTCGATGCGGTAGTCGGCAGAATCACGGTTTGGAATGTCGTCGGTCTTGTTGAGGCCGCCGACATGCACAAATTGCAAGCGAGGCTCGAGAATTGTCGAGCGATTGCGCGTGCTGACCGCGATTGGCACGCGCCAGCCTGCTGACACCAGTGGCGTCAGGCGGCTGATATCATCGGTCTTTGTGGTGGCGGCTGCCGGTTTTTTCTGAATGCTGTAATGGGCGCCGATTGCGGCTGCCTTCAGGTCGGTAACGACGCGTCCGGTCCTGATTTCGTCGCGCAGCTCTATATTGCCCGTCCATCTTGACATGTTGTGGCCATCATCATTGTCCACCTGAATGGCGGTGATTTCGGTTTTCAGTCTTTGTCCGGGGCGCAGGCCGGGTGTGATCTTTTCATAGACAACATGCGGCAGGATTGTTGGTTCACGGTCCGGGGTATCGGCTGCGTTCAAACCCTGGATATCCGATACTTCAACACGGTAATAGCGATCTCGCCTCAGCCGTTCAGCCACCACATCGGACTGAAGTTTGGTGTCGCCGTTGAACTTGTAGCGGCGCATGAATGTATCCTGGCTTGCGCGGCGCAGTCGGGCCTTCACATCCCACCCGTTTCCAATTCGTGCCCCATAACCGGCATCAATCGCCGCGACGGATTCGCGATTTTTCTTGTAGGTTTCAACAGACGCCGTGTACAGGCTGACGCCAAGTTCGGACCTGTCCCAATATTGACGGTAACGTGTTCGCAGCGCCTTGCCGCGACGCTGATAGATGAAGGGCGTAAATTCTACGTCGCGCGTATCGTCGATGACCATGAAATAGGGTATTGAGGACGTGAACCCAAGATCGGTGTTTAGCAAGAACGTCGGCGTCAGGAAGCCGCTTTGCCGCCGCACCGTCCAGTCTGGATGCGCGAGATAGGGAAGATAGCCAATCGGCACATTCATGATGTGCATCCGCACGTTCCGATGCACGATCGTCTTGGTCTCGACATTATGTCTGGTTGATGTCGCCCTTAGGTCCCAGATGGGTGTTTCGCCGTTTTCAAAATCGCAGTTGCAGGCGCTGAACCGCGACGCATCAAAAATCGACAGGCTCTCCGTTTTGATGTCACCATCTTTGGCGGTGAAGAATGACCCGTCAGGATTGCGGGTGCGCAGCGTCTCGGCAATGATGTGGGTAAACTCGCTGTCCAGTGTCATCACATCGGATTTATGTGTTGTCCCGTTGGTTTCGACGAAAACGACATTGCCGTTGGCGACAGCCCGGTCTTCGTTCTTGTTGTATCTGACCTCATCAGCTGAAAGGGTCATCCCGGCCTGCTTCATGATCACATTGCCGGTGGCGAAAAGGCTCCCGTCCTCTTCATTGATTGCAACACTGTCAGCCTCGAAACTGATCTCACCTTCGGCAGCGAATGACACGCTGAACCAGCCCAGACCCAGAATCAGAAGTATAAGAACGCGCAACATGTGATTGAATAGCATTCAGCTTTCACTCCCACAGGACAGTCATAACAGCTAGCGTGTTTTTTGCGCCAAGTCCATCCGCCGTCACTATTTCACAGTGCCATGCCACGCTGTCATTTCAGGAACCAGCCTTTGATATCAGCGCGGTGGCTCTGATGGAATCGGCGTCGGCCGCCATCTGGTCCGCGGTGAACGGAAAATCGCTCCATGCCCGCTGCTGCAGCATTGTGCGATAGTCGTCGTCATTGACAAGTTTGCCAAGTGCATCTGCAAACCCCTGCACATCGGGCGTATCGACAATATGGGCCCGTCCCTCGGCAACCTCGGGAATGCCGCCGCGTCGCGTTGTCAAAAGCGCGCTTCCGGCGGCAAGTGCCTCCAACACCGCCTTTGGCATCGGGTCATGCCAGATTGACGGGCAGGCGATAATGGCCGCTTTCTGCTGCAGCTCATGGACCTGTTCCAGCGGCAGAAATCCTGTCATCCGAGCCTGTGTGCCAAGTGGTTCGAGCGCCTTGGCAATCTGGCCTTCATAGCTTCCCGGTGCGCTGTCCTCAAAGCGGCGTGCGCCGGCGATCACAATGTCCCACTCAGGGTGATCCGGCATCACCTTTGCCAGTGCCTGGGCAAATTCCAGAATGCCCTTTTCGGGAACCATCCGGCCTGCAAGCAGGATCATCTTCTCCTTTGCCGCTGGTGCCTTCAGCCATCTTGTGGCGCCATTACGTGCCGTTGCCACTTTGCTGGCAAGCTCTCCCGCATCGGCAATTCCGTCGAGGAAACAATCCCGGATATGGTCACTGACGCAGATCACCGCCGACAGGCTGGAAAGCAGTTTGCGCCGATCCGATACCGTTCGGCTTCCTTTCATCTCACGGGGGTCATTGTGAAGATAGAGCGCCACGCGCATGTCCGGGCGCCTGGCTTTCAGATAGGCGGCAACATGGCATCTGCTGTGAACCTCGACGAGGTCGGGCGGCGGGGCGTCCCGCAGCGCATGCAGATAGGCCGCAGCGAGGCCTATATTGCTGCCATGAAGCCATTGATGGCGGGGGTGAAGTCCAAGAAAGACAGTATCGTCGAATGGTTGGTCGACAGCTGTGCCGACAATGCGGAAACAGGCCGGTGTGGCGCTGCTTCGGATCTGGTCCAGCACAACACCGGAAATGGCGCCGGCATTCGCCGGGCCAAAACGTTCCTTCGACGGCAGCAGGATATCAATCCGCGGTAGCGGCGTGATATTGGCAAGTGAGGCTGTCGGCGCTGGCGTGGCAGATGGCATGAAGCGTCGTGGTCCTGATGGCATGATTGATGGCGGAATATGGCCAGTCTATGCTACAGCCTTGGCAAGATGAAAGACTTTGCGTGTTTGCAGAGCTTATTATCAAAAAAATTGATGAAAGGTCTCCGGGTGAACGAGCAGCGTATTCTGGTGATCAAGCATGGTGCCCTTGGCGATCTGGTCCAGGGATTCGACGCCTTTGCCGGTTTGCGGGTCGGCAGGCCGGATGCCCACATAACGCTGCTGACATCGCCCGCCTTTGCTGCTTTTTCACGACGGACACCCTGGTTCGACGAAGTTGTTGAAGATCCCCGCGCATCGGTGATCAATCTGCCTCAGCTGTTTCGCATGCGCCGCTTTCTTCAGTCCGGCTGGGATATGGTTGTCGACTTGCAATGCAGCCGGCGAACGGCCCGCTATCATCAATTCCTGGTCTCGTCCGACACGCGCTGGTTTGGTACCGCAGCTGGTGCCAGCGACCCCTATCCGGATTTCACCGGCGTGAACAACGCTGACAGAATGAGGGTGGCCATTGCGATGGCGGGCGGGGATGCAGATGCGCGGGCGTCTCTTGACTGGCTTGCATCTGGCGGCGGCGCAGCTCATGACGGCAGGGATGCGGTCATTCTCGTTCCAGGATGCTCGATAGCAAAGCCAAGCAAACGATGGCCGGCAGCGTCCTATGCGGCACTGGCAAACAGCTTTCTCGCCGAGGGCCGCAAAGTGGTGATTGTTGGCACAGCTGCGGACCGCGAGGCTGCCGATGCGGTGCTTGGTGACGCTCCGGACTGTCTTGATTTGGTTGGGCAAACCAGCCTCGATGCGTTGGCTGACCTGTTCCGCAAGGCCTATGCTGTCATTGGCAATGATACAGGTCCGGTTTTTCTGGCGGCAAGGACTGGCGTGGCCACCCTGATGGTGATGGGTGGTGATACCGACCCGTCAATGTCGGCGCCCGTTGGCGCGCGGGCTGGATGGGTCAGGCAGGACGATGTCGCCAACGTCACCCTGCAGCAGGCAATCGACGCGCTGGCCACACTTCGTGCGGACGCCTGACAGGCTTCAGAATGACGACCCGGGCTGTTTCAGAAATTCGATTTCCTCGTCACGCGACGGCCGCCCAAGAATGGCGTTGCGATGCGGAAAGCGGCCAAAGCGCGCAATAATGTCGCGGTGCTTCACTGCATATTCATGGGTCAACGGGCCGGTCAGCCGTTCAAAAAGTGGCAGCGACATTTCCTGAATGGCCAGATCCTCGCTGTGCATCATTGGCATCAGCATGAATTGTCGCCATGCCGCGTCATCATGGGCCAGATAATCCCGGTCGACACAGCGAAGGCTCAACGCCAGCGCCATGTCATCGCCCGAAAATGCCTGCGGGGTGTCGCGATAGATGTTGCGCGTGAACTGGTCAAGCACAAGGATCAGCGCCAGACACCCCGCCGCATTGTCCGCCCAGCCATCCAGCCGCGAGGCCAGTGCCGCCACAACGGTTGTTTCAAACCTGTCGCGGATGGCGTCATCGAATGCGGGATCCTTCTTGTACCATTGCGCAGGTGTGCTTTCCTCGAACCAGAAGGCAAGAACCGCCTCTGATGATTGTGGCTTTGGCATGAAAGTCTCCAGGATTTGCCGCCGGGATGCGCTGACAGGTGCTGTGCTGCTCAGATCATCTTACCCGGATTCATCAAATTTTTTGGATCGATCGACGCCTTGATGGCTCTCATCACATCAAGCACTTCCGGGGCCTTGACCTTGGCAAGCTGCGCGCGTTTTGTCTGGCCAATGCCATGTTCGGCACTTATGGATCCGCCATATTTGGCGACCTTGTCATAGATCAGGTCGTACAGATCCGCTTTTTTCACGTCGAAGTCACTGTTGCTTCGTTCGTCTGCCACAAGATTGAAATGCAGATTGCCGTCGCCGATATGGCCATATCCACAGATCCACAGATTGGGGTCAATGGCTTTCACCCCGTCCACCATTTCGGCATAGAAGGGCGCGAGCGAGGACTGTGCCAGCGATATGTCGGACCGGGCCACCGCCTTTGACAGTTTGTGCGACTCCGGCGCCATCTCGCGAACATCCCACAATGCGCGGCGCTGCGCTTCGCTGGCGGCGATGGTGGCATCAAGCACCAGCCCATCTTCAAAGGCGCTGGCCAGCGTATCCTGAATAATTGTCTGCAACGGTGCCTGACCTGTTTCATCGGCCATGCCGCTGGCCGGATTGGTGCTGGCGATTTCCATCAGCACATTCATCGCGCCGCGGGTGGCAAGCGGCTGCGGGATGTTGGGAAAATGCCGAAACACAACATGCAGAATATCGGCCGGGATCAGTTCAAACGCCTCAACACCGCCGCCTGAAGCCGCCTGAAGCCGGTGCAGCAGCTGCACTGCCGCTTCGACATCACGAACTTCAGCAAAGGCGGTGGCGCGTGCAGCAGGTTGCGGAAACAGCTTCATGGTGGCGGCAGTGATCACGCCAAGTGTGCCTTCGGAGCCAACGAAAAGATGCCGAAGGTCATAGCCTGTATTGTCCTTGCGCAATCCGCTGAGAAGGTTCAGCACGCGCCCTCCCATCAGAACAACCTCGACACCAAGTGTCAGGTCACGCGTGGTGCCATAGCGCACGACGTTCAGACCGCCGGCATTGGTGCCCAGATTCCCGCCAATGGTGCAGCTTCCCTTGGCGGCGAGATTCAGCGGGAAATACAGGCCCTCTGCCTCGGTGGCTTCATGCAGCGTTTGCAGAACGCACCCCGCTTCGACTATCATAGACATGTTGGTGGGATCGATCTCGCGTATGCGGTTCATCCGCCGCAGTGACAGAACGATGCTGTGGCCCGTCTCGTCAGGCGTGGCCCCTCCCATGAATCCGGTATTGCCACCCTGTGGCACGACCACGATGTCATGCGCATCGGCAAAGGCCATCACCTGTGAAACCTGATCCGTCGTGTCGGGCATCACAACGGCAAGCGCCTGGCCATGATACTGGCCATGCCAGTCGGTCAGAAATGACGACGTCTCGGCGCTGTCGGTTTTCAGCCCGGCGTCACCGACGATATTATGAAGGCCTTTGATCAGATCTGTGGACAAGGTGGGTGTCTCCTTCGGATTTGGAACGCCATCATAGCCCCGTCGGTGGCGTGACGACAACCGACGCAACGCCGCGGACGACTCTGTTATGCGTCTTTGTATGCGTCTGTGCGGGGTGCCGCCGCGCGGCGCAACCTGTCATTGATGGCCTCACCAATTCCATCCGTGGGAATGGGCGCCACGCCGATGATCGTGCTGTCATGGGCATCGGCCCGATGCAGCATCTCAAACAGATTGGCGGCGGCCTCGACAAGATCACCTGTCGGGCTGAGATTGATCTTTTCCGTCCCGTCTCCCTGAATATCGGCAAAGCCGATCAGTTCCATGCCGGGTTTGGCATGTGTGACATTCATTTCCAGTGCGGCGCGGGGTGCATAATGGCTTGCCAGCATTCCGGGGCTGGCGGGTTGGCCGGACTCGGATGCCGGTATCGTTGTTGCCAGTTCCAGACCCGATATGACAAGGCATGCTGCCAGTTCTTCACGCGTAATGCCGCCGGGCCGCAATATGACCGCCTTGTCGCCACTGCAATCGACGACGGTTGATTCAACGCCGCTGTCACAGCGCCCCCCGTCAAGAATGATATCGACCCTGCCGGCCAATCCAGCCATGACATGCGCGGCGCGTGTCGGGCTGATGCGGCCTGACGGATTGGCGCTTGGCGCGGCCACCGGGCCGCCAAAAATCGACAGCATCCGGCGTGCGGCGTCACTTGCCGGCACACGAATGGCGATGCTGTCGAGACCGGCACTTGTCAGACGGGCAATCGGGCAATCGGGCTGTCGTGACAGCACCAGTGTCAACGGTCCGGGCCAGAAACGGTCGGCCAGTGCGCGTGCCGCCGGTGTTTCAACACCCAGTGCAAATGCGTGTTCCGCAGTATCGACATGGCTGATCAACGGGTTGAAGGCAGGGCGACCCTTGGCGGCAAAGATGGCGGCAACGGCTTCGGCGTTGCAGGCGTCCCCACCCAGCCCGTAGACGGTTTCGGTTGGAAAGGCGACGAGGCCCCCATTCGCAAGCATCGCGGCACCCGCCTCCAGAGCCGATGGCGATACATCTAGGCATTGTGTCTGCCGTTCCCGGCCTGTCCCGGACATTGCCTGTTATCCTTGTGAAAATACAGTGACGCGGGTGTAGCGCAGCTTGCCTGTCAGTGCCACCGAATTTCATCTCCGAAGGTCGCCACCGAAGGATGCCCATGATCATATCCATCAGGCGCGTATCGTGATTAACCATGCGCTCGATATCGGCAGATGCATGCCCCCTCGCTTTCCGACGGGAATTTGATAAAAGGGTCGAAGCAAGTTTCATTTCACGGGGCCTGAGCATGTGTGGCCGTTTCACAAGCACGGCATCGCCTGAAGAACTGATGCGTCTGTTCGGCGTCACGGTGATGGACAATCTGCGGCCACGATGGAATGTGGCCCCGTCGCAACCCGCGCTTGTCATTGCCCAGACCGGACTTCAGCCTGAAGCGCGGTCTGTCCCCTGGGGTCTGCCACCGGCCGGCGAGGGCCGCAGTTTCCTGATCAATGCACGAATGGAAACGGTTGCCGAGAAGCCCACTTTTCGGGAGTCCTTCATGAATCGTCGTTGTCTGGTCGTCGCCAGCGGATGGTATGAATGGTCGGCCCCCAAGACGCCCTGGCATGTTCAGCTTTCCGATGGCGGCGTGATGGCGTTTGGCGGCTTGTTGGTGCGGCGCGGCAATGAGGACAGGTTCGTCATTATGACAAGCGCTGCGAATGGCGATCTTGCCTCGATACATCATCGGCAACCGCTGGTCTTGTCGCCCGACAGATGGCAGCGTTGGCTGACAGGGACGGGGGCGGATGCCGCCGAACTGTGTGTCGCCGCCCCGGCAAGCTGGTTCAACTGGTACCGGGTCGGACCGGCTGTCGGCCGGGTCGCACAGGATCATCCTGAACTGGTGACGCCGCTGGATGACGCCGCGCTCGCCGCCGAACGCAGCGGCGCCAGGGTGCCGCAAGACGGGCAGGGCGATCTGTTCGGCTAGGGTCGGCTAGATGTCGGCAACGGTGACCTTGCGAACCTCGATGGCATACAGATGCCACAACACCAGCGCGCCCGCGCCCCGATAGGGCCGCCAGGGCTGTGCCAGCTCTTCCATCGCCGCGGGGGCAGGGCGTGTCGGCAATGATTTCAAACGCCGCATCGCCTCTTGCAAGGCCACATCATTGGCCGGCCAGGCATCCATGTCGGCAAGCGCAAAAAGCCTGAAATTGTCGGCTGTCCATGCGCCGACACCACGCAGCCTGACAAGGCGCTGCTGCACTGCATCTCCGGGCATGGTTGCCAGACTTGCCAGATCAAGACGCCCGCTGACAATTTCGTCGGCGAGGCCGATCAGATATTCCGCCTTCCGGCGTGACAGCCCGGCTGTCATCATCCGGTCCGGCGTCATTCTGGCAACATTTTCAATGCTGGTCAGATCCTGCGCCCGCATTTTGCCCAGAATGGCCGCCGCCGCCGCCCGCGAGACCTGCTGGCCGACGATGGCGCGTGCCAGCGTGTCGTAGGATGCTGGCAGTGACCTGTCTGGCGGCGGGCCATAGGCGGCGAGGATACGGGCAATATCGGCATCACGGGCCGCGAGCGCGTCGAGCGCGCCGCCTTCGCCATGACCGGCATCGTGAAACAGCATTTGCTGCATTCTGCTCATGCTGTGCAGGATAGCAGTGGCAGTGGAGCTGGCCAACAGGGGCCAATGGAACCAAAAGACGATCGCAGGCAGTTTGCTAAATTGTTTAATCTGCTAAGTCTTTGATCTCGAGAGAGGGGAGGCGCGCATGTCTGAAACATCTCAGGACAGGCTCTTGGTTTGGGATCTGCCGCTGCGGCTGTTCCACTGGGGTCTGATGGCAGCCGTGATCACCAATGTGATAACGGCAAATATGGGACGGATGGATATCCATGAACGCTCCGGTCTGACCGTTCTGGCACTTGTTGCCTTCAGGTTGCTGTGGGGGTTTATGGGCGGCCACCACGCCAGATTTGCCAATTTTGTCAAAACGCCCCTGGCGGTGCTGGCCTGGCTTCGCAAACCGTCGGACTGGTCAGCCCCTCGTCAGGCAGGGCATTCGCCGCTGGCGGCGCTGTCCGTACTGGCATTGCTGCTGGTCACCGGGTTCATGGCCATGACCGGCATGTTTTCGACTGACGGCATTCTGTTTGACGGGCCGCTGGCGCATCTGGTGCCGGCCCAATCCGGGACGGTCACCAAGGTCCATCATCTCGGCAAGCTGGCGCTGATCATTCTGGTGGTCATGCACCTTGTTGCCATTCTGGTCTATAAATTCGGCAAGAAGGTAAACCTGACAGCCGCCATGGTGACTGGCCGTGCCAGCGAGGCACCGGGCCGGATCGTCGGCCCCGACAGCCGGATCAGCCGTCACAGGCTGGTGGTCGGACTGGCGCTGATGGCAGGGTTGCAATTGGCGGCACATATGCTGCCATTGCTGCGCCCTGCCTGGTAATCAGACGATGCGGCGGGGCCTACCAGCTTTTGAAGCTCTGGTGGCATGCCTTGCAGGTGGCGCCGAGTGATTGCAACGCGTCCCCGGTCTGGGCGGCATCCTGCTGGCCCGCGGCGGCAACAACAGCCTTTGCGGCGTCATAATTGGCTTTGGCTGCTGCCTTGAACCCGGCGAAGTTGGACCAGATTGCCGGCTTTGCGCTGGTGCCCTCGCCGCTGCCTTCCGGGAAATAATCAGGCATGATCATCGCCCAGGCGGCGATTTTTTCGGCTTCACTTGCCACGGTATCGAAATCATCGGCGGCCAGCGCCGCGCCTATGGTGCGCATCGAGATATTGTTGGCCTTGAAATTGGCTTTCCGGTCTTCGATCACACCGGCGGTTGCAGACATGGCTGATATGCCAATTACAATTGCCGCAACGGCGGCTGCAAATGTGGATTTACGCATGGGATGACGGTCTCCTGGCCGATGGCGTTGGTCGCATGACGTTGGTCGTATGACGTTGGTCATATGGCTGTGTCCGGCGCAGGTCACGACGCTGCCGCCGAACTGTCACCTTCTGATAAATGGGGATGGTGGCGGCGAAGTAAAGTGACACCAATGGTTAAAACCGTGCTTTTTCGGCACGCGGATAGATTCTGCGATGGTTTTTATGACGCAATGCCCGTAATCTCGACAGTCCATACATATGGATGTTCCGGTGCTTCTTCCGCGATCCTTTATCGGTATTCTGCTGACCCTCATGACGGTTATGTTCGGCGTGGGAACGGGGCTGATCGTCAAGTTGATTGGTGACGGCATTCCCCTGATAACGCTGTTGATGTATCGCTTCATCTTTTCCGTGCCACTGTTGCTGTTGCTGACGGTTCTTGTGCGTGGCAAATCGTTTCTGCAGATCAATGCGCGGCGCACACTGATTGTCCGGATCGGGTTCGGGTGTGTTGCCATGGCATGCTGGTTCACCTCGATCAGGCTGTTGCCGCTGGGTCAGGCGACCGCGTTGCTGCAAAGTTCGGTGATCTTCATCACCATCCTGTCGCCGCTGTTGCTTGGCGAGGTGATCGGCATATATCGCTGGAGTGCGGTCGTCACCGGCATGATCGGGATCATCCTGCTGACAGACCCCTTCGTTGGCGGGTTTTCGCCAAGTGTCGGGTTCGGTGTTGCCGGCGCGCTGGCCAGCGCCGTGCTGGCGATCCTGTTGCGGCGGCTCGGCAAGGCCGACCATCCGTTCAGTGTTGCCGTCTGGTATAATGGCAGCGGTGCGGTGCTTCTTACCATGCTGGCCTTTCTTGTGCCGGATGTGCCGATGATGGTCAGCCAGCCGGTTCTGTACGATCTGATTCTTCTTGGCGCGGTGGCGGCAGGGCTGCAGCTGTCGATCACATCGGCCTATAAATATGCCGAGGCGGTGGTGATTTCCTCGATGCGGTATCTGCAGATCCCGCTTGCCGCCCTGGTGGCGTTCATGATGTTCGGCGAGATTATGTCACCTGTTGAAATTGTCGGCGGCGTCGTGGTGATGGGCAGCTGCCTGTTCATTGCCTGGCGGGAATTTGTCCGCGCCAGACAATCCCGCGCCGACATAGTGTCGGACGCCTGAAAACAGGAAGCGGTTGCCAGTCGATGCGATGGTGCCTAAAAGCCTATCGGTGTCTAGTCTGGTTTCAGGAGGCCGCGCCATGCCAACAACCCTGCTTCGCCTGATGGGTGAATCCGACATTATCGATATCGACCCGTCAGAATTTGACGGGGCAGCGCATCCGCGCCTGATGGGGCTGGATGCAGCGGACCGGATCAATCTGCTTGGTCACTGGCTTGACCATGACCAGGGCGAGGCCATGTCGGATGACCCCGATACGATGCTGGCGATGACCGCCATCGGCGCGGCATTCCTGGCCGAACAGGCAGTCGCCGCCACCTGGGGTAGCGAAGTTAACTTCGTTGTGATGACGATTCTTCGGGAAAAATGGCCGGTTGGGTCAAAATCGAAATACCGGCTGATTGCCGACCGGGTGGGGGCGTCTCACACCTATCTTGCCAACATCTGTGCCGCGGCGAAACTGGATGATTTGCACGACGATGCCGCGCTGAAACAGTCGGAAACGGCGCAATTGATGATGGCGCTTCCCAATTACCGCCAGAACCGAAAGCGCTATGCCAACAGCAGCGCCGTGCAGACTCTGATCCGCCAGGGGCTGTAGGGGTACACTACTCGGCAAGTTGTGGCAGATCCCTGAAATGCGCCAGCGCCTCGGCATTTGCCAGCGCCTCGGTATTCTTGACCTGTCGACCATGAATGATGTCGCGGACCGCCAGCTCCGTGATCTTGCCTGATCGCGTGCGTGGAATGTCAGGTACGGCGATGATATGACCGGGCACATGGCGGGGTGTTGCGCCGCTGCGAATACGGGCCTTGATGGCGGCGGCAAGGTCGTCATCCAGAGTCGTGCCGTCGGCCATGCGCACAAACAGGATCACACGAACGTCATTCTGCCAGCTTTGCCCGACAACAAGCGCCTCCTCGATTTCGTCAAAGGCCTCGACCTGGCGATAGATTTCGGCAGTGCCGATGCGAACACCTCCCGGATTGAGAGTGGCGTCCGAGCGCCCATGAATGATCAAGCCGCCCCGTGCGGTCAGGGTTGCCCAGTCACCATGCCGCCAGACCCCCTCGAAATGCTCGAAATAGGCGGCTCTGTATTTGGCGCCGTCGGGATCGTTCCAGAACTGCACCGGCATCGACGGAAAGGGCTTCATGCAGCACAGCTCACCCTGCTGTCCTGTCACAGGTCTGCCATCGTCATCCAGAACCTCGACAGCCATGCCAAGGCCGCGTGTCTGGATTTCGCCGGCAAAGACGGGCTGTGTCGGGGTGCCGAGTACAAAGCAGGAAATCAGGTCGGTGCCGCCGGAAATCGACGCAAGCTGCAGATCGGGACTGACCTCTTCATAGATAAAGGAAAAGGCGTCAGCAGACAGCGGTGATCCTGTCGACATCATCACCCGCAGTCGCGACAGATCGAGAGCCCGGCCCGGCGCAAACCCGGCATTCCGCACGGCATCGACATATTTCGCCGAAACGCCGAAATGCGTCAGCCCTTCCGCTTCCGCCATTTCCCATAGCCGTTCCGGTCCGGGATGGAAGGGATTGCCCTCATAGGTGACCACCGGCGCGCCCACCATCAGTCCCGACACCATCCAGTTCCACATCATCCAGCCACAGGTGGTGAAGAAGAACAGCCTGTCATCCGGCGTCAGATTGCTGTGAAGACGAAGTTCCTTTGCATGTTGCAACGTCACTCCGCCAACGCCGTGAACAATACATTTCGGTGCCCCGGTGGTGCCGCTTGAATAGAGTATGTAGAGCGGGTCATTGAACCCGACACGGACAAAGGATGACAGGGGCGCATGGTCCTCGGCCTCGGCGAACAGGCGGGCCGATGGCAGACCGGAAAGATCGGGATGGTCATCAAGAAACGGAATGATCAGACACTGTTCAAGCGAGGGCATGGATGCCGCCAGATCGCGCACCAGATCAAGCCGGTCAAATCTCTTGCCGGCATAGTGATAGCCATCACAGGCAATCAGAAGTTTGGGTTCAATCTGGCCAAACCTGTCGCTGGCCCCGCCGACCCCGAAATCAGGCGAACAGCTGGAAAAAATGCCGCCAAGTGCCGCCGTTGCCAGCATCGCGATTACCGCTTCGGGAATATTCGGAATATAGGCGGCCACCCTGTCGCCTTTTGTGATGCCATGCGCCTGCATCCATCCGGCAAGGCGCATGACACGGTCCTTCAACTGCCGGCGTGTCAGGCTGACATGTCTGCCATCTTCGTAATGTGCCGACAGCGCCAGCCTGCCATCGGCGTTGGCAAGCATGTTTTCGGCATAGTTCAGTGATGCGTCGGGAAAGAACCTTGCACCCGGCATCGCATGTTCATGCTCGATCAGCCGCTGGCCCTTGTCGCCGACAACGCCGTGCCAGTCCCAGAACAGATCCCAGAAAGCAACATTCCGGTCGGCTGACCAGCGCCACAGTTTCTGGAAATCGCCCTGCCAGTCCATGCCAGTGCGCGCGGCCACAAAGCTGGCAAAATCCGCAACCTGGCTTGTGGTGCTGGCGTCCGGCGCGGGCGACCACAACAAGTTTCCGGCAGGTGAGGAGGCTGATTCGGTCATACAGAGCGCCTTTGTCGAGAACACACAGAACAGGTCAGAATGCACCATATCCGTGATATCAAGCCCATACAACAGGGCGCACAGTCCAGGGCCACATGATCGGCGTATTGGGTTTCATCCTTTCATATCAACCAATAGGATGATGCAGAGGCCAAGGTAAAAATTATCGTTAACAGTAAGTTAACGCATGGTAACAATGTGGTGAAATCAGCCAGCGATTATCGGGCTGACCCAGAGGATTTTTGAATGCGCAGATCAATCAAGGCCCGGATGAACGAGCTTGTCCAGAACCCGCCGGACTCGGGTCCATGTATGGTGACAGCGCTGTCGCAGCGCCGCTGGATGATCGAGGGCGAGACAGGGCCCGTCGTACAGCTTGAGCTTCTCGATGATGATCTGACAGCCTTCATCTATGCGACGGCCGCCCGGGATGGCAGCGGGCCATTACGTGCGTCCTTTCTCACCATGCTGCTTCTTGAAGACACCATTGCCACCGCGATGTGCCCCTATGGTGTCTGTTCCGGTGAAGCCACCGTCACTGTGTTCAAACGGGTCGGTCTTCGGGATGCGACGCCGGAAGCGATCTATCGCGAAATGATGGATTTTGCCCAGCTGGCGGCGACATTGCTTGTCAGGCGCGGCATTGGCCTGCCTGATGTCATGCCGGTTGTTGATCGCGAGATCGTCTGACGATGGCACGCCCGGCCATGGCCGCGGCGCTGATCTGTCGAACCTGCTGCCGCCCCTTGCATAAAGTGTGATGCGGATTAGGTTAGGGGCGTAAAGCAATGTCCCGCGAAAGTCCCGTCCCATGTCCTTTGATTATGATCTGATTGTTATCGGCGCCGGTTCCGGCGGTGTCCGCGCCTCGCGGATTTCGGCCGGGCATGGCGCGCGTGTCGCCGTGATCGAGGAAAGTCGTCCCGGCGGCACCTGCGTGATCCGCGGCTGTGTGCCAAAAAAGCTGCTGATGTACGGCTCGGCATTTTCAGCAGAGGCTGCCGATGCGGTGGGGTTTGGCTGGCAGGTTGCGGTTGACGGTCATGACTGGCCGGCATTGATCGAAGCCAAGGACCGTGAACTCGACCGGCTTGAGGCCATCTACCGGTCGCTGCTGACCAATGCAGGTGTCGAGCTGATCGAAGGCCGCGGCACCATTGCCGGGCCGCATGAGGTCATGGTTGGTGACCGCCTTCTGACCGCCGAGCGGATCCTTGTCGCGACCGGTGGCTGGCCGCACATTCCCGACGTGCCGGGATTGGCTGAACACGCAATAACCTCGAATGAGGCGCTTGATCTTGCTGTCAGGCCGGATCGGGTGCTGGTCTATGGTGCCGGGTATATTGCGGTTGAATTTGCCAGCATCTTCAATGGGTTTGGTATCGAGACGCATCTTGTTTACCGGGCGGACCTGCCGCTTCGCGGCTTTGATGACGATATCCGGCAGGAAATAGCGACGGCCCTGTCAGGGCGGGGGATCATTCTTCATCCCGGTTGCACAGTGACCGGTGTGACGGCGCAGCCGGACGGCCCGAAAACGGTCACCCTGAGTGACGGTGCCGACATTGTCGTTGATCAGGTCATGGCCGCCACCGGTCGCCGCCCCAACAGTTCCGGCCTCGGGCTGGCAGAGGCGGGCGTTGCGCTGGGGCCGCATGGTGAAGTGCCGGTCGATGCCACATCGCAGACCGAGGTCGATTCGATCTATGCTGTTGGCGATGTCACCGACAGGGTGGCGCTGACGCCGGTGGCGATTGCGGAAGGCCATGCCCTTGCCGACAGCCTCTATGGCGGGCGTCCGCGTCAGGTGACGCATGCCAACATCCCGTCCGCCGTGTTTACCCAGCCGCCAATTGCCTCGGTCGGTCTGACCGAGCAGGAGGCACGGTCACAATTTGGTGAGGTTACGATCTTCGTCAGCCGCTTCAATGCAATGAAAAACACCATCTCTGGCCGGTCTGAAAAGACGTTGATGAAGCTTGTCGTCGAGACAGCGTCAGACCGGGTTGTCGGCGCACATATGCTGGGGCCGGATGCCGGTGAAATCATGCAGGGTATCGGTGTGGCGATAATTGCCGGCGCGACCAAGGCGGATTTCGATGCCACGATCGGTATCCATCCGACCGCAGCAGAGGAATTCGTTACCATGCGCACGCCACGCGCATAGCCGCAAAAAATCTTGAAAAACATTGATATTTGGCCATTATGTGGGGCTGTTCAGGGCATGATCCATGTTGACAAAGGATCAGGTGCCGCCCTGTGCCCAAGTTGAACAAGGAATGATGTCCCATGACCTGGCAGCCCGACAGTTGGCGTGACCACCCGATCCAGCAGGTTCCGGAATATCCGGACTCGGCAAAACTGACCACTGTTGAAGACAAACTGGCTGCGATGCCGCCACTTGTTTTTGCCGGTGAGGCGCAAAGCCTGAAGCGCAAGCTTGGCGAGGTTGCCGAAGGTCGTGCCTTCCTGCTTCAGGGGGGTGACTGCGCGGAAAGCTTTGCCGAATTCTCTGCCGACAACATTCGTGATTCCTTCAAAATCATCCTGCAGATGGCCGTGGTTTTGACCTTTGGCGCGTCGATGCCGATCGTCAAGGTTGGCCGCGTTGCCGGTCAGTTTGCCAAGCCAAGGTCATCGCCTGTTGAATCAATCGGCGGTGTCGAGTTGCCGAGCTATCGTGGCGACATGATCAACGCGATGGGCTTTTCCGCCGGCGAGCGTATCCCGGATCCAAAGCGGCTGCTGCGCGTCTATGAACAATCCGCGGCGACGCTGAACCTGTTGCGGGCCTTTGCACAGGGTGGTCTTGCCGATCTGACCAAGGTTCACAGCTGGGTCACGGAATTCCTGCAGGGTACGCCGGAGGCGGAACGGTTCCAGGAACTGGCCGGTCGTATTCAGGAAAGCCTTGATTTCATGCGGGCCTGCGGCATTACGCCGGAAACCGCCCGGCCGCTTGCCGAGACCGATCTGTACACCAGTCACGAGGCGTTGCTTCTGAACTATGAACAGGCGTTGACGCGCCGTGATACCATCACCGATGAAAAGGACTGGTATTCCACCTCGGCGCATATGATCTGGATTGGCGACCGTACGCGCCAGCCTGATGGCGCGCATGTCGAATATATGCGTGGCATTGGCAATCCCATCGGTCTGAAATGCGGGCCAAGCCTTGATCCGGACGAACTGGTCCGTCTCATTGAAATCCTCAATCCGGATAATGTGCCGGGACGGCTGACATTGATTGCCCGTATGGGTGCCGACAAGGTGCGGTCCGGTCTGCCGCCGCTTCTGAAGGCGGTCAAGGCATCAGGTGCCAAGGTGGTCTGGTGCTGTGATCCGATGCATGGCAATACCGTCAAGGCGAGCAGCGGTTACAAGACCCGCCATGTGAGCGATGTCATGTCCGAAGTCAGGGGCTTTTTCAACGCTCATGACGAGGTCGGCACCTATCCCGGTGGTGTCCATTTCGAGATGACCGGCCAGAATGTGACCGAGTGTGTCGGCGGTGTTGTCGAAGTGACCGAGGCACGTCTTGGTGACCGGTATCATACCCATTGCGATCCGCGTCTGAATGGCGTGCAGGCATTGGAGCTGGCGTTCCTGATTGCCGATCTGTTGAAGCAGCGGCGTGACGGTGGCATGGGCCTGTCCGAGGCGGTTTGAAAGTAACATGTGGTAGTTCCCTCAAACCGGTGGTCTGCGGGACCGCCGACAGGGCAGATCAGAAATGGCCGATTTTGACAGCAGCGGTCCGTCACCGGAAGAACAGCCGGGGCTGACCGATACCTATTTTCGCAATACCCGTCGCATCGTCGAGGCAAATGGCGACTGCGAGGTCGAGTATGCCGTATTCATGCGGCGACCGGTGACATATGCCGGCCAGCTTGCGATCGGATGGCTTCAGGCCATGGCACGGCACCGCAATGTCACCATCGAGGTCGACCAGCCACATGTCGAGGGTGCCTGGGTCGGTGCCGGCGAGGTGCTGTGTTACCTTCGCGGCCCGTTTGCCGCGCTGGTTGATCTGGAGACCATCTTTCTGCAGCGCCTTGGCGGGTGCTGTGTTGCCGCCTACAACGCCTACAACATGTGCGTCGAACTTCCCGATGTTGCCTTTCTTGCCATGGACGCGCGCCACTGTGCCGGGTCTGACATGGCCGAACTCATGGCCTATGGCGCGTCAGTCGGCTCGAAAAAAGCCAATGCCAAGACTGGCGCGCGTGGTTTTATCGGATCGTCGACGGACGCCACTGCAATGTTTTTTGGTCAGGAACGTGGCATGGGCACGATGCCGCATGCGCTTGTCGGTTATGCCGGATCCACGCTGCGGGCCGCCGAGATGTTTCACGAGATGGCGCCGGACGCGCCGCTGACCGTGCTGGTGGATTATTTTGGACGGGAAATCAGCGATGCGCTGGAAGTCGCCAACAGATTTCCCGACCTTGCCGCCAGCGGTCAGCTGGCGTTTCGTCTTGATACGCATGGCGGCCGGTTCGTCGAGGGACTGGACACACCGGAGTCCTACGCCGTTCTCGACCGGCATGTCCCCTATGCCACCCGCGGCTATCGCACGGATGCCGAATTGAAGCATCTGATGGGCACCGGTGTCAGCGTGGCGGCTGTCTGGTATCTTCGTGAAACGCTGGACGCGCAGGGCTTCACCAAGGCGCGGATTGTGGCATCAAGCGGGTTCGGGCCTGACAAATGCCGCATGTTTTCCTTTGCCAAGGCACCTGTCGATGTGATTGGCACCGGGTCCTATCTGCCGCAGATCTGGTCGGAAACCTATGCCACCGCCGACATCATCTCCTATGACGGGAAACCATGCGTCAAATCAGGGCGCGAATTCCTGCTTCGCAAATGACCGAGGCCGTATCCATGTCCAGTGCCAGTTCGATCGCGCTTGCGCAGCTGAATTCCCACCTTGGCAATATCGGGGCCAATGTGATGCGTCTTCTCGATGCGCGCCGCCAGGCGGCAGCTGTCGGCGCTGATATCATCGTGACGCCGGAGATGTATCTGTCTGGTTATCCATGCGACGACCTTGTTCTGCGCAGTGATTTCATGGCCGAGGTGGCAGCAGGATTGCAGCAGTTGGCCGCCGCGACCGGCGATGGCGGGCCGGCGATCATTCTTGGCGCGCCGCATCTTGAGAATGGTGTCATCACCAATTCGGTCTTTGTGCTTGATGACGGCAAGGTTCAGGCGCGCCGCGACAAGGTGAATCTGCCGAATTACGGGGTCTTTGACGACAAGCGCAATTTCTCGGCCGGGGCGATGCCGGGGCCGGTTCTGGTGCGCGGGCGGCGGCTTGGTTTGCCAATCTGCGAAGATATCTGGACCCCGGATGTGGTTGAATGTCTTGCCGAATCCGGGGCTGAGATCATCATTTCGCTGAACGCTTCGCCATTTGATCTTCTGAAGCCGGACAACCGGATGGCGCATGCCGTCAGCCGGGCGCTGGAGGCGGAATGCCCGTTCTTCTATGTCAACATGGTCGGTGGCCAGGATGAGCTTGTCTTTGATGGCGGGTCGTTTGCCCTTGGCGCTGACGGCAAGCTGGCGGCGCATCTGCCAAGCTTTTCCGAGGCTACGGTCACTGTCCAGATTGGAGATGATTTTGGTGCGCCCGGCCTCAGCGGCCAGATCACCCCACCCGATGAAGGGATGGCGGCCCTCTATCGCGGGCTGACACTTGGTCTTCGAGACTATGTCGACAAGAATGGCTTTCCGGGGGTTGTGCTTGGATTGTCCGGGGGGATTGATTCGGCACTGGTTGCCGTGCTGGCGGTCGATGCGCTTGGTCCCGACCGGGTTCATGCCGTGATGATGCCGTCACCCTATACAAGCCAGGAAAGCCTTGACGATGCTGCCGATCTGGCACATCGCCTCGGGATCCGCCTTGACGAGATATCGATCGGGCCGGCGATGCAGGCTATGGACAGCATGCTTGCCGCGCAGTTCGATGGCGCGGAGGCCGGCATTGCTGAGGAAAATATCCAGTCACGGCTGCGTGGCTTGATCCTGATGGGCATTTCCAACAAACATGGACCGATGGTGCTGGCGACCGGCAACAAGTCCGAATATGCCGCTGGGTATTCGACCCTCTATGGCGACATGTGCGGCGGGTTCGCACCAATCAAGGATGTCTGGAAGGTGCAGGTGTTCGATCTGTGCCGTTGGCGCAATGCCAATATGCCGCGCGGAGGGGCCGGCCCGGATGGCGAGGTGATCCCGCTGCGCATCATCGACAAGCCGCCATCGGCGGAACTGCGTCCAGACCAGAAGGACACCGACTCGCTGCCGCCCTATGACAGACTTGATGACATCATGCGCGCATTGTGCGAGGAGATGGTGGATATCGAAACAATCGTCGCCCGTGGTCACGACCGCGAAGAGGTGGCGCGGGCCAGCCAGCTGCTGTTCCGGGCTGAGTATAAGCGTTTTCAGGCGGCGCCAGGACCAAAGATGTCGGCGCTTTCCTTTGGTCGCGAGCGGCGACTGCCACTGACATCCGGGTTCAACCCGCTGCAGGTATCCGGGAAGGATGAATGAATGAGTAACGTGAAGGTCCGCTTCGCGCCAAGCCCGACTGGCAATCTGCATGTTGGCAATCTGCGCACGGCGCTGGTGAATTTCCTGTTTGCGCGCCGTCAGGGCGGGCATTTCATGCTGCGGATCGACGATACGGATACCGACCGGTCGACGGCGGCCTTTGAGGAGTCAATCCGCGCGGACCTGACCTGGATGGGCATGATCTGGGATTCAGAGGACCGTCAGTCGGCACGCCTCGACCAGTATGACGCCGCCCTGCAGAGGCTGGTGGCGGATGGCCGCGCCTATGCCTGCTATGAAACGCCGGAGGAGCTGGCGCTCAAACGCAAGTCGCAGCTGTCGGCTGGCCGTCCGCCTGTCTATGACCGGGCGGCGCTGAAGCTGACCGACGAGCAGAAAGCCGCCTACGAGGCCGAGGGACGCCGTCCGCACTGGCGGTTCCTGCTGGATCACAGCGAGGTCGCCTGGACCGACATGGTCCGCGGTGATGTCAGCTATCACATGTCGAGCCTGTCCGATCCGGTGCTGTTCCGCGAGGATGGGCGCGTGATCTACACCATGGCATCGGTTGTGGATGATATTGATCATGCCATTACGCATATCATCCGCGGCGAGGACCATGTCACCAACTCTGCCGCGCAGATCCAGCTGTTCGAGGCGCTTGGTGCGCGCCCGCCGGTCATGGGGCATGTCGCGCTGCTGGCGGGTGCTGACGGCGAAGGGCTGTCAAAGCGTCTTGGCAGCCTGTCCATTGGCCAGCTTCGTGACGAGGGAACCGAGGCGACGGCACTTGCCAGCCTGCTGGCGCGGATTGGCACTTCCGATCCGGTGGTGCCATGTGCCGACATGGCGTCTGTCGTCGAGGGGTTCGACCTGTCACGCTTTGGTCGTGCCACAGCCAAATTCGACCCGTCGGAACTGGCCCAGGTCAATGTGCGTGTTATCCAGCAGCTTGGCTTTGATGCTGTTGCCGACCGTCTGGCTGCGCTCGATATCGGGGGAGGTGAGGCTTTCTGGCTTGCCGTTCGTGACAACCTTGAAGCGGTTGAAGAGGCGGCGCAATGGTGGCAGGTCTGTGCCGGGTCGCTGACGCCGGTGATCGAGGCGGCAGAGGTCACGGACGCCGCCGCCAATCTGCTGCCTGAAGGCAAGCTTGACGGTATCTGGGGTGACTGGACGAAATCTGTCGGCAGCGCCACCGGCGCGCGTGGTCGGGGTCTTTTCATGCCGCTGCGTCTGGCCCTGACCGGACAGGCACACGGCCCGGAAATCGGGCCGTTGCTGCCCTTCATGGGGCGTGACCGTATTCTGGCGAGGCTCCGTGGGGATACGGCATGACCGAACTGCGTCTGTACAACACACTGACCCGCAGCAAGGACGTTTTCACGCCATTGGATCCCGCACATGTGCGCGTCTATGCCTGTGGGCCGACAGTCTATGATCGCATCCATATAGGAAACGCGCGCCCGATCGTGGTGTTCGACACGCTGGTGCGGCTGCTGCGTCGCCGGTTCCCGCGTGTCACCTATGTCCGCAACATCACCGATGTGGATGACAAGATCATCGCGCGCGCGGCCGAGCGCGACATCAATATAGACAGGCTGTGTGACGACACCATCCGCTGTTTCCATGAGGATATCGCGGCCCTGGGCGCGCTGCCGCCGGACCATGAACCCCGCGCCACCGAATTCATTGGCGAGATGATCGCCATGATCCAGACCCTGGTCGAGGGCGGCTTTGCCTATATTGCCGAGGACCATGTGCTGTTCAGTGTGGCGACAATGCCGACCTATGGCGCGCTGTCCGGACGCAATATGGAGGATATGATCGCCGGCGCCCGCGTCGAGGTGGCACCCTACAAGCGGGATGCTGCGGATTTCGTCCTCTGGAAGCCAAGCAATGATGATCAACCTGGATGGGACAACCCGTTTTCGGCCAAAAAGGGTCGTCCGGGCTGGCATATCGAATGTTCCGCGATGGCCAAGCGGTTTCTTGGCGAGACATTCGATATCCATGCCGGTGGGCTGGATCTCGTCTTTCCGCATCATGAGAATGAGATTGCGCAGAGTTGTTGTGCGCATGGCACCGACATCATGGCGAAATACTGGCTTCATAACGGTTATGTCACCATGGGCGACGAGAAAATGTCGAAATCGCTTGGCAATATGGTGCTGGCGCATGAGGCCATTGCCGAACATCGCGGTGAGACGGTACGCGCAGGATTGTTGGCGGCGCATTACCGCGCACCGGTTGCGTTGACCGGGGCGGCGCTTACCGAGTCGCGCAATGTTCTTGATCGGCTGTACCGGGCGGTCGGCGATGCCGAGGCAAGCGATGAGGCTGTTGATACCGTTTTTCTCGACGCGCTGAATGACGATTTGAACACGCCGGCGGCGATGGCGCGCCTTCACGAACTTGCCGGTGAGGCCAACAAGGGCAATGGCGAGGCGGCGGCAGCCTTGAAATCATCGGCCGCTGTCATGGGGCTTCTCGGGCAGACCGGCGATGAATGGGCGCGTGGCGGCGGCGGCGAAGCGGATATGGACGACGCCGGCATTGACGGCAGAATTGCCGCCCGGAACGCGGCCCGCGCGGGGCGTGATTTCGCAGCCGCCGACGCCATTCGCGATGAGCTGGCGGCGCAGGGGATCCTGCTGGAAGATGGCCCGGATGGCACGGTATGGCGGCGAAGCTAGCCTTTTGGCATCATTTTTGATAAGTCCTAGGCGCAATCAGGGGCCGCATCCATGTCGGCTCCAGGGGAAAGGTATATGAGCGAAAACAGGATCTGGTTGTTTGATACGACCCTTCGAGACGGTGGCCAGACCCGTGGCGTCGATTTTTCGAAGGCCGACAAGATTGCCATTTCTGCGGCGCTGGACGAGATCGGTATCGACTATATCGAGGGTGGCTGGCCCGGTGCCAATCCGACCGATGATGCGTTCTTTGCCAACCCGCCAAAGACCCGCACCGCGCGGATGGTTGCCTTTGGCATGACACGCCGCGGCGGGCGCAGCACGGCCAATGATCCGGGGCTCAACGCGGTGATCGGTGCCGATGTTCCTGCAACCTGTCTTGTCGGCAAGACATGGGACTTCCACGTTGAAACGGCAATCAACACCTCGCTTGAGGAAAATCTGGAGATGATCCGGGATTCGGTTGCCGCCTCGGCGGCGCGGGGGCACGAATCCATGTTCGATTGCGAACATTTCTTCGACGGTTACAAGCATAATCCCGATTATGCGCTGCAATGTGTCCGTGCGGCGCATGAGGGCGGTGCCTCGTGGGTCATATTGTGCGACACCAATGGTGGTGCGTTGCCGCACGAGGTGTTCGACATTGTCAGCGCGGTTCATGAAACCCTGCCCGAGGTCCGCCTTGGTATTCACTGCCACAATGATTCCGGTGTCGCGGCAGCCAATTCACTGGCAGCGATCAGGGCCGGTGCGCGGCAGGTGCAGGGAACCATCAACGGCCTTGGCGAACGCTGCGGCAATGCCGATCTGATTACGCTGATCCCGACACTTGTCCTGAAGCTTGGCTATGACACAGGCATTGCCGAAGAAAATCTGCCGCGGCTGATGGGCCTGTCGCGGATGCTTGATGAAAGGCTGAACCGGGCACCGAACGCACATGCCCCCTATGTTGGCGAGGCGGCCTTTGCCCACAAGGGCGGGCTTCATGCCTCGGCAGCGCAGAAGGATCCCCGGACCTATGAACATGTGCCACCGGAAAAAGTCGGCAATACAAGGCAGTATCTTGTCTCCGACCAGGCCGGAAAATCCAACATGATGGCACGCTTCGCCGAATTCGGGATCGAGATCGACTCGTCCGACCCACGGTTGGAGACGCTGATCCGCGTGGTCAAGGAACGCGAGTTCGAAGGCTGGGCGTTTGACTCCGCCGAGGCCAGTTTTGAACTTCTGGCGCGGCGCACCCTTGGCGAGGTGCCGGATTATTTCAATATCGGCAGATTTCGCGTGATGGATGAGCGCCGATTCAATGCCCGTGGCCAGCTTGTGGTTGAATCCGAGGCCACAGCCACCATCACCGTTGGCAATGTCATCTATCACGAGGTGGCGCTTGGCAATGGTCCTGTAAACGCCGTCGACACGGCGCTTCGCAAGGCGCTGGCGACAGCCTATCCGTCGCTGGAGGATGTCGAGCTTGTCGATTACAAGGTGCGTATCCTCGATGCGCGTGAAGGACAGTCCGGGACCGGTGCCGTGACCCGTGTGATGATCGAGTTCCGCACCCCCGATGGCGTTATCTGGCGGACTGTCGGCGTGTCGACAAACATTATCGATGCGTCGGTTGTCGCTCTTGGTGACGGCATGATGTGGAAGCTGCAGCGCGATGGCATCGCCGGCCCGGCAAATGCTGCCTGACGAATGAATCCTCACGCGCCTCCCGTTGTCATTCTTGTGCGCCCCCAGCTTGGCGAGAATATTGGCGCTGCGGCCCGGGCGATGATGAATTGTGGCCTGATCGAAATGCGGCTTGTCGCGCCTCGCGACGGATGGCCAAACCCGGCGGCGTTGCCGATGGCTGCCGGCGGGGCGTCGATCATCGAAAATGCCACGGTTCATGACAGCGTTGCCGAGGCGGCGCATGATTTGACATTTCTGGCCGCGCTGTCGGCGCGCCGCCGCGACATGCCGGTACGGGTCAGTGATCCGCGTGCCGTTACCGGCACGCTGCTGCATCATGGCGCGAAGGCGGGATTGATGTTCGGGCCCGAGGCCTCGGGGCTGGATAATGAGGATGTCGTGCGGGCAGATTGTCTGGTTACAGCCGATCTGAACCCTGACTACCCGTCGCTGAATCTTGCCCAGGCGGTGCTGTTGATGGCGTGGGAATGGCGTGCCGCCGCAAATGCCGCCGCCGCCACGCTTTCGGACCAGCAGCGCCAGACACCCGTTGACGTGGCGACCATTCTGGAGCGTGACAAGTTTCATGAACGGCTTGAGGCCGAACTGGATCGTGGCGGATTTTTCATTTCGCCGGAAATGGCGCCTGCCGTGAAACGCAATCTGCGGGCTCTGTTTGGCCGTGCCGCACCGACCAGCCAGGAAATCAGCACCCTGCATGGTGTCATCCAGGCGCTGACCAAGATGCGCGACAGGTCGAAATCAGGTTGACATATGGGCCCGTGATGCCTAGTTTCCCGCCATTCCCGGGAACGTGGATTGCACCAGCGGGGTGTGATGCCGGTTCGGCGGTAACGCCGCGACCCTACCGGGCCACAACAGGATGCGCCACACGCGCCTCCACAGACATATGAGGAGCCATCTATGGCCAAGTCTGATCACAAGCGGCATTCCGCCAAGCACAAGATTGATCGCCGTCTCGGTGTCAATCTCTGGGGCCGCCCGAAATCTCCTGTAAACAGCCGTGAATATGGGCCGGGCCAGCATGGTCAGCGCCGCAAGAAGCCCACCGATTTCGGTGTGCAGCTGATGGCGAAGCAAAAGCTGAAGGGCTATTACGGCAATATCGGCGAAAAGCAGTTCAAGAAATATTACAAGAAGGCCGCCAGCGGCAAAGGCGATACAGGTCAGAACCTGATCGGTATTCTCGAGACCCGCCTTGATGCTGTGCTGTACCGTTCCAAGATGGTGCCAACCGTCTTTGCGGCCCGTCAGATCATCAACCACGGTCACGTGCTTCTCAACGGCAAGCGCTGCAACATTGCGTCTGTTCTGCTTCGTCCCGGCGATGAAATCGCGCTGAAGGAAAAAGCCAAGAACATTCCTGCTGTTCTGGAAGCCATTGCGTCGGTTGAACGTGATGTTCCCGAATATGTCGAGGCAGACCACAACAAATTCACCGCGAAGTTCGTTCGCATACCGGGATTTGACGAGGTGCCTTATCCGGTGCAGATGGAACCCAACCTGGTCGTCGAATATTATTCGCGCTAGGGTTTGCGGCGCGCCCGCACCGATACATATCGAACAGCCGGGGCGGTCCTTTGGGCCGCCCTTGTTTTTTCAGGCCGCTTTGTCTCCACGACTTGATCGGGATTTTTGCATGGCGTGATGAGGTAAATCTGCGTTATTCCCTAGCCGAATGGTCGGTGACCAGCGGCCCGGGGTGCGCCATGCCGGACACCCGCCTCGACAGGACATTCGCATGATAGACAGTGATGATCATATTGACAGTGTAACGGCCCCATCCTCGGATGGCTGGCCTGAACGGTATTTTGCGGTGATTTTCACCAATCAGCGGACCCTGTCCGACGACAATATGTACAGCCTGACATCCGATCGCATGGTCGAACTGGCACAGCAGCAGCCCGGGTTCCTTGGTGTCGAATCTGTGCGTGGTGAGGATGGGATCGGGATTACGGTGTCATACTGGCGCGACCGGGCATCGATCCGCAACTGGCGCATCAATGTCGAGCATCTTGCCGCGCAGCAGATGGGCCGCCAGGAATTCTACAGCTGGTATCACATTCGTGTGGCTGAAGTGGTGACCCACAGAAGCTACGACGCCGGCGATATGGTGGCCGGCGACTAGCGTCATGCGGAATCGGGCGTGGGGTCAGGCAGACGGCTTTGCGTCGACACCGCGGGTCTGGAACATTTCGGTCAGTTCACCCGTTTCGTACATTTCGCGGACGATGTCACAGCCGCCGACGAATTCGCCCTTTACATAGAGCTGCGGTATCGTTGGCCAGTCCGAGAACGCCTTGATGCCTTCACGGATGCTGTCATCCTCGAGAACATTGATCCCACGGAACGGGACACCAAGATGTGTCAGCACGCCGACAACGGCGGCTGAAAAGCCACATTGCGGGAAGACCGGCGTGCCCTTCATGTAAAGAACAACGTCGTCACCGCCGATATCGGCCTGAATACGGTCGCGGGTAGCGTCATCGATCATGATCATTTCTCCAGCTTGGGGACCGGCGGATCGCCACAGTCCGGTATCAGTTGTTTGTCGGGGCTGACGTCTGCAATGCCAGCGCGTGCAGTTCGCCGCCCATGCGTCCGCCGAGAGCCTTGTAGACCATCTGATGCTGCTGGACCCGGCTCTTGCCGACAAAGGCCTGTGCGATGACACGGCAGGCATAATGATCCCCGTCACCGCGCAGATCCTCGATCACCACTTCGGCGTCGGGAAAGGCGTCCTTGATCAGCTTCTCTATTTCGGATGCCGGCATTGGCATGAGGCATTGTCCTTCCGGTTGTCTGGCGTCATCCGCCCTGCATGAGGTCAGGGATGGTCGCCTCGACCAGTTGTCTCAATTCTTCTACAGATATGGCACTCTCATCGCCGAATTGCAATTCGCCGCCGTCACGGGTGCTGCCTATCGCCGCAGCGGGAACGCCGGCGTCCCGCGCTGCGGCCAGAAGGGTCTGTGCATCGGTGGTGGCGATCACATAGCGTGCCTGATCCTCGCCAAACGCCCAGCCATGGTGGTTGCCGCCAGCGGGAAGGTCGATCTGCGCGCCGCATCGACCGGCAAGACACATTTCGGCAACGGTCACGGCAAGGCCGCCATCGCTGATATCATGCGCGGCCGCAATCGTGCCGGCGGCAATCTGTTGCTGGACGAACAGCCCATTGCGGCGTTCTGCCTCCAGATCAACCGGCGGTGGTGCCGCCTGGGGCGCGCCTGCCAGATGACGGGCATACAGCGATACGCCAAGCCAGCCATCATCGGTTTCTGCTGTCTGGCCAATAACGATCAACGCCAGACCAGCGCCGGCAGGCGCCATGCCGACAGCGGTGCCGATATCGTCAATCGTGCCGACCATGCCGATCACGGGACAGGGCAGAATGGCACTGCCGTCTGTCTCGTTATAGAGCGACACGTTGCCCGAAACGACAGGGGTGTCGAGCGCGCGCGCGGCATCCCCCATGCCGAGAACCGACTGTGCCATCTGGGCCATGATTTCGGGCCGTTCCGGGTTGCCGAAGTTCAGATTGTTGGTAATGGCAAGGCCACGCGCGCCAATCGCGGACAGGTTTCGCCATGCCTCGGCAACAGCCTGTGCGCCGCCTGTGCGCGGGTCCGCCTCGACATAGCGCGGCGTGCAATCGGTGCTGGCGGCAAGACCGCGCCGTGATCCATGCACCCTGATCAGGCCTGCATCGCCGCCCGGCGGTGCGATGGTGTCGGCCATGACCTGGCTGTCATATTGTTCATAGATCCATCGGCGGCTGGCAAGATCGACGCTGCCAAGAAGGATTGTCAGAATGTCGCCGACAGGCCTGTTGTCAGTGATGCCGGCGCTTGCCAGAACCGGGCGCGGAGCGACCTCGGCCTGTGGGCGGTCATATTCCGGCGCGTCGTCGACAAGCGGTGCCAGCGGGATATCACAGGCAACCTCGCCATCCTTCAGCAGGACCAGTCGCCCGGTTTCGGTTACCTTGCCGATCGGCATGAAATCCAGATCCCATTTTTCAAAGATCTGGCGGGCAGTGTCGGTGGCGTCAGGCTTCAGCACCATCAGCATCCGTTCCTGACTTTCCGACAGCATCAATTCATAGGCGCTCATGCCGTCTTCGCGGGCCGGGACGAGATCGAGGTCCATCTCCATGCCAAGGCCGCCCTTCGAGGCCATCTCGACAGAGGAAGATGTCAGCCCTGCCGCCCCCATATCCTGAATGGAGAGTACAGCGTCCGATGCCATCAGCTCGAGGCAGGCCTCCATCAGCAATTTGCCGGTGAAGGGGTCGCCAACCTGTACCGTCGGGCGCTTCGATTCCGTCTCGTCGGAAAATTCGGCCGATGCCATTGTGGCACCATGAATGCCGTCACGACCGGTCTTTGCGCCAACATAGATCACCGGATTGCCGGGGCCAGTCGCCGCAGACCGGAAGATCCGGTCACTGTTGGCAAGGCCGATCGCCATCGCGTTCACCAGAATATTGCCATTATAGGACGGATCGAAATTCACCTCGCCGCCGATGGTCGGGATGCCGATGCAATTGCCATAGCCACCGATACCCGACACCACGCCGGACAGAAGGTGACGCGTCTTTTCATGATCAGCGGCCCCAAATCGCAGCGCGTTCAAAAGCGCCACCGGCCTGGCCCCCATGGTGAAAACATCGCGCAGGATGCCGCCAACCCCCGTTGCCGCGCCCTGATAGGGTTCGATGAAGGAGGGGTGGTTGTGGCTTTCGATCTTGAAGATGGCGGCAAGACCGTCGCCAATATCGACGGCTCCGGCATTCTCGCCCGGCCCCTCGATGACCTGAGGGCCGTCGATTGGCAGTGTCTTCAGCCATTTCTTCGAGGATTTGTAGGAACAATGTTCGGACCACATGGCCGAGAAAATGCCCAGCTCACACAGGTTCGGCGTGCGGCCCAGCCGTTTCAGGATAAGGTCCCATTCCTGCTGTGACAGGCCCATCGATGCGGCGTTCTCGAATGTCATGGCAGAAGCTTGATGTGGCGCACTCATGATACAAGGGCCTCCAGGCAGGCGGTCAGCATGGTGGCACCGTCGGCGCTGCCAAGTTCGCTTGAGATGGCGCGTTCTGGATGTGGCATCATGCCCATGACGCGGCCATTCGTCGAAATGATGCCGGCGATATCGCGGGCAGCGCCATTCGGGTTGAACGGGCCGTGAATATCGCTGTCGACATACCGGAACGCGATCTGACCATTATCTTCAAGTCGCTGCAAATCATCATCGGCAGCAAAGTAGTTGCCTTCATTATGGGCCACCGGAATGATCAGTTTCTGACCCGGTACCAGCCCCGCGGTAAAGGGTGAATCAGCGCCGCCAACAACCTCGATACAGGTATTGCGGCAGACATATTTGAGGCCGGCATTTTCAACCAGTACACCGGGAAGGAGGCCTGCCTCAAGCAGCACCTGAAAGCCATTGCAGACTCCCATCACGGCACCGCCGCGCGCTGCATGGTCGAGAACAGCCTCCATGATCGGCGAACGCGCTGCCAGCGCCCCGCAGCGCAGATAATCGCCATAGGAAAACCCGCCCGGAATGATCGCCAGATCAACCGGATCGAGGCTTGTTTCCTTGTGCCAGACCAATGCCGGCCGACGCCCGGCCAGCTTTTCGATGGCCACCATCATGTCACGATCGCAATTTGATCCGGGAAAGACGATGACGGCAACGCGAAGCGCGCTCAGGCTCATCCTTCATTCTCCCCGGCAATTTCGATCTCGTAATCCTCGATTACCGTGTTGGCGAGCAGGGTTTCGCACATGCGGGCCACTCTCTGCTCTGCCCGGGCCGGGTCGTCCTCGTCGATATTTAGGGAAATGCGCTTGCCAACGCGAACCTCGCCAACTTCCTGGAAACCAAGATCGGTGAGCGAGCGTCCGATGGCGCGTCCCTGCGGGTCGAGAACGCCCTCTTTCAACGAGATGTTAACGATTACCTGCATGGATCTGTCCTTTGCATCGATGCGGTGGGGCAGACGATCAGCTCGCCTGCGGAATTGTCACGCCAAGACGACGTGCGATTTCCTGATAGGCCTCGGTCAGGCCGCCAAGGTCACGGCGGAACCTGTCCTTGTCCATCTTTTCATCCGTGCCAACCTGCCAGAGACGGCAATTGTCGGGGCTGATTTCATCGGCCAGCATTATGCCGCCACTGCCATCGGCGGGCCGCCCGAATTCCAGCTTGAAGTCGATCAGCCTGACATCAATCCCGGCGAAGATTTCAGTCAGCAGCGTGTTGATACGATGTGTTTCGGCGACTATGGCGTCGAATTCTGCGGGGGTGGCCCAGCCAAAGGTCAGAATATGTTCGCGCGCGATGATGGGATCGCCAAGCGCATCATCCTTCAAGCAGAACTCGACCAGAGTCGCGGGAAGATCGTCACCTTCGGTCAGGCCAAGACGGGGGCAGATGGACCCGGCAGCCACATTGCGGACAACGATCTCGACCGGAATGATTTCCAGTGCGCGGATCAGCTGTTCACGGTCATTCAGTCTGGTGATGAAATGTGTGGTCACACCGGCGTCGGCAAGCAGATTCATGATGTGTTCGCTGATAAAATTGTTCAGCACACCCTTGCCGGTGATGACGTCTTTCTTCTGGGCGTTGAAGGCGGTGGCGTCATCCTTGAAATACTGGACCAGTGTGCCGTCTTCCGGCCCCGGATAGATGATCTTGGCCTTGCCTTCATAGAGTGGGTGCCGGTCGGCCATCATGCATCACCTTCAAAAACACGGGCAAAGATCGTATCGACATGACGGAAATGCTGGTCGAGGTCGAACAGGGAATCGATATCCTCGGCGCTCAGTGCCGCCTTCACATCGGCGTCGGCTTTCAGTCTGTCGCGATAGCTGCCGCCATCTTTCCAGGTGGCCATAGCGTTGCGCTGAACCATGACATAGGCGTTCTCGCGGCTGACACCCTTCTGGGTCAAAGCCAGCATCACCTGCTGTGAATGGACAAGACCACCAAGCTGGTCGAGATTCGCCTGCATGGAATCGGTATAGACAACCAGCTTCTCGACAACGCTGGCAAGTCGCTGCAGCGCGAAATCCAGTGCGATGGTGGCGTCGGGGCCAAACACCCGCTCAACCGATGAATGCGAGATGTCACGCTCGTGCCACAACACGACATTTTCCAATGCCGGTGTGACGGCGGCGCGGACAATACGCGCCAGTCCGGTCAGGTTTTCGGTCAGCACCGGGTTGCGCTTGTGCGGCATGGCTGACGAGCCCTTTTGCCCGGCAGAGAAAAACTCCTCCGCTTCGCGAAGCTCGGTCCGCTGAAGATGCCGGATTTCGGTGGCAAGCCGTTCGACCGAACTTGCGATGACGCCAAGCGTGGCAAAGAACATTGCATGGCGGTCGCGCGGGATGACCTGAGTTGATACCGGTTCGGATGTCAGGCCCAGCTTCCTGGCGACATGTTCCTCGACAGCCGGGTCAATATGCGCAAACGTGCCGACCGCCCCGGAAATCGCACAGGTGGCAATTTCGGCACGCGCCGCTGTCAGCCTGGTACGGCAGCGGGCGAATTCGGCATAGAAGGTGGCAAGCTTGAGGCCGAAGGTTGTCGGTTCTGCATGGATGCCGTGGCTGCGTCCGATTGTCGGTGTATAGCGATGTTCCTCGGCGCGCGTTCGAAGCGCCGCCAGAAGACGGTCCATTCCGGAAAGCAGCAGGTCGCTGGCGCGGGTCATTTGGACGGCAAGCGTGGTGTCCAGGACGTCGGACGAGGTCATGCCCTGATGCACGAAGCGGGCTTCGTCGCCGACATGTTCGGCAAGGCTGGTCAGGAAGGCGATGACGTCATGCTTGGTTTCACGCTCGATCTCGTTGATTCGATCGATATCAAACCCGCCTCGGTCCCAGACGGCCTTGGCAGCCTCGCTGGGAATCATGCCAAGTTCCGCCATCGCGTCACAGGCATGTGCCTCAATTTCGTACCAAATTTGAAATTTACTCTGTTCGGACCAGATGGAGGTCATTTCCGGTCGCGAATATCGGGGAATCATCGGGCTGTTTTCCTTTGCCACTGTCAGCGCGGTGGTTGTACCATCGGGCTGTTGAAAATACCAGTGCGTAACCCGCCAAAACGGGGTGCGGCTGTTCTGAAAATTCGATCCGCAAGGAACCGCGAAGCAATGTTCATCCGAAGGCTTGTCGTGAATGCCCTGTTGATGGCCGCCCGCAACCCGGCGGTGCAGAAAAAAGCCGGTGAAGCGGCCGGCAAGGCGCTTCAGCAGGCGCGTCCGAATCTGATGAAGGCCAGCCTGCGGGCGGGCCAGTTGACGCGCAAGGCACGCGACAAGATCGCCGACATCACCGACCCGAAATAACGCTGCTGTCTCGATATCGCCGGTGGCCCGATATCGATGGTGGCCCGATATCGATGGTGGTCGTCGGGTCAGAGAAGGCCAAGGCTCTTGAAGCTGACAACCTCGTGGCCGGCGACAACAAGATGGTCGTGAAGCGTAACCGTGACCAGTGCCAGCGCCGCGCGCAGCTCCACCGTCATATCGATGTCGGCCCGCGATGGCTCGGTCTCGCCACTTGGATGATTATGGACCAGAATCACCGCCTTTGCGTAATGCCGCAGTGCTGCCGCAACAACTTCGCGAACATAGACAGGCGTCTGGTCGATGGTGCCGGTCGACAGACGTTCCTCGGCGATCAGCCGGTTACGATTGTCCAGACACAGCATCATGAAATGTTCGACATTCTCATGAGACAATCGTGTCACACAATAATGCTGAACTTCACTCCAGCTTGCCAGCACATGGCGATTGTGAATGTCGGAATGGCTGAGATGCAGCCCGGCAGCCTCGACGATTTTCAGCGCCGTCACCGACGCATCACCCATGCCGCGATGTTTGCGAAGTGTATCTGCCGGTGCCCGCAGCACCGCTGAAAGCGACCCGAAGCTGGCCATCAATTCCTTGGCCAGCGGCTTGGAGTCTGTCCGGGTATTGCCGGCATAGAGCAGCATTTCAAGCAGCTCCAGATCGCTGAGGGCGACAGCCCCCTTGTCCAGAAGCTTGGCCCGCATACGGGCCCTGTGGCCGGACTGATAGCCCGATCTGCTATCAGCCTTGGTCGCCGTCTGGTGATCATCATCGTCTGAGCGGGGCTTTGCTGTGCGGGGTGATATGTCGGGCTGCCTGACCATGCCCATAGGGATAATGCAAAATGGCTGAAGAAAGCGTTAACACGCTGCCATTTTGATTCGGTTTGCTGTCACTTGAAGTCTGGTCCGACGCTGGCCGTAAACCCTGCCGGTCTAGATATAGGGCGGTGCGGAATATCCTGCCGGGGACAGGGTAAAGATTTCCGGTTCACCGTCGGTGATCCCGATGGAATGTTCGAACTGCGCGGACAGGGATCTGTCGCGCGTCACCGCCGTCCAGCCATCCCCCAGAATCTTTGTCTCGGCGCGACCTGCATTGATCATCGGCTCGATGGTGAAAATCATGCCGGGTTCAAGCCTCATGCCGGCACCGGGGTTGCCGAAATGCAGGACAGTGGGGGCGCAGTGAAAGGTCTGCCCAAGACCGTGACCGGTAAAATCGCGCACCACGGAAAAGCGCTGCGCCTCGGCGTGTGACTGAATGGCGTGACCGATGTCACCAAGTGTATTGCCGGGTCTGGCCACCTCGATGCCGCGCATCAGGCAGTCATGCGTCACCGACGTCAGAAGGCGGGCTTTGACTGATGGCTCGCCAACGAAATACATCCGCGATGTGTCGCCATACCAGCCGTCAAGAATCACCGTGACGTCGATATTCAGGATATCACCGTCGCGAATCGTCTTTGGTCCCGGGATGCCGTGGCACACAACATGGTTCAGTGAAATGCATGTCGCTTTCGGAAAGCCCTTGTAATTCAGGGGTGCCGGAACCGCGCCATGCGCATTGATGTAATCGTGGCAGATGCGGTCCAGCTCCTCGGTCGTGATGCCTTGCTGCACATGCTGCGTGATCATGTCGAGGACCGACGCCGCCAACCTGCCCGCCGCGCGCATGCCGGCAAAGCCGGTTTCGTCATGGAGAATTACAGGATCGGTACGCATGGCTGCCCTTGGTCTGGGTGGAGGTTGCGCCGATACCACTAATCGCAAATCGGCAGTTTGCCAAGCCACTTAGGCCATTCCTGCCTGTGTCGGCAGCTGTGATTTGTGCTGCGGACTTGACCGACGTCAGAAAGAGTCTATTTCCCTTGTCAGGTAATTTCCAGTGATGTTCATAAGGACCAAGGCATGGCCAACCCAACAGCCGCAATTATCGTGATCGGCGATGAAATCCTCTCCGGTCGTACCAAGGACAAGAATATCGGGTGGCTTGCCGAACAGCTTGGTTCGCAGGGCATCATGCTTCGCGAGGCGCGGGTAATCCCCGATGTGCGCGAGACCATCATCGAAACCGTAAAGACGCTGTCGGCGGCTTATGACCTGGTGTTCACGAGTGGCGGCATCGGGCCGACGCATGATGACATCACCACCGAATGTATTGCTGCCGCCTTTGATCGCAGGGTGATTCGCCACAAAGAGGCAGAAGCGCGGCTGATTGCGCATTATGAAGGCACGGACATCGAGTTCAACGCGGCGCGCCAGAAGATGGCCGATATCCCCGAGGGGGCCGATCTGATCGACAATCCGCTCAGCGCCGCGCCAGGGTTCATTCTCGGCAATGTGCATGTCTTTGCCGGCGTGCCGTCAATCCTGCAGGCGATGTTTGAAGGGTTGCGTGACCGGCTTCCCGGCGGTGTCGCGATGACCCGTCTGACCGTGCAATGCGCGATCGGCGAGGGCACCATCGCCACCATCATGGAAACCGTTCAGGCAGCGCATGAAGGTGTCAGCATCGGCAGCTATCCGTGGTTCAAGCCGGGCCAGTTCGGCACTGCCGTGGTTGTGAGCGGTCTTGACCCGCAGGTCACCATGGCGGCTGCCGAAGCGCTTGCCGTCGGGGTGCGCGGTCTGGGTGCCACTGCCGATATCATGCCGCTCGGCGAGGATGGCAGGGACTAGTCGTGCTACCTAGTCCTGGCGCCTGAACCCCGGCACCGATCCACGCCCCCTGCCACCTGTGCGCTGATGCGGCTTGTGGGACGCATCGCGGCTGTCCTGCCAAGGTGACGCGGTGTTATCGTCCTGCCGTTTGGCTGCCGGCTGATTTTCATGGCGAACAACAACGCGCGACCGCAGCGGATCGTTGGCGCGGCGACCATAGCGGTATTTTGCTTCCTGTTTGATTTCGGCAAAGGGGATCGGGCGTGCTGACCAGTGATCAGGTGGTGTGTCATTGGCGCCAAACAGCGGCACATCGGACCGTTTGAAGAACGGGATCAGCGCCATGCCAGCCAGAAATCCACCGATATGCGCAAAATAGGCGACCCCGCCATCATCTCCCGACAAGGCGTTGGGTGCGGCGACGAACTGCCCGCCGATCCAGACGCCAAGAACAACCCAGGCTGGCAGATTGATGAACCTGACAAAAATGAGAATCAGCAGGAAGGTACGAATGGCTGCGCGTGGATGCAGGATAAGATAGGCGCCGAGAATGCCGGCAATGCCACCCGAAGCGCCAACCATCGGAATGCGCGATGAGGGACCGATCATGAACTGGGCCAGTGCCGCCGCCACGCCGCACAGGAGATAGAAGAGGATAAAGCGCCAGGGCCCCATGGAATCCTCGACATTGTCACCGAAAATCCACAGATACAGCATGTTACCGCCAATATGCATCCATCCGCCATGAAGGAACATCGCCGAGATCATGGTTGCCCAGGCCGGCAGGACGGCAATTTCGGGAGGCAATGTCGCGGCCCCACTGGCATTGGCCGGGATGAAGCCATACTGGAAAAAGGCCAGCCGTTCGGCCTGTGGCGGCAATGATTGCTGCCACATGAAGACCAGAACGCAGGCCGCGATGATGATCCACGCCACCCAGGGCGTGCGCTGTGACGGATTGTCGTCAAACAACGGAAAGAAGAACATGTCCGGCCTTTCTGCCTGTCTCTGGTCCCGGTCCGATGGGGCGCTGCATGACTCGACCGCTGGCGGTTTGTCAGGCTAGGGTCAAGATAGGCCATTGGCCACCAATCTGCCACTTTTGCAGTGAATGCTATGACCATGAACCCGTTACACAGATCGCCGTCCGGCCCCCGCCACAGATTCAGCTATCTGGCTGTCTGTACAGTTTTCGTCGCCTTCATGATGTGTGTGATGCTGCCGCAGGTCGGTGTCGCGCGCACAATGCTGCAAATCGGCGATGGCATGACGCTGTCATTTGCAGACGGTGATATCGATGTCCGCAGCGGGTCCGGTGAACTTCATGATATCGAAGTCAGCGAGAACGGTGTCGTGATGCTGACAGCTGACTATCTGAATATCGATGCTGACGGTGTCGCCGGTGGGGATGACTGGTTCATCAACGAATTGCTGATGACGAATGCTCTGGTGCCCGAATCTGGGCTGTTCATCAACCGGGTCGAGATGCGCGATATATCTGCCGGTGCGATCGACCATGACTCCCTGCAAGGCTCGCAGCCTTTTCTGACCGACCCTCCGGTAACCGAACAAAGCCTCATCAGAATGACCAATCTCAGCCTGCAGGCCGAGAATGCGCTTATTTCGGTGGACGAGATCAGCAGCCTGCCGGTCCGTCTTGCCGAAACAGCGCAGGGCAGGGTGTTCGTCACCGAGGGCGGGCTGGCTGTGAAGGGCATGACCGTGATGCCGCTTGACCAGGTTCGCGGTGAGAATCCGCTGGTCGACAAGCTTGCAGATCGGGGCATGAATTCGATGAGCCTGGATTTTGTTGTCATGGCCAGCATCGATATGTCGGCAACCGGCATGTTGGTCGGGTATGAATTCCTCTCGGATATCCAGGATCTGGCGACCATCGAGTTTGCTGTGCGATTCGCCATTGATGATGATGTTTTTGAACGTCTGGTGCCGCTTCTTGCGTCACCTGATGACAATCCGGCCGCGCTGATCGGCCTGTCCGGCGCCATCGCTCTGGAAAGTGGGCGTCTGGTGATCGAGGATTCCGGGCTTGGCGATATTATCTTTGCCGTAGCGGCCGAGGAGGAAGGGGTCAGCGAAGCCGAGTTTCGCAGCATGACGAGGATGTCGGCGGCTGCCGGCGTCGGCTCCACCTTTCCAGAACATGTGTCCCGGCTGTTGCCACCGATAGAGGCGATGCTGAAGCAGGGGGGCAGGCTGACGGTCACCGCCACACCGGACACACCCGTGCCGTTGTCGAGTGCCATCGGCTTTGCGATGCTTCCCGATCTT
Source organism: Alphaproteobacteria bacterium LSUCC0719 (assembly GCA_040839025.1). Taxonomy (NCBI): domain Bacteria; kingdom Pseudomonadati; phylum Pseudomonadota; class Alphaproteobacteria; species Alphaproteobacteria bacterium LSUCC0719. The sequence continues at coordinate 254,095 of JBFPJN010000001.1, forward strand.
GCCATTGACCAGCTGGGAATTGTGCTGTCTCACCAGCCGTGATGCACCCCGATCACGCCTGCCATCGATCTCGCTTGTGCCGGTCTGACGATGGTGCGGGCGGGGGGACTCGAACCCCCACGACCCAGGGTCTCTGGATTTTAAGTCCAGTGCGTCTACCAATTCCGCCACGCCCGCACATTCAGGCCGGGTGTATCACAGACCGGCAGGTCTGCCTACTGCCCAGCACCGCTGGTGGCGCTGGCGCGTGACTGATTCTTCTGTCTATGCAGCCCTTGCATCGGACGGTGAATTGGCTGAGGATTCGGGCAGAGGAAACCCGGAGAGTGGCCAGAGCGCAGCCGGAGGGGGGAATGCAGAAACTGACATGCGACGAATGCGGTGCCCAGTTCAATTGTGGCGCTCCGCCGGGCAAGGATCACTGCTGGTGCATGGCGCTGCCCAATCTTCGTGAAAACTTTGATTTGGCGGGAAAATGCGTTTGTCCTGATTGCCTGACCATGGGCAAGGCCAAAGCCATGATCCGGGCCCGCAAGGAACGCCGCAGACAGCGGCGCGAGTCAGCTGTCAGGATCAACCGCTAGACACCGGCTTTCAGTCTTTGGCCAAGAGTTAAATTTCAGTATATTAGGTCCAATTCATGTTTAATGGAGAGGCCTGATGGCGCAAAGCCGCAATGTGAAGATTCGTGACCTCCGGAAACGCAGCAAAGCAAAGCTGGTTCGCGTGAATGATCAGCTGAATGCAATCGCCTGGGACATGTCCGAGCGGAACGAATCGGTGAATGACGTCAACACAATGCGTGCTGTGGCTGTCCTTGATGATGCGCTGAGTCTGATCCAGCGTGCCGGTGCGTTGCTGAATTCGGTCCATGTTGAACCCGACCCGACGACGGCGGATGATGCCGGCCCGCGTGGGTTTGTCGGTGGCCGTGGCGACAGGAAATCCGACGCTGCCCGAGGCAAGGGGGCGATTTCACGTTCGGTCAGCAATGTGAATTGACGGCATTGGGATGACCGTCAGGCCTGACTAGCTGTCCCCGCCGAGAAGGCGAAATTTTTTCAAGAACATCTCCGCCGCCTGATCGGGCGGCACCGGACGCAGCTTCATGTTTGTGGGGGTGCCGCGTGGCCGACGCAGGATTTTGGCAGCTTCGGTCTCGCTGAAACCTGCAAGCTGGGTTGCTTCCATCCAGGCTGCCATCCTGTCGGCACGCTTGATTGCGCGGGTGATGGTATCGGGGAGTGCCGCCGGCAGACCAAACCGGATATGAATGGCGGCTTCAAGGCGTGCCTCGATATCCTGATAGATTCCGCTCAGCGCGTATTTGAACGGGGTGATCATGTCGCCAATAACATATTCAGGCGCGTCGTGAAGAAGTGCCGCAAGACGCCAGCGACGATCAAGCTTTGGCGCGTTGCGCGAAACCAGCCTTTCAACAATAATCGAATGCTGGGCGACCGACAGCGGGTAGGCCCCCCTGGTCTGGCCGTTCCATCTGCTGACACGCGCCAGACCGTGCGCGATGTCGATGATCTCGATGTCGATTGGCGAAGGGTCGAGCAGATCCAGACGTCGACCGCTCAGCATACGCTGCCAGGCGCGACCATTTTGCGGTGATTTACGGGGGGCACGGTGGTGTGATGTGCCCGGCGATTTCATAGGTGTCCTTGATACCGGCATGCCAGCATCCTGCCCTATACAGACGCACAGCTTCAAGAGCGGGACGTGACATGAACTTGCCTTTTATTCGTGGTGATGTATTGATCGGGCACGATATGTCCATGAACAGGGATACAGAACAGGCAGTTAATGGACTTTTTTGAAACACGAGAGCGATATCGCCGCCGGGAAATGCGCAGCTATGTGACGTTGCTACTCAGGGTTCTCATTGTCGGGGGTGTCTTGTGGCTTGGCTGGTTGTGGGGCCATGCCGAGACCGGCAGCCTGCGCGCCGAGGCGGAACGCACGCTGTATGAGAACAATCAGCAGATTGCCGAACTCAGCACCGAGGTGCAGCGCCTTCAGATGGGGCTTGCCGAAGCGCGGGCCAAGAACAAGGTTGATGAGCTGGCGCAGGACAATGATGCCGAACTGAAGGCGCTGGTTACCAAAAAGATCGCGCGTGGTGTCGCGCCGGCGCAGATCCTTCATGCCATCCAGAAGCTTGGCCGCCCTACGAACTGCCGCCAACTCGACAGTCGGAATATCGCTGTTGCCACCCCGCTCTATGGCGGGCCTGAATCCAAGGCAACGCTGTTTGACGGCGGACTCAACCTGCATGTCGAGGGCAATGCCGACCGCAAGTCATCGCGCGAGGTGCCAAGCTTTGACCGCAAGATGCCGCTAACGGTGCGGATGGCGTTTCTGAACGGGCAGAAGGTCACACAGGGCACACTGCCATTCCAGGTCATGATTCCGGCCGAAGAATGGGTGCTGCTGCTGGATTTTGCGGATTCAAGCCTGCATGGCTACGTTACCGTCGACATCTCCAGCTGCACGCAGCGTTGACAAGCCACGGCGCTCAGCCCTGCCCGGGTCGTGTAGCCTGAAAAATATCGGTGCTGCGCCCATAGTCGCGATAGCCGAGGCGACTGATCGGGATGAATTTCTCGTATCTGACCAGCCCGCCCTCGACAATCCCGTCATCAATATAGATACCCGTAACCGTGCCGGTCACCATGATGTATCCCCCGCCGGTGTCATTGCGGGGCAGGTTGAGTGTCTGGAAATGCGTGCATTCCAGCGCCGCCGGGACACCGCTGGCCCTTGGCACTGCCACGGTCTGTGACGGGACCATGTCGAGCCCGGCAAGGGTGAATTCATTTTCGCCATAAGGATAGGAACCGGATGAGATATTCATCGCGTCGAACTGGTCCTGGCTGACGATATTCACCACGAATTCGCCCGTTTCCTCGATGTTGCGAAGGCTGTCCTTGATGTGGGATTCATTATCCGACTGTACCGAGAACATGACCATCGCAGGATCTTCGGAAATGGCGTTGAAAAAGCTGTAGGGTGCGAGGTTGAAGCTGCCATCAGCGCCTTTTGAGGCAATCCAGCCGATCGGCCGCGGCGAGACGATGGCTTTGAGTGGATTGTGGGACAGTCCGGCATCCTTGTGCCGCATCGGTGCGAAAAACATGGTATTGGTCCTGGCTGGGTGTCGCGCCTGAAAGTCGGTCGATTGGCGGAAGACGGTTGGAAGATCATAATCGGTTTACTATATATCGAGCGAACCCGGCAGTCACGCCGCGCGGTGTCGCGCAGCATCCCAGAAAACGGAATTCCGCAGAATGATTGAACTACACTACGCTCCGACTCCAAACGGACACAAGATCTCCATTGCGCTCGAGGAAATGTCGCTTCCCTACGAGGTACACAGGGTCGATATCGGCAATGGAGACCAGTTCAAACCGGAATTTCTGGCATTCAGCCCGAATAACCGGATCCCCGCGATCATCGATCGTGATGGGCCGGACGGTGATTCCACCGGGATTTTTGAATCCGGTGCCATTCTGATCTATCTGGCGGAAAAAACGGGCATGTTGCTTCCTGCAGAGGGGGCGGGCCGAAAGACCGTTCTTGAATGGCTGATGTGGCAGATGGGCGGGTTTGGTCCGATGCTTGGCCAGGCGCATCACTTCAATTTCTACGCCAAGGACAAGATTGAATATGCGATGACCCGCTACAGCAACGAGGCCAATCGTCTGTATGGTGTTCTCGACCGTCGCCTAGAGGGGCGTGAATATGTGGCCGACGAATATTCGATTGCGGATATCGCCATTTTCCCGTGGACCCGTACCCATGATCGCCAGAATGTCGATATCGAATCCTATCCGAATGTGGCGCGGTGGCGGCGGACCATGTTCCAGCGCCCCGCTGTGCAGCGCGGCATGAAGATTGGCGCCGAATGGCGCAGCGATCTGCGCGATCTGTCGCCCGAAGAATGGAACAAGCTGTTCGGTGCCTGATTGCCAGGCGGCGGCTGAAACCTGACCGCAGGTTTTCTATATGCCTCAGGATGGCTGCGTTTCACCCTTGAAACGCAGCGTGCACCTGCCGGTGAAAACCTGCGTCACCAGTGATTCCTTGCACAGATGCCAGCGTTTTTTGGGGCCGCCCGACTCGGCGTTCCAGATCGTGGCAAGTGCCAGCACCGTCAGCAGGGCAATCAGGATCCATCCATTCCGACTCATCGCGTCTGGCCCCGTCCTACCATGTCGTGATGTGGTCGATCATGTCAGCCTCATCAACCGAATCCTCGGGAAAGACCCGGCCAGCCACCGTGGCGCCGGCCCGCTTTGGTGCCTCGGCATCGCCACAGACAAGCGGGTGCCATGATGGCAGGTCACCGCCCTCGGCGATGATACGGTAGGCACAGCTGTCCGGCATCCAGGTGAGGGTCTCCAGATTCTGTGGGCTGAGCGTGATGCAGTCGGGGACATGTGTCTTGCGGTTCGGGTAATCCATGCAGGTGGCGTTGCCGCAATCCAGCAGTCTGCAGGCCACATCGGTGTAATGGACCTCGTTCGTGCCAATGTCCTCGATCTTCAGGACACAGCATTTTCCGCACCTGTCGCACAGTGATTCCCATTCTTCGGGGCTCAGCTCGCCGAGTGCCTTTTGTTTCCAGAAGGGGAGTTCTGACACAATATGTTCCTGAATGCGGTTTCCAGATCGTGAAGATAGGCACGGCTGTCAGGTACGGCAAGATGATCATCAGACAGAAGCAGTTGCACGATCATACCATTCTGGCTGCGGAAAAAATATTCACAGCCAAGAAGATAGAATTCCCACATGCGTACGAACCGGCTGTCATACAGTTTTTCCATCCGGTCATGATTTGCCAGAAACCGGTGCCGCCAATGCCGCAGCGTGTCGGCGTAATGGCCGCGCATAACCTCAAGGTCCAGTAATTTCCATCCCCTGCCGGAGGTGGCCTGGACAAGCTGTTCCAGCGACGGCAGATATCCGCCGGGAAAAATATAGCGTGTCAGCCACCGGTTCACCGGCCCGGCGCGGCGATGCACCGCGATGCTATGGACAAGGGCGACACCACCTGGTGCCAGAAGATTGGCAATCTTGTCGAAATAGGTGGCATAGTTGCGCGGCCCGACATGTTCCAGCATGCCAACCGACACGATTCTGTCGAAACGTCCCGTCTGATGGCGGTAATCCAGAAGCTGAAAATCGAGCGATTCCGTCATGCCGGCATTTTTTGCCGCCAGTCTGGCATGGACAAGCTGGCGTTCCGAAAGTGTGATCCCGTTTACGATGACATTTTTGCGACACAGCGCCAGCGCCCGCGCAAGACCACCCCAGCCGCAGCCGATATCGAGAACATGATGACCTTCCTGCAGGTTCAGCTTGGCGGCAATACGTGCAAGCTTGTTGATCTGCGCCACCTCCAGCGTGTCATCGGCATGATGGAAATAGGCACAGGAATATTGGCGCCACGGATCAAGAAAGGTCTCGAACAATTCATCTGTCAGATCGTAATGATGCGCCACATTGCGACGCGACCGGTCCGGCAGGTTCAGATGCCTGAAGACCGACAGCATGTTTCCGAACATCAATGTCAGGCGGCCGGCCCAATGCCCCGCCCATACAGGCGAATTCTTCAAAATCAGATCCATCAGGGGTTCAAGCCCCTCCTCGCCTGGTGTCAGGCGGCCATCCATGTAGGCTTCGCCAAATTCCAGATCAGGGCGCGTCACAAGCCGCCGCAGGGTCTTGCGGTCATGGACGGTAATTTCTGCCCTTGGGCCGTTGTCAGCGACACCAAGACAGACCCGCCTGCCGCCGGGCGTGATGACGGTCAATTGTCCGAACCGGATGAACTGCCCCAGGATGGCCAGGACAAATCTTTCAAGCATGGTCGTTCATACCTCGGCTGATTTGCAGATAAAACGTGCCCGAACTCTGATATACATCCCTCGCAACTTTCGGAGGACCAGATGGTATCGAAGTTGTGATCTTTCGCAAGATATTGTTTATTAACGAAATATTTACCAGAGCCGAACATGTCGACAGCCTCGCCGCATCGCGGTGCGATCTATGACCTGCCAGAACCCAATGTCAGCTTTCGTGATGGCGTTCCCTATGCAGGGGATTTTGAGGATGGCTATTACGGTGGCGAGGACGGGGTCGCCGAGGCCCGGCATGTTTTCCTTGATGGCAATGATCTGGCGACGCGGTTCGGCGACAGTGGTCATCTGACAATTGCTGAAACAGGTTTCGGCACAGGCCTGAACTGCCTTGCCGTAATGGCGCTTCTTGAAAATCATCCGGACATGCAGCTCGACTATATTTCGATTGAGCGCTTTCCCCTGACCGTGGATCAGATGCAGTCCGCCCACAGGGCATGTCCGGAACTGGATCGACAGGCAGCGGCCCTGAGGCGCGCCCTGCCACCACGCTGGCCCGGATATCATGTTGTACCGCTCTGCGACGGCAGGATGACGTTGCATCTGCACTATGCCGAGATCGGTGAGGTGCTTCCGGATCTCGATTTCCTGGCCGATGCCTGGTTTCTTGACGGGTTCGCACCGTCGCGCAACCCGGATATGTGGTCGCCAGAGATATTGGGGCATGTGGCAAGGCTTACGCGCCCGCAGGGCACGCTTGCCAGCTTCACAGCTGCCGGCCATGTCAGGCGCAACCTCGAGGCAGCCGGTTTCGCCATTACGCGCCGTCCCGGCTTTGGTCGCAAACGGGAGATGATCACCGGTCGTCGCACCGGCGTTGAGGAGGCGGGATCAGGTCAGCCTCGCAAAGTGGCGGTGATCGGCAGCGGTATCGCCGGTGCCTCGGTCGCTGCAGGGCTGAGGCGGCGTGGCTGTGTGCCGGTGATTCTTGATTCCGGAAGCGCTGCGGGCAGTGGGGCATCCGGCAACAGAATGGCGCTACAGAGCCCCAAACTGACCGTCGACCATAGTCCAATGAGCCAGCTGTCGCTTTCCTGCCTGTCCCTGGCGGCGCGGTTGTCAGACCTGGCCGGCGCAACCGTCGGCAGGGGGGTTGTCGCCTTTGATGCGCCGGAACGCATCGCAAAGCGGCATGAGGTGTTCAGAACCCAGCAATGGCCATCCGATCTTCTGGTGGCGGGAACCGGTGATTATAGCTCTGCCACCACGCCGGACGGCCGTGGTGATGATGCCATCTTCTATCATGGCGCGCGCGCCATCAGGCCGGACAGTCTGCTGACCTGGCTGCTGGCCGGGACAGACCCGGTCTATGATTTTCCGGTGGATGGCATCATCGCTGATGCCGGCGGGGTTCTTCTGACGTCAAGGGACGGGCGGCGCGTCGAGGCCGACAAGGTGGTGATCGCCACTGGTGCCGACATGTCATCGATGCTGGCAGTCTGTGGCCGGCAAATGCCACTCGAGACAACGCATGGTCTTGTCAGTCAGGTGCCGACAAATGCGGCGATGTCCAGCCTCGACAGGGGGATCAGTTTTGGCGGCTATCTGACACCGGCAATGGCGGGGCGGCATGATCTTGGTGCCACATTCTGGCGTGATCCGGCGATGGAGGTCGATGCACAGACCGTCACGGATGGTCATCACCACAATCTGACGCTTCTTGCCGGCAGCGCCCTTGGCAAGCCGTTCGGTATGGATTCCACGTCATTCGGCGCGCGGGTCAGTCGCCGGGCAAGCCTACCGGACAGACGACCTGTCCTCGGCTGTCTTGGTGCGGATATCGGTGAAAGGCTGTTTGTCCTTGGCGGGCTTGGCGCGCGGGGCTTTACGCTGGCTCCCCTTCTGGGCGATCTGCTGGCTGCCGATATCCTCGGGCGACCGGTGCCGCTTCCGGTTTCGCAATGGCATGGCATACAGGCGATGCGCTATATCGCGGCAGCAGACTAGATACCGGCCAGCTTTCGCGCCTCGACGACCTCGCCATGATAGGGGCAGTCATCCGCCAGCAGGGACAGAAAGGCCGGCGCGATATCTTCTGGTCGAGGCAGGGTTGCCGGATCTTCCCCCGGAAAGGCGGCGGCGCGCATGCCGGTTGCCGTGCCGCCGGGATTCATCATGTTGATCTTGAGATTGGTTTGCTCGCTTTCACCGGCCCAGGACCGGCCAAGCGCCTCGAGACCCGCCTTGGTGGCCGCATAGGGGCCCCAGAATGGACGGCTGCCAACGGCAGCACCCGATGTGACAAGAATGGCGCGGCCAGCCGGTGCGGCGCGCAAAAGCGGATCAAAAGCCCGGATCATATGCCATTGTCCGGTCAGATTGACCGCGATGTTGCTGTCCCAGTCTTGCGGCGTTATATGCCCAACAGGTGTCAGCGCGGTCAGGATGGCGGCGTTGGCGACAAACCCGTCCAGACGGCCCCATCGTTCTGCGATGGCACCGGCAAGCCGCGGGATGGCAGGGGTGTCCTTCATGTCCAGCTCGACGATGGTGGCATGGCCGCCGGTCGATTTGATCTCGTCATCGACCTCTTCAAGGGCACCGATTGTGCGCCCGGTGATGATGAGTTCGGCACCGGCACCCGCCGCCGCCACGGCGACAGCGCGGCCAATCCCGCGCGTTGCGCCGGTCACCAGGATCAGCTTTCCGGACAGATCAGCAGCGATGTTTGCCATTATGTTCCATTCCCGTGCGAAACCCGCTTGGCGCTGAGCCCGGAGGCCAACTGGATCGGATATTCGCCAGTGAAGCAGGCATCGCAGAATTGGGGGGTTTCGGGATCGCGCGCCATATTGGCAATCGCCTGATACATGCCATCGACGGTGATGAAGGCCAGACTGTCAGCGTTGATTTCACGCGTGATTTCATCAACGGACATCTGCGCCGCGATCAGCTGATCCTGGCTTGGTGTATCGACGCCGTAGAAACAGGGATGGGTTGTTGGCGGGCTGGCGATGCGCATATGCACCTCGGCGGCACCGGCATTGCGCATCATGGTGACAATCTTGCGTGATGTCGTGCCGCGTACAATCGAATCATCAACAAGCACGATCCGCTTGCCGCGCACGGCAGCGGGATTGGCGTTGTGCTTGAGCTTTACCGAATCGGTGCGATCCTTTTGTGTCGGCTGGATAAATGTTCGCCCGACATAGTGATTGCGGATGATGCCAAGATCAAAGGCGATTCCGGACGCTTCGGCATAGCCAAGTGCTGCCGGCACACCGGAATCGGGAACCGGGATGATCAGATCCGCGTCGATATTCGACTCACGCGCCAGTTCAGCGCCAATGGCCTTGCGGGCATGATAGACGCCGCGCCCTTCAACGACCGAATCCGGGCGGGAAAAATAGACATATTCAAACACGCAGAACCGCGGCGACACCTTTTGAAACGGTCTGTGGCTGTGAACGCCGTTCTTGTCGATCACCACCATTTCGCCGGGTTCGAGATCGCGGACAGGCTGTGCGCCGACAATGTCGAGAGCGCAGGATTCAGAGGTCATGATCCAGCTGTCTCCCAGCTGGCCAAGCACCAGCGGGCGAACACCGTAAGGATCCCGAACTCCGATCAGCATGTCATCGGCAACGCAGACAAGCGAGTAGGCACCATCAATCTGTTTCAGCGCGTCGGTCAACCGTCCGGTGACATCCGCCTGATGCGAGCGTGCGACAAGGTGGACGATCACCTCGGTATCCGACGAGGATTGAAACAGGCTGCCGGTCTCGATCAGCGAGGCGCGAAGCCGCATGGCATTGGTCAGGTTGCCATTATGTGCCAGCGCAAAACCGCCGAAGGCAAGTTGCGATGAGAATGGCTGGATTTCCATCAGAGGATTGACATTGCCGCTTGTCGAATAGCGGTTATGTCCGATCGCGACATGGCCGCGAAGTTCCTTCATCTGCGGTGAATCGGCACCGAAATTCTCGCCAACATGGCCAAGGGCGCGGTGGGCATGAAAATCACGGCCATCGAAGGTCACGATACCGGCCGCTTCCTGGCCGCGATGCTGCAGCGCGTGAAGACCAAGCGCGGTCAGAACGCTTGCCTCGTCCGTTCCATAGACCCCGAAAACCCCGCATTCTTCATGAAACCCGTCAAGATGTGTGGGGATGTCCACAGATGAAATGCTGGCCGAACTCATTGGTCTGTCCAAGAATGGTTTTTGCTGTAAAGGATCACAAATCGCTCCGGCTCTGCGCCATAGGTTATTGGGGAAATCACCCCACAAATCAAGCTGCCAATCAGACAGTCAGGTCAGTTGGCCGTCTCGTCTTCCAGCAGCTTGAGGCCGGATTCGCCGGCCTCGCCCACGCTGTCGCTGGTATCCTTAAGGTCCTTGGCGGTGTCACTGGCTTCAGGAAGATTGTCGACAATGCGATCGCGCATTTCGGACGGCAGCAGCCCGGACATCAGGTGCGCGCTGTCACGAAGCATGGGGGTTGCTGTGGCCTCTTTCACCATATCGGGAAGCTTGTCCTCGCCTTCGGCCACGACAACCGCACCCGTATAGATGATCACGGCGATCAGAAACCCGCGGATCAAACCGAACAGAAACCCCAGCCAGCGATCGAGCCCGCCAAGCCCGGCCTTGCTGAGCCCGGGTGACACCAGCGAGGCAAACGCAAACCACAGCACGACGGCAACCACAAACGGCACACCCCAGGCAAGTGCCTGACTGATTCCCTCGATCCTGATGAGCTTGGTCAGGGCCGGTTCCAGATAGGGGGCGCTGAGTTTGGCGGCGATAAAGGAGATCGGCCATCCGGCAAGGCCAAAAAGCTCGCGTGTCATACCGCGAAGCGTTGCCAGCCCGCCTGATACCAGCAACAGCAGCAACGCGCCGTAATCAATAAGGGTGAGGGCGGACAGATCGAAACTCATCAGATTCGCGCTCCAGAATGGCTGGTCACTGTCATGCTACACCGCCCATGATTTCAATCAACTCTGCAAGTGTGGCCGGCTGCGCCAGCGACAATCCCTGCGGCGTGGCAAGTTTCTTGCGCGGACGCGGCATCACCGCCATGTCAAAGCCAAGCTTGGCGGCTTCCTTGAGGCGGGCGTCGGCCTGCGCCACCTGACGCAGTTCGGCTGACAGGGCCACTTCACCGAAAAATACGCTTCTGGGCGGTGCCGGCCTGCCGCTGACAGACGACAACAGGGCTGCCGCCACGGCCAGATCAGCTGCGGTTTCGGACACTTTGAACCCGCCTGCCACGTTCAGGAAAATATCACGTCCTGACAAGGGGACCCCGCAACGTGCCTCGAGTACGGCCGTCAGCATGGCAAGGCGGCTGCTGTCCCAGCCGACAACATTGCGGCGCGGCGATGCAAGGGTGGATGGCGCGACAAGCGCCTCGATCTCGACCAGCACAGGACGACTTCCCTCGATGCCGGCAAAGACGACCGCACCCGTAACCTCGTCCCGGCGATCGGCAAGGAACAGTTCCGACGGGTTCTGCACTTCGGCAAGACCGGCCTCGACCATCTCGAAGACACCGATCTCGTCAGTGGCGCCGAACCTGTTCTTCACACCGCGGAGAATACGGAAATGATGCGACCTGTCGCCTTCGAAATGAAGAACCGTGTCGACCATATGTTCCAGAACCCGTGGGCCGGCGATTGCGCCATCCTTGGTGACATGGCCAACCACCAGAAGCGCCACGTCATGGATTTTCGCGGCGCGGATCAATTCCTGCGCGGTGGCCCGGACCTGGCTGACCGTGCCGGGCGCTGAATCCAGCGTCGGCAGGTACATTGTCTGGATTGAATCAATGACGATGATATCCGGCCCGTCCCTGCCACCGATGGAGGCGGCGATGTCGGCGGCATTTGTCGTTGTCGCAAGATCTACATCGGCATTGCCCAGCCCAAGGCGGCGGGCCCGCATTCGCACCTGTTCGGCTGATTCCTCGCCTGACACATAGGCTGTCTTGAACCCGGCCCCGGCGAGGCGACAGACCAGCTGCAGCAACAGCGTCGACTTGCCGATCCCCGGGTCGCCGCCAATCAGTGTTGCCGACCCTTTGACCAGCCCGCCACCGGCAACACGATCAAATTCGGCCATGCCGGTTTGCATGCGCGGGGGTGGTTTGACGTCAGCCGATACGGCAAGGGGCTGCATGTCCACCCGGCGTCCGGTGGCTTTCTTGCCTGGGCCGGAAGGTGCCTCAACGCGTTCCTCTACAAGCGTGTTCCAGGCGCCACAATGGTCGCAGCGGCCGGACCATTTGCGATGAGCCCCGCCACATTGCTGGCATACATAGCTGACTGCCCCCTTTGCCATCAGCCGCGTCGTGCCTCGGCCTGCGCGGCAAGGGTCAGTGGTCCGTCGGCAAGACCATGCACAAATTGATGCACCTCCTCGACGCCACTATTGTCCATCTCGCTTGCCGGTCCACACCAGATGATCACCCCATTATGCACCATCGCCACCTTGTCGGCGATCCGCCTTACCGAGGCCATGTCATGGCTGATGGTCATCGCTGTCGCGCCAAGCCTGTTAACGGAATCGATGATCAGCCTGTCGATGACGCCGCCGGTGATCGGGTCAAGCCCGGATGTCGGTTCGTCGAACAGCAGGAATTCAGGCTTGTCGGCGATGGCGCGGGCCAGGGCAACGCGTTTCTGCATGCCGCCCGAAAGCTCGGCCGGAAACTGGTCGATGACATGCGTCGCCAGCCCAAGTTGGGTAATGGTATCCGCCGCTGAATCACGTGCCTGCTGGCGGGTCATATGCTGGCGCTGGCGTAACCGGAAGGTCACATTCTCCCAGATGGGCAGCGAGTCAAACAGCGCCCCGAACTGGAATGTCATGCCAAAGCGCTGGCGTATGGTTTCCAGCTGCTGGCGACTGGCATTGATCATTTCCTCGCCATCGACCCGGATCGATCCGCCATCTGCCTGTATCAGCCCCAGCAGGCATTTCAGTGTCACCGACTTGCCGCATCCCGAGGTGCCGATAATGGCCAGTGATTCCTTGGCTGCCACCTCAAGATCGATACCGCGAAGCACTTTCTTGTCGCCAAAGGATTTGGTCACGCCCTGCATGACGATCTTTGGTTGGGTGTCTGTGTTCGTGGCTGTCATCTGTTCATCATCCGAAAAACAGCGCTGTGACGATATAGTTGGCGATCAGGATCAGAATTGATGCCGACACGACAGCGTTGGTGGTCGCCCGGCCAACGCCTTCGGCACCGCGCCCGGAATGATAGCCATGATAGCATCCCATAAGCGCAATCAGGAAGCCGAACACGGCGGCTTTCACCAGACCCAGCGTCACATCCGAAATTTCGAGATATTCCAGGGTCCGGCTGAGATAGATCGACGGGTTGAAACCAAGCCTGTAGACGCCGACCAGATAGCCGCCAAACACCCCGATCATATCGCCGATCAGCACCAGAAACGGAAGACATACCGTTCCGGCAACAATGCGCGGGGCGACAAGATACTGCATCGGGCGGGTCGACAGCGTGTCCAGCGCGTCGATCTGGTCGGTAACCCGCATGGTGCCGATTTCCGCCGCCATTGAAGCGCCGATCCGTCCGGCCACCATCAATCCGGCAAGAACCGGGCCCAGCTCGCGGGTGACCGAAAGCACAACAACGGTGGCCACCGTGTCTTCAGCCGAAAAGCGGGCAAAACCGGTATAGGATTGCAGCGCCAGCACCATCCCGGAGAACAGCGTGGTCAGCCCCACGACTGGAAGCGAAAAGTATCCGATATCAATGATTTGCCGGCCAAGTTGACGAAGATAGTAGGGGGGCAGAAACGTCCAGCGGATCGCCGCCAGTGTGAACAGCGTCAAACGGCCAATGGCGGCCAGAAAGGCCAGGGTTGTTCGGCCGATATTCTGCAGAAACCCGATCATTCTCTTTCCGGTCGGTTGCGGTCATGAATTGGCGCACGGTCCACTTTATGCCTTGGATTTCGCTGTTTGACCATCCCCAATGCCGTTGCCGTCATGCCGGGGCAACAGTTTCATGACGTGATAAAGCGGCGTAAGGGCCGGCGGCCAAGTTGGGTCAGGATTTCATAGCCGATGGTGCCGGCGTCATGCGCCATTCGGGCCAGGGGATAGCCGTCACCGAGGATTTCGGCGTGACTGGCGGTGGCCAGACGTCGATCATCAAGGTCGGTGACATCGACGGTGATGCTGTCCATCGAAACCCGCCCGATCACCGGTGCCGGCATGCCGGCGATCGTGACCATTGCCCGGTTGCCAAGGCTGCGGGGATAGCCGTCCGCATAGCCGACACCAAGCGTGAAAATACGGGAATCGCGGGTCAGCTGATGGGTGCCGTTATACCCGATCCGGTCACCGGCACGGGCGTTGCGACGTTGCAGGATGCGCGCCTGCCAGACAACTGCGGGGCGAAGATCGCCGGCCTGTGCTGTCTGTTCGGCTGTACCATCGAGACCTGCCGGGTGAAGACCATAAAGGGCGATGCCAGGCCGGTTCAACGCCATGTGGAAGGCGCCGCCCCGAAGTGTGCCGCCACTGTTGGCAAGGCTGGCCGGCAGATCCGGAAGCGCGGCGCACAGGCGACCGAAGCTGGCAAGCTGGCTGTCATTGGCGTCATCGGCAAGGTCTTCACCAGCACTCAGATGGCTCATCAGAAGCTGCACACCCATATCGGCAAGCGGATTTTCGCCACCATCGATGCGGTCCAAAAGCCATGCTGTCTCGTCCGGATCGAGGCCAAGCCGCGTCATCCCGGTATCGACATGCAGCGCGGCACCGGGCGGCGACCCTTCAGCGGATGACAGGCTTGCCTCACGCCAGCGCATCAGCTGATCAAGGCTGTTGATCACCGGCATGATTTCGGCGCTGATGAAATCTGCTTCCTGTCCGGGGTGACAGCCACCAAGGACAAATATACGGCATTCACCCTGTCCCACGTCGGGCAGCGCCAAGTTGAGTGCCGCGCGAAGTGCGCGGGCTTCCGCAAGCGACATGACGAAAAAGGTCCGGCATCCGGCTGTCGCCAGCGCCGGTGCCAGCGTGGCGGCACCAAGTCCATAGGCGTCGGCCTTGACCACGGCTGCCGTTTCCGTCCGGTTCCCTGAAAGACTGTCGAGATAACGCCAGTTCGCAACAACGGCACCAATATCAATGGTGATCACGCTGTCGGCATGGCCGAAATCTGGCGCATCGGAGATCATGGTGCCGGGCATCGCGTGGCCGTCCGTCTAAAAACCTTCGGGAATCTGCGCTGCGTCGGTGAGATCGCTGAATTTGGTCAGTGATTTCTCAAAATGCAGTTCAATCAGCCCGGTCGGACCGTGGCGCTGTTTGCCGATAATCACCTCGGCCTTGTTATGCGCCTTTTCCAGCCGTTCACGATACAGATCATAACGAAGATTGAATTTCTCTTCACTTTCGTGGGATTCACGCTCCGGTTCTTTCTTGGCGAGGTAATATTCATCGCGATAGACGAACAGCACGACATCGGCATCCTGCTCGATGGATCCTGATTCGCGGAGGTCCGACAGGTTCGGGCGCTTGTCTTCGCGCTGTTCGACAGCACGCGACAGCTGCGAGAGCGCCAGCACCGGAACATCCAGTTCCTTGGCCATGGCCTTGAGCGCGCGGCTGATATTCGAGATTTCCTGAACGCGGTTTTCCGGACGTACGCCAAGCTGCGGTGCCAGCATTTGGAGATAATCGATCACAATCAGGCCCAGTCCGCCGGTGCGTTTCATCCGGCGGGCCCGGCTTGCCACCTGCGATACCGACAGCGCCGGCGTATCATCGATAAAGAAAGGGGCTGTCGACAGCGCGTCACTGGCCTCAATCAGGCGGTCAAACTCCTCGCTCGACAGTTGGCCCTGTCGGATGCTGTTCGAATCAATCTGCGCGCGTTCACTGAGAATCCTGATG
Organism: Alphaproteobacteria bacterium LSUCC0719; assembly: GCA_040839025.1. Taxonomy (NCBI): domain Bacteria; kingdom Pseudomonadati; phylum Pseudomonadota; class Alphaproteobacteria; species Alphaproteobacteria bacterium LSUCC0719. The sequence continues at coordinate 269,905 of JBFPJN010000001.1, forward strand.
CCAAGCTGTTCGGCCGACATCTCCAGCGAGAAGAACGCCACCGGGGCTGCCGTCTCGCCGGTCCTGGTCGTGGTCGCCACATGAAAGGCGATATTGGTCGCCAGCGCCGATTTACCCATTGCCGGGCGGCCGGCAAGGATGATCAGGTCGGATTTGTGAAGGCCACCCATCTTGGTGTTCAGGCCGGTAAGACCCGTGCTGTAGCCGGACAGGCCGCCATCGCTCTTGCGGGCAATCGCCGCCTGGTTGATTGCCGCCGCCGCGACTTTTTCAAAGGATTTCAGCCCGACACTTGCTTCGCCGGCTTCGGCAAGCTGGAACAGCTTTGCCTCGGCGGTCTCAATCTGTGTCATCGCGGAAACATCGACATCGGGGTGGTTGGCGTCGGTGATGACGTCATCGCCAATGCGGATCAATTCGCGGCGAAGATGCGTTTCATAGATGGTGGCCGAATAGTCGGGCGCCTGCGCCAGACTGATCACGCCATCCGCAAGCTCGCCCAGATAATCCTCGATCTCGGTTGTCTGACCTGCCTCGGTGGCGCTGAAGAAGGTTTTTAGGGTGACTGGATTTGCCAGCTGTCCGCGATCAATCAGCCGCATCATGGTGGCAAAGATCCGGCCATGAAGCGGGTCATAGAAATGTTCGGCCCGCAACCTGTCGTCAATGCGTTCCATGACATCATTGTCGAGCAGCAGGGCGCCAAGAAGATTCTGTTCAGCCGGGAGGTTGTTTGGCAGTTGGCGGGCCGTTGGAATGCCGCCGACGGTTGCCATGCCTCCGGGAAAGGCTTCGATGTTGCTTGTTTCTTCAGACATGCGTCACCCTAGCAAAAGCAAGCCGGCAATGCGTCCTGTTAGTTTTGTGGGTAATGGGGATAAGTGAAAAAAAATCGGCAGCGTCTGTGCCGGCAGGACGGCATTGCGCCCCGATGACGGGTTTCGGGCACTAAAAAAGCCGGGGCAAACCCCGGCTTTTTCATCATTCTGTGCCCTGGAATCAGGCCTCCGAGTCATCACCGGCCGCATCGTCGGATGCGGTTTCTGTTTCGGCAGTCTCGGCCTCGGCGTCGGCTTCTGGGGCGCTTGCCTCGATGGCCGGAGCCTCTTCACGGGTTGCCTCTTCACTGGCCACCTCGTTGCCGTAGTCATCGTCGTCATCGTCGGCAAGGCCGGTCACGGCAACGCCGGTGCGAAGCTGGGTTTCGGCTTCGTCAAGCGAACGTGCGACATTGACGGTGACTGTCACAGTGACTTCGGGGTGCAGACGGATACGAATGTCGTGCAGGCCAAGTGTCTTGATCGACTTGTCCATGACAACCTGGGTGCGGGCAATGGTGAACCCGGCCTCGGTTACGGCATCCGAAATGTCACGCGAGGTGACCGAACCGAACAGCTGGCCCATTTCGGACGCGGCCCGGACCATGCTTACGGCAAGGCCGTCCATCTTGGCGGATTCGGTTTCAGCGTCCGACCGACGGGCAAGATTGTCAGCTTCGCGCTGTGCCTTTTCGGTTTCAAACTTTTCGCGATTTACCCTGTTGGCGCGAAGCGCCTTGCCCTGTGGCAGCAGGTAGTTGCGCGCATAGCCGGGCTTTACCGATACGACATCGCCCATCTGGCCAAGCTTTTCGACTCGTTCGAGCAGGATGATTTCCATGATCTTGTGTCTCCTTCCTGTCGACCAGCGTTACGAGGTCACGTATGGCATCAGTGCCAGGAACCGCGAACGCTTGATGGCAACGGCCAGTTCACGCTGCTTTTTCGCCGAAACGGCTGAAATGCGTGATGGCACGATCTTGCCACGCTCCGATGTGTAGCGGGCCAACAGCTTGGTGTCCTTGTAGTCGATTGTCTGCGCGTTCGGTCCCGAGAACGGGCAGGATTTGCGACGACGCCCAAAGGGACGACGAACGGCTTCGCGTTTGATTTCGAGCTGGGTCATGTCCTACTCCTCGGTCTCGGTGTCTTCGGCAGGCGCGTCAGCAGACTCTTCAGCCTTTGCCGACTCCGCGCGTGGTGGACGGGATCCCCGGTCGCCACGGTCACCGCGCTCGCCACGGTCACCGCGCTCGCCCCGATCACCCTTGTTCTGCATGATGATGGACGGGCCTTCCTCGACCTCTTCAATGCGAATGTTCAGGAACCGAAGAACATCCTCGTTCAGCCCCATGATCCGCTCATACTCCTTCAGAGTGGCAGCATCTGTCTCGAGGTTGAACATGATGTAGTGGCCCTTGCGGTTCTTCTTGATCCGATAGGCAAGCGACCGCAGACCCCAATATTCACGTTTGTGGATTTTGCCACCGGCCTCGGTGATGATGCCGGCAAATTCATCGGCCATTGTTTCGACCTGTGTGGACGAAATATCCTGGCGCGCAATGAAGACGCTTTCATACAAGCGCATGCGTAACTCCTTCTGGCTTATCGTCCGCCATCTCTGTGGCGAACCAACCGGTTTCCCGGCAAGGAATGTTTCAGTGATGTAGGCATCGCCGACAGGTGTCGGGTGCGATGCAGGGTGCACCATACACGAACATTTATTGCGTGCAAGCGAATAGTGGTGTCCTCTAGAGGTGGATTGCGGTGCCGGATCTGGCATAATTTCGCCAAATTCCATCGGCAATGACGTCGCAATTCTGGAATGACGAGCTGCCGGCCTTGATGCCGCAGTGATCAGGTGGAGTGAATGATGGCGGACAAAATCCTTTTTCAGTTTCCCGGTCAGGGGTCTCAGGCCGTTGGCATGGGCGGGTCGCTTGCCGCTGCATTTCCCGAGGCTCGTGCGGTCTTTGACGAGGTGAATGACGCGCTTGGCGAGGATTTGTTTGCGCTTATGCAGGACGGTCCGGAGGATGATCTTCGTCTGACGCGCAATGCACAGCCGGCCCTGTTTGCCGCCTCTATGGCGGGGCTGGCAGTGCTGCAAAAGGCGGCCGGGCGCGACATTACGGAACTGGCGGATTTTGTGGCCGGTCATTCCCTTGGTGAATATTCCGCGCTGGCGGCGGCAGGAACCCTGTCAATATCCGATGCGGCGCGGCTTTTGCGGCTGCGCGGTGACAGCATGCAGGGTGCCGTACCGGCGGGTGAAGGGGCTATGGCCGCCATTCTGAACGCCGAGGAAGAGGTGGTGAACGAGATTGTTGCGGACGCGGCTGCAAGTGGCGTGATCCAGTTTGCGAATGACAATGCCCCGGGACAGATTGTCGTCAGTGGCGCTGCCGCCGCAGTGGACCATGCCATCGAATCCGCCAAGGAACGCGGTATCCGGCGCGCCATAAAGCTTCCTGTGAGTGCCCCATTCCACTGCAGCATGATGCAACCGGCCGCCGATGCGATGGCCGAAGCCCTGGCAACTGCCAGCATGAATGATGCAGCGGTCCCGGTCTTCTGCAACGTCACAGCGGCGACTGAAACCAATGCGGATATCCTGCGACAGAATCTGGTGACACAGGTCACCGGTCGCGTTCGCTGGCGCGAGACGCTTCTTGCCGCCAGCACGGCGGGGGTGTCCCGGTTTGTCGAGATTGGTACCGGCAAGGTTCTGTCGGGACTGGTGAAGCGTACGCTGGATGATGTCACGATGGTCAATCTTGATGGTGCGGACGATCTGGACTTGGTGCTGGCCGAACTGTAGGGTCGCGGCACAATCGGCTGGGACGGCCAACCAGCTTTAACGGCCACAGGGCTGGAACGGCCAAAGCAAATGAAAGAACAGGAGCCTTCATGTTTGATCTGTCAGGCAATACCGCGCTGATTACCGGCGCAAGCGGTGGAATTGGCACAGCGATTGCCAGAACCCTTCACGCTGGCGGCGCTTCGGTTGTTCTGCATGGAACCCGAGCCGAACGTCTGGCCGCGCTGGCGCAGGAGCTTGGGCAGAATGCGCATGTTGTCACCGCCAATCTGGCTGACCGCGGCGAGGCGGCCGGCCTGATTGATGCCGCCGTCGAGGCGGCCGGCGCACCTGTTTCCATTCTGGTCAACAATGCCGGGATCACCCGCGACAATCTGGCGATGCGGATGAAGGACGAGGAATGGGACGAAGTTCTCGACGTCAACATGACCGCAGCGATGGCGATTACGCGTGCGTCGCTGCGCGGCATGATGAAGGCCCGCCATGGGCGGATCATTTCCATTTCTTCGATTGTCGGTGTGACCGGCAATCCCGGTCAGGCCAATTATGCCGCTTCAAAGGCCGGGATGATCGGCTTCAGCAAGGCGCTTGCCGCCGAAGTGGCAAGTCGCGGCATCACGGTCAATGTCGTCGCGCCAGGCTTTATCGAGACACCGATGACCGATGCTCTTGGCGAATCCCAGCGCGAGGCACTGCTTGGACGGGTGCCGGTCGGGCGACTGGGTACGGCCGAAGAGGTGGCCTCGGCTGTACACTACCTTGCCAGTAACGAGTCCGCCTACATCACCGGATCGACCATTCATGTGAATGGCGGGATGGCCATGCTATAATCCGGCGGGACTGTCGGGGTGTGACTCTTTAGGGTGGCGTAGCCGAAAAAACTGTGTTATCTGCCGCCAACTTTGACGCTCTGAGGGTTTGCTCGGGGCTGCTTCAACCTTCTCTTTAAGGGGGCATTAATGAGCGATATTTCAGATCGTGTGCGGAACATCGTGGTAGAACATCTTGGCGTTGACGCCGACAAGGTTGTCGATGGCGCAAGCTTCATCGATGATCTTGGTGCTGACAGCCTCGACACTGTCGAGCTGGTCATGGCATTCGAAGAGGAGTTCGGTGTTGAAATCCCGGACGACGCTGCCGAGCGCATTCTGACCGTGAAGGACGCCGTGTCCTTCCTGGAAGAGAGCGCCGCCTAAACAGGCAAATGACACGTTTTCAGCCCCCGGTTTTCTGCCTTGCAGGTAGACGTCGCCCGGGGGCTGGCGTATTTTAGAGCTATGTTTTTCCAGATCAGGAGAGAAACGTGCGACGCGTAGTTGTCACCGGTCTTGGAATGGTCACCCCGCTAGGTGTCGGGGTTGATCGTAATTGGTCGCAGATTCTGGCCGGGAAAAGCGGTATATCCCGTATCACCCGGTTCGATGTTGACGATATTTCCTGTCAGATTGCCGGCCAGGTGCCTGGTGCGGACGAAGATGGCGGCCTGAACCTTGACGATTTCATCGATCCCCGCGAACAGCGCCGCCAGGACAGGTTCATCCAGCTTGGTGTGGTCGCAGCGCAGCTTGCCGTAGAAGATTCCGGCTGGAAGCCAGAGGACCGCGAATCACAGAATCGTACCGGCGTCATGATCGGATCCGGTATTGGTGGTCTTGAGACAATTGTGAAGACCGACCAGCTGATGAGCGAGCGCGGCACCCGCAAGATCAGTCCGTTTTTCATTCCTTCGGCGCTGATCAATCTGGTGTCAGGTCATGTGTCGATCAAATATGGGTTTCGCGGCCCGAACCATGCTGTGGTTACGGCCTGTTCGACCGGTGCGCACGCCATTGGCGATGCGGCGCGCATGGTCGCGCTTGATGATGCCGATGTGATGGTCGCCGGCGGGGCCGAGGCAGCAGTGTGCCGGATCGGCATGGCCGGGTTTGCCGCCGCCAGGGCGTTGTCCACCAGCTATAATGACCAGCCTGAAAAAGGGTCTCGGCCCTGGGACAAGGGCCGCGACGGCTTTGTCATGGGCGAGGGGGCCGGCATTGTCGTCCTTGAAGAGCTTGAGCATGCAAAGGCGCGTGGCGCGACAATCTATGCCGAGGTCAAGGGCTATGGCATGTCGGGTGATGCCTATCATATCACCGCGCCGGCAGAGGATGGTGACGGGGGGTTCCGCGCCATGCAGGCGGCATTGAAGCGGGCCGGCCTTGCGCCGACCGATATCGACTATGTCAACGCACATGGTACATCGACGCCGCTCGGCGACCTGATCGAGGCTGGCGCTGTTCGCCGTCTTCTTGGCGATGCCGTCGGATCCGTCTCGATGTCCTCGACAAAGAGCGCAACAGGCCATCTACTTGGCGCGGCGGGCGCGATTGAGGCCATCTATTCGGTCAAGGCCGTGCAGACTGGTGAAGTGCCGCCGACCCTGAACCTCGAGGATCCCGAGGATGCGGTGGCGGATTTCGACCTTGTGCCGCTGAAGTCGCGCAAGCGCGATGTTCGCAACGCCATGTCAAACTCCTTTGGGTTTGGTGGCACCAACGCATCGCTGATTATCGGCCAGGTCACCTGATGCTTCGATCCGCCGCCCGGCTGATGATCCGGACGGTGGGGCTGCTCGGCCTCCTGACCGCCCTTGTGGCAGGTGGCTGGTTTGTGGTCGACAGGATGATTGTCCAGGCTGACGGCCCGCATCAGGACAGTGTACTGATCCAGATATCGCCCGGTGACGGTCATGCCACCATCCGGTGGGCGCTGAAGCGTGGCGGCGTGATTCGTGACCTCTATCATTATGACGCCGCCCGTATCATGGCGGGAACGTCCTTTGTGCCGAAAGAGGGCGAGTTCGAAATTCCGCCACGGGCCAGTCTGGCCGTTATCATGGACATTATCCATGCCGGCCGCAGCTATCAGCGGCGCTTTACCGTTATCGAAGGCATGACATCGGCCGATATTGCCTCTGTGCTTCGTGAAAACGAGAATTTTTCCGGTGAGATCACAGTGCCGATGGAAGAGGGTAGTTTGCTGCCCGAAACCTATTTCTACACCCGTGGCACAAGCCGCGATGCAATGCTGGCACGGATGCAGGAAAAGCGGGAACTGGCGCTTGCCGAAGCCTGGATTGACCGGTCGCCGGATCTGCCATACGAGTCGCCTCGTGATGCGCTGATCCTTGCCTCCATCATCGAGCTTGAAACCGCTGACAGCGCTGAAAGGCTGGAAGTGGCCGGTGTCTTTGTCAACAGGCTGAAACGCGGCATGCGGCTACAATCCGATCCGACGGTTCTCTATGGCGTCGAAACCGGGGCCAATCGTCCTATCCGCAAGTCTGATCTGAAACGCAGGACAGAATGGAATACCTATGTCATCAAGGGGTTGCCAAAGACGCCGATCTGCAATCCAAGCCTTGAATCGATCAATGCCGCGCTGGCGCCGGCGCAAACCAGGAATCTCTATTTCGTGTCTGACGGCAAGGGTGGGTTGAGATTTGCAAGGACGCTGGACGAACATAACCGGAATGTAAGATTATTCCGCGAAGCACAACGAAAAGCTGGTCTTCGAGACGATTGAACGAGCGGTCAGGAAAAAGGGATTTGTCATGACGGGAACTACGCAGACAGGCGCTGCGGCCGGCCGCCGGGGACTTATGCTGGTACTGTCCTCCCCCTCCGGGGCGGGAAAGACCTCAATTGCGCGCCAGCTATTGGCTGAAGATGCGAATCTGACACTCTCTGTTTCGGCGACAACAAGGCCTGCGCGCCCAAACGAGGTCGATGGTCGAGACTATCATTTTGTTGATCAGGCGCGGTTTGACGAGATGATCGCGTCGGATTCCTTTCTGGAATATGCGACGGTGTTCGGTAACTCCTATGGCACCCCGAAGGCGGATGTGATGGCGGTTCTGGATGTCGGGGGAGACGTTCTGTTCGACATTGACTGGCAGGGCACCCAGCAGGTTGCCAATGCGGCGGCTGACGATCTGGTGTCGGTTTTCATTCTGCCGCCATCCCGGGCGGCATTGCAGGCCCGGCTCGAGGCGCGGGCTGCGGACAGCGTGGAAGTCGTCGCGTCCCGCATGGCCAAGGCGTCCGATGAAATCAGCCATTACCGCGAATATGACTATATCGTCGTGAATGACGATCTGGAGGAGTCGGTCAGGTCCGTACGCGCCATTCTGGCGGCAGAACGGCTGCGGCGTGACCGGCAGACCGGCATGACGGCGTTCGTACGCACACTTCAGGCTGAAGGTGACTGACCCTGCGCTGGTAGCTCAACCTCTCGCGCCAGACGGCAGAAGGCGGCAATGTCGAGATCCTGTGGCCGCCCCTGCGGATCGATGCCAGCACGGTTCAGCAGCGCCTCGCCGCCAATCGGTTTCAAGGATGCACGCAGCATTTTGCGGCGCTGGCCAAAGGCAAGCCGCGTTACATGTTCCAGCGCCGCCCTGTCGCATTCATGACGTGGTGCCGCCAGTGGTCTGATATGCACCACAGATGATGTTACCTTTGGTGCCGGCACAAAGGCATCTGGCGGAATGTCGAACAGAATGGTGGCGTCAGCTATCCAGCCAGTCAGAATGCTGAGGCGCCCGAACGCGCTGTCGCCTGGTTGCGCGGTGATTCTCTCGGCAACCTCCTTCTGAAACATCAGGGTCAGGGACTCAAAGGCTATCGCGTGGCCAAGCCACTGAATCAGCAATGTTGTTGCAATGTTGTAGGGCAGGTTGGCAACGATCCGGCGCGGTGCATCCCCGATTTCCCACAGCGGCGTCTTCAGCGCGTCAGCTTCGACGAGATCAAGACGATCGCCGGCCGCAGACAGAAGCGAGGCAAGCACGGTGCTGGCGCGAAAATCCTTCTCAATGGCGACGACCTTCTGCGCGCCTTCAAGTAGCAATGCGCGTGTCAGTCCGCCCGGTCCCGGTCCAACCTCGATGGTGGTGCCGTTCAGTCCACCGGCACTGCGTGCAATGCGCCGGGTCAGGTTCAGGTCGAACAGGAAATTCTGACCAAGCGATTTTCGCGCCCGCATATCCAGCTCGCCAACAAGCTGTTTCAGCGATGGCAAGGCCTCGATAGGGGTGTTGTCGAAACCTGTTTCAGCTGGCGACATGACGATTTCCGGCCATCGATCTTGCCATGCGAATGGCGGCGATCAGGCTGTCAGCATGCGCGGTGCCGGTGCCGGCAATGTCAAAGGCGGTGCCGTGATCCGGCGAGGTGCGGATGAAATCAAGTCCAAGCGTAACATTCACACCGCCGTCAAAATCAATCGTCTTGATCGGGATCAGAACCTGGTCATGATACATGCCAAGAACACCGTCATAGCTCGCACGGGCCCGCGGGTGGAACAATGTATCAGCCGACACAGGCCCGAATGCCCTGATCCCGGCTGCCTGAAGCCGCGTGACAGCTGGTGCGATCACCTCCTCATCCTCATGGCCGAACTGCCCCTGCTCGCCAGCGTGGGGGTTGAGCCCGCACACGGCGATACGGGGGTCCGGACAGGCAAAATCCAGCCGCAGGGATTCGGCAAGCAACATCCCTTTGGCAAAGATATCGTCGGTTGTCAGGGTGTCGGGAACCTCGCGCACCGCGATGTGGATTGTTACCGGCACGACGCGCAGTTCTGCGCAGGCCAGCATCATCACAGGCGCGCCGTCGCGCGGTGCCGACAATGTCGCCAGAAATTCGGTATGACCCGGATGTGCGAATCCGGCCTGTTGAAGAACGGCCTTGTTGATCGGGTTGGTGACCATCGCTGCAGCGTTGCCATTGCGGGCCAGGGCGGCTGCTTTGCGAATGCTGTCAATGATCACCGGCGCGTTTCGCGGATCTGCCACACCGGGGCGCGGTGGGTGTATCCATGTCAGCGGCAGAACAGGAAGATGATCATCATCTGGCGCAACATTGGTCATATCGTCGATGACACGGGTTCGGACGGACAGTCCCAATCCGGCGGCAAGATCGTCGAGGCGCTGCGGGTCTTCCATGATGGCAAAGCCACGCTCGCCGGCTGCATGTGCCTTCAATGCGATTTCGGCACCAATCCCGGCAGGATCGCCAGGGGTCACGATAACCGGCGCGTGCGGGCCGGACGTTGTCAATGCTGATGTGGTGGCGTTTGCCATCACTCGCCGCGACGCTCTATCACCGCCGTGCGACGCAATTTCAACGCCTGGCGTTCACTGAGGCTGCCAAAGATCCGGTCAACAAAGGTCTGTCTGATTTCATCCCGTCCCGGCAGTTGCAGTTTCGGGGTTTTCAACTGACAGATCATCAGCGAGGCAACACCCTCGGCAAAGGCGAGCGGCTCTGACGGTTTGCCCTGTTCAAGCGAGCCGATCAGCTGTTGCATTTGTGGTGCCATGTCGGCGACCAGCATTTCATCGAGGCGGGCAAAGGCACCACTTCCATATTCGGTGTTGAGAGCCTCCATGGCATCGCAGTCGGTGATGGTTGCGGTATCGCGTGAAACCTTGGCCGCGGCTTCCAGACGATCAGCCTCGGCTGCATTGCTCGCCACCGGCAGAATCGCACGGGCCAGCCACACAAGCGATTGCGAGCTGTCAATCAGTCCATTCTTGCGCTCGCCCATATGTCTGAAGATATAGACCGCCCCATCAAGCAGAAGCGGGTCGGTAACAGTGCCGGTCTGGACATCGCGCAAGTTTTCACGGAATGTTTTCGGCAGTTTTTCTACAATCACCCAGCCAATATTGCCGCCGCGCGATGCACTTCCCGAGGCCGAATATTGGCGTGCAATCTCGGCGAAACTGGCCCCCTTTCGCACCGCAGCTACAATTTCCAGTGCCAGTGCTTCGGTTTGTGCCAGGTTCCGCGCTGGTCCCGGGGCCAGCACGATTTCGCCAAGCTGGATTTGTGGTTTTGCCGCGTTGAGTTTCAAGCGTTCAAGCTCGTCATCAATCATCGTTTCGATGTTTGAGAATTTCCCCTGAAACCGCCCGGTGATGTAGTTCGACCACGCCAGATCGGCGGTATATTTCTGCTGCACTGTCATCGGGTCGATCCCTGCTTCACGCAGGACGATTGCACCTGATCTGCTGGTATCCCCGAAATTCTGATTCATGAATTTGCGCGCTTCCGGCAGGACGGCGGATTCCACATCCGGGATCATGGATTTCGCTTCGGCCATACGCAGCTTGTCATCGATGATCAGTTGCAGGGCGTCTTCATACAGCCTGTCACGATTGTCATCAGTGATCTTGATGTTGGTGGCGAATTCCAGAAACCGGGCACGCTGCTCGACATCATAGTTGGTGATGGGATGTTCATTCACTGTTGCCACAATGCCTATTTGCGCAGCGGCAACGCCCGACCACAACAGGATGGCGGCGACGATTTTTACAAAGAGGTATCTCATAGGGCTTTGCATTTGTCTCATGATCCTTGTTAGGCCTCATCCATCCTGGCAAGCATGATGGTGCCAATGACAGCCACCACAAGCGCTGGTGCCCAGGCGGCCAGAATGACGGGAAGTCGCAGCGACTCACCCAGCACCTGCATGAAATGGCTGAACAGCGTCACCGAAACGGCAATGATCATACCGCGTGTGAACAGTCTGACACGTCGCCCTCTGACCAGATTGGTCAGGGTGGCGCGGGCACTGATCATCGCCAATCCAAGCAATAGCAGCGGCATCGCCAGCAATCTATGCAGGTGAATGCGGTGTTCGACAGCTGGCAGTCCGGCCCGTTCCAGCAACCCGATGAAAGCGGGTAGCGAGTAGACGGCGATCGTGTTTGGTGGCTCGCTCGACAGGCCAAGATCGAGGATGCCAAGGCTGCTTGGCAGCAACATGCTGCCCTGATCCGACAGAATGCCGTCACGGTCCCAGGCCCGTGCTTCCTCGATAACCCAACCGCTGTCGGTCAGCTGCATGGTCTCTGCCCTGATCCGCAGGGTCAGGTTGTTGTCCCTGTCAAACTGATAGATCATGGGTTTCACGATGCTGGACATATCGACCTCCAGCATGTCGCCATGAATGATAAAACGACCATTGGGATACTCGTCACGAAGCCATATCCCGTCGGCCGAAACGGATAGTCGCTGTTCGTTGTTACCGAAAATCGAATTCATCAAGCTTTCATATTGGCGTGACGTCACCGAACCGATCGGGTTGATGATTGCGACATACGCCACGCCAATCAGGAACGCGACGACCACCACCGGGCTGAGTACCGACCAGATCGATCTTCCAAAGCCACGGCTGACGACGAATTCATTGGTACGATTCCATGATTCAAAACAGGCCATCGAACCGATAATCAGCATGATTGGCAGCGTCATTTCTATCACGGTGGGAATGTTCAGCAGCACCAGATTCAGAATGCTGATATCGTCTGCTGTCTGGCGGGTACTGCTTCTGCGTGCGAGTTCCACTGCCTGGATCAGTGATACAATGATTGTCAGGCCTATGCCGCTGGCAGCCACCCAGGCTAGATATCTGCCGCCAAAATATCGAAATAATGTGCCTGAAACCACTGGTCTGATCATGACATCACCCCGGTGGCTGGTCTGCGTTGGGGTGACGGTCCGCTAAAGGAGGGCAAACCCAGCAGTGTCAGCATCACAAATCCGGGGATGATCACGCTGGCGTAGAGAACAGGGACGGTGGCCGGGATCGCGGTGACAAGAGATCGTGAAGATATAATCGCGGCGATGCACAGCATTCCTGTGCAGAACGTCATCAGAGTTCGACGCGACCAGGTGCTGCGTCGGACCTGCCCGAAAAGCACCCCGCAACTGGCGGTCAAGACCAGAACCAGCGCCAACGCCGGTGATACAATCCTGTAATGCCCTTCAGCGCGGCGTTGACTGACATAGTCGGGGCTTGGTGATTTGGCGGGGTCCAGAAGGTTGGCGATCGTATCCTCGTTCATGTCGATTGGCATCCGGGTCGCCTCCTTTCGGTCTTGCGGTGCAATCGTCACTGTGTGGGTGTCGAAAAGAAGTTTCGCCCCGGCCTGTTCATTGCTGCCAAGTTCCATCCGCTCGCCATCCTGAAGCAGCACAGCGGGAAGCCCGTCACGCTCGATGAAACGACCGACGCTCGACGTCATGGTGATGACTTTTCCTTCGGTGCGTTCATCATGAATAAAGATGTCGCGGGCCAACCCGTCATCGAACCTTTCGCCAATCAGCATTGTCATGCCATCGACAACATCGATGAACACATCGTCCTGCAGCATGACCGTTGGAATGCTGCTGCGGACCTTGAACTGAACCTGCTTGTAGATACCGAAACTTGTCGGCAGCAGAATTGTCGAATTCATCGCCAGAACGAATGTCAGAAGAAGGCCAAGCATGATCGGGGCCCTGGCAAGTTGCAGCGCGCTTCTGCCACTGGCCTGCATCACCAGTAATTCCCGGTCTGCAACAGCGCGATGGAATACCCAGGTTACGGCAACGAAACCGCCGATTGGTACCGCGATTGTCAGCCAGAGCGGTATGACCGTGACCGACATCAACAGAAATTCTGAAACCGGCGCACCACGATTGATCACCATCTCGAGGATGCGGATTGTCTGGAACAGCCACATGATGCCGACAAGCGTTGTCGACACGGCAATGGTTGTCCGGATCATCTGTGCAAAAAGGTAGCGGTCGAATTGCATGTCGGCCCCTTGAGAGTCTGCGGGCATGATTACCATATGGAAACAGGAAAAGGCAAAAGCTATGACGCCTGTGACAGCTGTCAGGATGGACATCATTGGCCCGTCATGACGACAGTTTGACAGGCGTGTGGCAAAGCTGTTTTATCAAACGCCCTGCGCCGGGTCGTGGTTCCGGTGCGCAGGTTCATTTCAGACAGGATAGGCATCATGGCATCCAAACTCGATCTTTCCTTTTCTTCGAATGTCCCTGAGGGCAGTCAGGCGACCATATGTCTCGTGGCCGAGGGTGGCACCTTGTTGCCTGCACTAGAAAAATCCGTGGCGGCTGCGGTGATTGCCGGCATGTCCGCAGCCCAGTTCACCGGCGAGGCCAACAAGTCGCTGACGCTGTTTCTTGAGGCTGGCATATTCGTGTTGATTGGAACCGGTTCCGATGTGGCGTCGGGAAGCGCCGCAGAAGAGGTCGGTGGACGGACCTTTGCCGCCGTTGAAGGGCTGGAGACAAAGCGGGCCCATCTCCCGGATCAGGGGCTTGGTGATGATGTCATGGCAGACCTGCTTATGGGCATGATGTCAGCTGCCTATAACTTTGAGGATTATTTCACGGAATCACCGCGGCGTGAAAAGTCGGTCCAGATCACCGTTGTGTCTGACACGCTTGCCGAGGCGCATCCCGCTGTCAGTGACAGAATGGGACTTATGAAGGGCGTTGAAATGGCCCGGAACCTTGTGTTCGAGCCACCCAACAGGCTGTTCCCGGTGGAGTTCGCCACACGATGCCTTGAGCTTGAAAAGCTCGGTGTTGATGTGACGGTTCTTGATGAAGCGGCCATGGAAGATCTTGGCATGGGCGCCCTGCTTGGCGTCGGTCAGGGCAGTCGGCGCGAATCCCGGCTGGTTGTAATGAACTGGCGTGGCGGCGCTGACGAGGCGCCGATCGCGCTTGTCGGCAAGGGTGTCACTTTTGACACTGGCGGTATCTCGCTGAAGCCAGCCAAGGGCATGGAGGATATGAAGTTCGACATGGGCGGCGCGGCCGCTGTCACCGGCACCATGATGGCGGTTGCGTCGCGCAAGGTCGCGCGAAATGTCGTAGGTGTGATCGGCCTTGTTGAAAACATGCCGGATGGCAATGCGCAGCGACCGGGTGATGTCGTAACCTCGATGGCCGGCAAGACAATCGAGGTTATCAATACCGACGCCGAAGGTAGGCTGGTGCTGGCCGATGCACTGCATTACACGCAGACCCAGTTCAAACCACAGGCGATGGTGGATCTGGCGACCTTGACCGGGGCGATGATTGTCGCGCTTGGCAAGGAATATGCCGGTGTGTTCAGCAATAGTGATGATCTTTCCAACCAGCTTTCTCGCGCTGGCGAGGCAACGCTTGAGCCTGTCTGGCGGATGCCACTTGGCAAGGCCTATCACCAGCAGCTGAAATCCCACATTGCCGACATGAAAAATATCGGTGGGCCTGCAGGTGGGTCGATCACCGCTGCCTGTTTCCTGGAACGGTTCGTGACCGACACCCCCTGGGCGCATCTCGATATTGCCGGCAAGGCGTGGTCTGACAAAGCGACAAAGACCGTGCCAAAGGGGGGCACGGGCTATGGTGTCAGGTTGCTCAGCCGGCTGGTTGATGACTGGCAGTCTGTCGAAATATCGTCGGATGACTCGTGATGTGACGGGGTGGGGCGACCGATATGCCGCAGGTTGATTTCTATCACCTGACCCGATCTGATTTGCCGGATGCGCTGATCATGCTGATCGAAAAATCGCGTCTGGCCGGACGCAAGGCACTTGTCCAGTGCCCGCGTCCCGCTGCCGAGGCGATTGACGATGATCTGTGGGCCAGAGACCCTGATTCCTGGCTGCCGCATGGCCTTGATGCGGGCGAGGGCGCCTCGCATGCCGTGGCATGGATTGTCTCCGAGGGAACGACAAATCCGATCGGGGCCGAATTCCTGTTTCTTCTGCACGGTGCCGAGCGCGAGGACATGGACGGCTTCGAGCGGGTGTTCAATCTATTCGACGGCAGGTCCGAGGCGCAGGTTGAACAGGCCCGCACGCAATGGCAGACATGGCGCGACATGGCCGGGCTGGAAATGCGGTATTTCGCCCAGGATGATGACGGGAAATGGCAGCAGCGCGCCTGATCGCGGGGTCAGTGTCTGTTCAATGCTCGGAATGGGCTTTTGTCCTTGTAACCGCGCCCGTCTCGCCCTATTAAGGCGGCGTCCGTGCAGGGACATGATATCCCTGCCTCAACCAGTTTAATTTCGACCAATTCAGTCAAAGGGAAAACCATGGCCCTCGAAAGAACTTTCTCAATCATCAAGCCGGATGCCACACGTCGCAACGTTACCGGCCAGATCAACGCCCGTTTTGAGGCCGCCGGCCTTCGCATCGTCGCACAGAAGCGCAAGCTGCTGAGCGAGGGTGAAGCGCAGGCATTCTATGCCGTCCACAAGGAACGCCCCTTCTATAACGACCTTGTTGCCTTCATGACATCGGGTCCGGTCGTGCTGCAGGTTCTGGAAGGCGAGAATGCCATCGCCAAGAACCGCGAAGTCATGGGCGCCACCAACCCTGCCGACGCTGCCGAGGGTACGATCCGCAAGGATTTCGCGGAATCCATCGAGGCCAACTCCGTGCATGGCTCGGACGCGCCTGAAACCGCGGCCGCCGAGATTGCCTTTTTCTTTTCGGGCAGCGAAATCACCGGCTGACATTTGCGATCAGCCTGAAACGACAACGGCGGCACCTTGGTGCCGCCGTTTGCATATGGAATTGGCGCCAGTCTAGAGAAGGGTGGCGGCCATGATGACAAGCGTCAGAATAACCAGAACGATGACGATTTTTGAGCCGTTCATGAAGCTGTTGTAAAAGCTCAGATGTGACTGTGCCTGCTTGTCGAAATTTTCGGTGTTCATGTGATAGCACTCCCCCGCCATGTCTCGGATCTGTTACGTGTTATGGCGTAGCGTCGTGATGAAATCAATATTTAGATCGATTTTGGAATGCGGATTTGGCATGTGGATTCGTACCGGGGGCGGGGCCGCCGGCCTCAGGGCCAGATGACGGCTGGCATCAATATGCTGGCGATGCCGGCATCGGTCTGTGCCAGCGCCTGTGTGCCTTGGTGCCACTGCGGCATGCCATCGGCAATCTGCAGCACGCCACTGGCAAGTGACATCATCACGAACGGATAAAGGGCGTGTTCCAATGTCAGCACACGTGCCGCCAGCTGCGACTCGCTCTCTTCATAGTCAACCGCCAGCGCGGCCTGCAGAAGTAAGGGGCCGTCATCCAGTAGCGGTGTGACGATATGTACGCTGGCCCCGTGGCGGGACTGTCCGCTGGCAAGGGCGCGGGCATGTGTGTCCAGCCCCTTCAGTTCGGGAAGCAGCGAGGGATGGATATTGATAATCCTGTTGGGGAACCTGCTGACAAACCCGGCCGATAGAATCGCCATATAGCCGGCAAGCACAACCCAGTCGGCGTTCGCTGCCTCTATGCAGTCTGCCAATGCCGCTTCATGCGCGGATTTGTCGGCATAGTCCCGGCGGTCGACAAGCCGTATTGGCAGATTTTGTGATGCGGCGCTGTCCAGTCCCGCGCAGGGGGTGTTTGCCGCCACCAGAACGATCTGTATGTCGTTCTGCATTGCTGCCGCGACCTCGGCAAGGCGAAGCATATTGCTTCCCCTGCCTGAAATCAGAATGGCGATCCGGATCATGACATCGTCGGCCAGCTATCCATCGAGACGAATTCGACCGGCTGGTCGTCGCGACGTGCCACCAGCTCGCCGGCAATCCATGCATTCGGCTCGCCATTGTCCTGCAGCGCCGCAAGGCATCCATCCGCATCCGCTGCGGATACAAAGATCAACATGCCGATTCCACAATTGAAGGTGCGCGCAAGTTCACCCGACCGCACACCGCCGGCACGCCCAAGCCAGTCAAAGATAGGGGGCAGGCTCCATCTGGCGCAGTCAAGCCTCAGCGCCAGATCATCGCCATAGATTCTTGGCGGGTTCTCGACAAGGCCACCACCGGTGACATGGCAGATGCCGTTCACCTGGCATTGAGAATGTGCGGTGCGGGCTGCATGGTGATAGATTCGTGTCGGGGTCAGCAGGGCTTCACCCAGGCTGCCGTCAATGCCTTCGATCTGGCTGTCCAGGTCGGCTCCGGCAAGATCGATGACTTTGCGGACCAGCGAAAATCCGTTGGAATGGACGCCGGACGAGGGCAGGGCGATGGCAATATCGCCTTTTGCAGGCATTTCGCGCGACAGCAGGGTGCCGCGTTCCGCCGCGCCCACCGCAAAACCGGCAAGGTCGAAGCCGCCGCTTGGATAGACTCCCGGCATTTCTGCCGTTTCACCGCCAATCAAGGCCGCCTCGCAGGCAACGCACCCGTCGGCAATGCCGGCGATCACTTCCGCGGCAATGGCCCGATCAAGCTTGCCGGTGGCGAAGTAATCCAGAAAGAACAGTGGCACCGCGCCCTGCGCGATGAGGTCATTGACACACATCGCCACCAGATCGATGCCAAGGCCGCGATATTGTCCAATCGCCCGGGCAAGCTCCAGTTTCGTGCCCACACCATCGGTGGCGGCAACAAGGATCGGGTCCTCAAAGCCGGCGGCGCGCAGATCAAACAGGCCGCCAAAGCCGCCAAGCGCAACATCCGCACCCGGTCTGCGGGTTCGTTTCGCGTCTGGCGCGATATCCCGGACAAGCGCGTCACCGGCGTCAATATCGACCCCGGCATCCCGATAGCTGAGAGAATTCTGTACCGACGATTTGTCCGACATGCTGGCAAGCCTAAGGTTTAATGGTGTAGTAATGGCAGGAGCCGCCATCATACCGTTTCGACATCATGCGTATAGTCACATTCTTCTGTTCATTGTCATTCCTGTCCCGCTATCTGGGAGTCGGGCTGGTGATTGCCGCGTTTTCTGCGGCGATGATTCCCGCGGCGCATGCGTTTGAACAATGTCCGGCACCGCAATTCGGGGTCACCGGCATTGCCATCGACCGGTCCGAACAGACAGCCGAAGAGGCGCAGACCCTCGGCATTCAACAGGCGGCACGGGTTGGGTTCCAGCGCGTACTCATGCGTTTGCTTCGCGACAACGTGGCGGCGGCGGCATTCATCGAGGATCATGAACCCGACCAGTTTGTCGATTTCTATCGTATTGCTGATGAAAACAGCCTTGATGGTCGCTATATCGCCGAGCTGGATTATTGTTTTCAGGCTCAACGGTTGCGGGCGGCCATGCGCGAGGCTGGCCTGCAATGGGCCGAGCTGGTCAGCCCGAAGATACTTGTGCTGCCTGTCTGGCTGGCACCGGATGGTGCGCGTGCCTGGCAGGCTGACAATGCCTGGCTTGCCGGCTGGCGCGAAGCTGTCGCCAAGGCCGATGGCCTTGTCGATTTCACCCTGCTGGCGCCAACCATTGTGAATGAGCGGAGCCTGCGTGCCGAGGATATTGTGGCTGCCGACGGCGCAACGCTGCGCCGCGCCGCGACAGTGGCCGGTGCTGAACAGATCATGCTGGTGATTGCCCAGCTTGACTATGTTGGGTCAAAACAGGTGCTTACGGTGGATGGGACGCTGTTTACGGCCGCGGCCGAGGAACTCACGGTGCTGGCCAACATGGTTGACCGCCCCGTTTATGACAATCTCGACCTGCAGCTTGATTATGCGCGCATGTATATCCTCGGCGAGCTGGAGGCAGGCTGGCACCGTGCCAATATCATCGAGGGCGGCACATCCCGCGAAATCACGGTCGAGGTACCGGTGGCCAGTCTGCGCGACTGGGCGGCCCGGATTGATGCCTTTGAGTCACTTGCGGTGATCGACAGCTATGTTGTCAGGAAGATAGATATGCGCAGTGGTCTTGTAACGCTGAAGATTGTAGGCAGTGATGCAGCCATAGCAAACGCGCTGGCGACCCGGAACCTGCGGCTGACAAGACGCGATAACGGAAACAGCGTCATTGAACCCTTCTAGACCCGGATAGTGATGCGACAGCTCCCCCTAGACCTCCAGTTCCTTTCCATGCAGGGACGCGAGGATTTCATCATCGGTGACAGCAACCGCCTGGCGGCGGCGATGATTGATCGATGGCCGGACTGGCCGGGCCAGTTCCGGGCGGTAAATCTTGTCGGCCCTGCTGCCAGTGGCAAGAGCCATCTTGCCACGATATGGCGGCATCAGTCCGGGGCTGGGACGCTGACGGGACTTGCCGACTGGTCTCCTGAAAATGCAGCCGGACATTATGTTCTGGTTTCGCCGCAGCCGGGTGATGGCTGGCCGGACGAAGCCCTGTTTCATTTGCTCAACAGGACGGTCGATGACGGCTCGTCGCTGCTGATTCTCAGCCCTGAACCGGTGGCCGGCCTTGCCTGGCATCTTCCCGATCTGCTGTCGCGGTTGCGGGCGCTCAACATGGTGCGTCTCGAGCGGCCGGATGACGCGCTGCTGTGCCGGCTTCTGGAAAAGTATTTTGCCGACAGGCAGCTTGCCGTCAGCCGCGAGGTCGTCGATTACATGGTTGGCCGGATGGAACGAAGTTTTCTGGCAGTACAGACAATTGCTGCGGCAATGGACAAGCGTTCGCTGGCCGAGCGTCGCAATCTGACCTTGCCGCTGGCCCGCGAGATCATGGCCGAATTTGCCGATGGTGTTCATTCACGGCAATCGGCGCTTCCCACCAGAATGGATGAACAGGAGAACTAGATGTTGGATTTTGGAATTTCGGGAAAGACCGCCATTGTGTGCGCGTCGAGCAAGGGGCTTGGCTTTGGGTGTGCGGACGCGCTGGCGGCGGTTGGCGTCAATCTGGTGATGAATGCACGCACCGCCGAGACCCTTGCCGCGGCGGCGGACAGGATCCGCACCAAGCACGGTGTTTCAGTAACCGAGGTGGCCAGCGACATCACCACACCCGATGGCCGGGCGGCGGTTCTTGATGCTGCCGGGCAGGTCGATATCCTGGTCAATAATGCAGGTGGACCGCCCCCTGGTGACTTCCGTGACTGGACTCGCGAGACCTGGATCGAAGCGTTTGATGCCAACATGCTGGCTGCTTTTGATCTGATCAAGGCTGTGGTGGATCCGATGATCGAACGGCGGTTCGGCAGGATCGTCAACATCACCTCGGGTTCGGTCAAATCGCCGATACCCATGCTTGGCCTGTCGAATGGAGCGCGGGCGGCGTTGACCGGCTTTTGTGCCGGGCTGTCGCGTCAGGTGGCACAGCATAATGTGACCATCAATGGCCTGTTGCCAGGCCAGTTCAACACCGACAGGATCGAATCGCTGATCAACAATACGGCCAAGGCCGAAGGTCGGTCGCCAGCCGATGTGCGCGCCACTTTCGAAGGCCGCAATCCGACGAAAAGGCTGGGAGAGATCGAGGAATTCGGATTTGCCTGCGCGTGGATGTGCAGCGCCCATTCCGGCTATCTGACCGGCCAGAATATCCTGATCGATGGCGGCAGCTTCAACAGCACCCTGTAGCGTCTAGAGTTCGATCACCCTGATCCGTCGCCCGTCGGCGGCCAGGGCGATCTTGCCATGTTTCAGACGCAGCGCGGCGGCGCCAAACACATCGTGCCGCCACCCTGTCTGGGCGCGAACGGGCGCTTCATCATCAATGGCAAGCGCCTCCAGCTCATCCGCCGAGGCAACAAGGCGCGGCGCGATGCCTTCCTTGTCGGTGATATGTTTCAACAGCACCCGCAACAGCTCCATGACGGCTGCCGGCGGCTTTGGTGTCCGGCCTTCCGCCTTCGGAGTCGGAAGCGTGCTGTCAGGCATCGCCTCGACCTCGCGAAGCACCGCCAGAACAGGTGTCACAAGCTTGCCATTGGCACCGCCCGGAAAGTTGCGGATCTTGCCGAATTCAGCCGTGTTCAGCGGGTTGCTTCCGGCCAGGTCGAGGATTGTTTCGTCGCGCAGGATCCGGTTGCGGGGCAGGTTTCGTTTCTGTGCCTCGCTTTCACGCCAGCTGGCAAGATGCATCATCCGGCGCAGCGCCGGTGCCTTCATGTTCCTGACCTTGATCCGCCGCCAGGCATCCTCGGGCACGGTATGATAGGTCGCCGGATCGACCAGCTTGGCGTTCTCATCGGCCAGCCATCCCGCGCGCCCCTTGGAGTCAAGCTCGGCACACAGGATCGGATACATCTGCGCCAGATAGATGACATCGTCGAGAGCGTATTTCACCTGTCGCGGGCTGAGCGGCCGGCGTGACCAGTCGGTGAAACGGGAACTTTTGTCGATATCGTGGTTCAGAACGGCGCGAACCAGGCGGTCATATCCAACCTGATCCCCGTGGCCAAGCACCATGGCGGCAATCTGCGAATCGAACAGTGGCAGCGGCAGCGTACCCATTTCCTTCAGGAAAATTTCCAGATCCTGATGCGCAGCATGGAACACTTTTGTGGTCTGCGGATCGGCGAGCAGGGTCCACAGGGCGCCAAGGTCGATGTCCGGTGCCAGCGGGTCAATGGCCGCGGCGTGCGTGCCGTCACTGATCTGGACAAGACAAAGCTGCGAATAATAGGTCTGTTCGCGCATGAATTCTGTATCGACAGCCAGAAATTCGGCGCCTGACAGGCGTTTTACAAATGTCTCGAGGTCGGCGGTGGTCGTGATAACGTCAGTGCTTTGCTCGCTGTCTGTCGGCGCATCGCGGCGTCGGCTTTTGGCCATGAAATCAACACAGGTCTGTTTGAAGTATTGGTGATATAGTGCATTTTCGTCGCACCGCAAACCCAAAGCTATTGAATTGCCGAAAAAACCGTCCCATGTCTGCAGTATGAAAAAGATCATGAAACCTGTCGCTTCCTCCGCTCTGGTCCTTTCCGCGCTTGTCGGTGGCTTGCTTGCCAACGCATCGTCACTGGCGGCGGGTGCCCCCGGCCCCCTTGTTGCCCACAAGGCGTTCTATGAAATGGAGATGGGCGAGAGGGTGCAGAATTCGAACATCGTCAGCGTTATGGGACGATCCGTTTTCGCTATGGAACGCGATTGCACCGGGTGGCGATCTGTCGAGGATTACATGATCCAGTTCGTTATCGAGAATGGCGGTGCGGACCGCGTTTTGTCGCATTTCGAAAGCTGGGAGGCCGACAGCGGCGACAAATACAGTTTCGACATCATGGAAGAATCCTCCTTTGAAGGCCGCAAGGATTTCGGAGGGTTCGTCCAGCTTGATACGGACAGCGCGGGTGAGGCGGTGTTCACAACCACTCCCGATACCGTGATCGACCTGCCGACAAACACCGTATTCCCGGTTCGGCACGTCCAGCGGATTCTGGCTCAGGCCGAGGCTGGCGAGAAGATGATTGCCGCAACTGTATTCACCGGTGCCGAACCGGACAGTGCGCTGATGCGGACCTCGACGGTTGTTGGCGGCTGGCGCGACGCACCCGGTGACGGGCTTGGCCAGCTTGGCGAAGACGGCTACTGGCAGATCAATGTCGCGTATTTCAAGCCATCGGCCACAACGTCCGAGCCGGAATATGTGATCAAATTCGAGATGCAGCGTAATGGTCTGGTGCGCGGCTACGAGATCGACTATGGCGATTTCAGCATCGAGGCCAGCCTGACATCTGCCGAGCCTGTGGAAACGCAGATCTGCGGCTAGGGACGGCTGTGCGCCTGTGCCAGCAAGCCGGCACCCGCAAGCAACGCACCATGTCCACGCTCACACCAGGTCAGACGGGTTCGTGACCGATCAACCTGAACATATCCGGGCCATTTTCGCGGCACGCGTTCGCACATCCGGGCTGCCAGCGGCGTCCGCCCGGCAAGAATGATCATGCCGGGGTCGATCAGGTTGATCATCGCGGCTGTGGCACGGCCAAGCCTGTCCTCAAACACCTGAATGGCGCTTTCCGCAACAATGTCAGTGGCTGATGCGGCCTCGGCAATCTGGGTGGCGGTGCGCCTTGTGCCGGTGACCCGTTCGTAATCTTTCTCAAGTCCGGATGTCGACAGGAACGTCTCGAGACAGCCATTGCGACCGCACCAGCAGGGCCTGCCATCAAGCTCGTGCGGAACCGGGGCGGGAAGCTGCATATGCGCCCAGTTGGCAGCCGCACCATGCGCACCCGAGATCACCCCGCCATTGGCCGCCAGCCCGCCATGACAGCTGCTGTCGATCCAGAGTGTGATTATCGGGTCGGAGGTGTCCTGTGCGGCATTGGCGTGAAAGGCCGCCAGAGCGTCGCCAAAGCCGGCCAGTGATACCTCGCGCGACAGCACCGACTGCAGATCACGACGAAGGTCTGTTCCGGCAAGATGTGCCAGCGGCGTGATACGCACATTGTTGTCCTGGATGATGGCTGGCACCGCGACGGCGACCGGCATCCGGGGCAGCGCGCCGTCAAGTGTTGCGACAAGGTCACCTATGGCGACCAGCCATTCACGGTAGTCGGTCTGCGGGGCCGGACATTCGGCGCGCGAAATGAAATCGCCGCCATCGGCAAGGATGGCGGCGCTGAAAGTCTGGTTGTCTATCGCAAGGCCGATCATGGCCGATGTGACAACAAAGGCTATTTGATCTTGGCTTCGCGGAACAGCACGTGCTTGCGTGCCTTCGGATCATATTTCCGCACTTCGAGCTTTTCCGGCTTGGTGCGCGGGTTTTTCTTGGTGACGTAGAAATAGCCGGTGTCGGCGGTGCTGACCAGTTTGATCTGCAGGGTTGCTGGCTTGGCCATAGCTCTGGCTCCTTATCTGGCGACAGAAAGCTGTCGAGATGTCTAAAAACTGCGCGCAAAGTGGGGGAGACGCCGCATTTTGTCAAGCCTGATCAACCTGTGCGAGTTTTACGTTTGCCCTTTGGGTTGCGGTTTTTTCCAGACTTGTGCGTGTGGCCGCGCGTCTGTCCTTTGTTTCGGGGGGATTTTCGGCCTTTTCTGCCGGTGCTGCCATCCGATCCTCCACCGACATAGGCCAGCAGAATGCCGCCACTGACAGGCGTCACCTCGACAACAAGAACATCCATCCTGTCGCCTACCGCAACGCCCAGCCCATGATGCCGCCCCCGCATCCGCATGCCGCCATCATCGATGACATAATAGTCATCCGGCAATGAGCGCATGGGCAGAAATCCGTCCGCCGCGCCATCATTCAGAGTGATAAAGGCGCCGGACCCGGTAACACCGGCAACGATCCCTTCGACAACATTTCCGGTCTGGCTGGCAAACAACGCCGCGGCAAAGCGATCGATGGTTCGGCGCTCGGCGGCGGCGGCGCGTGATTCTGTTTCCGAGATATGTTCACAGACATCCACCAGATCATGTGCGGCAACCCCGCCAAGCCCGTCCCGCGGCATGCCATCGGAGGCCAGCATGTCGACGAGTGCCCGATGCACCAGCAGGTCAGAATAACGTCTGATGGGCGAGGTGAAGTGCGCGTAGTCACGAAGGGCCAGCCCAAAATGACCAATATTGTCAGTGCTGTAGACAGCCTTTGCCTGGCTCCTCAGCACGGCCTCGTTGATCATTTTTTCATCAGGTGTGCCGGCGACATGTGCCAGAACCGCATTGAAATGATGTGGCCGGAGAACCTGTCCTCGTGCCAGCCGCGCCCCTACAGCCGCGGCCAGATCATGCAGCCCGTCCGCCCGGTCGGGATCGGGCCTGTCATGAACCCGAAACACACAAGGACGTTTGGCGCTGATCAATGCCTGTGCCGCCGCGACATTGGCCGCGATCATGTAATCTTCGATCAGCCGTTGCGAATCGCTTTGTGCCCGCTGCACAATCTCCACCGGCAAGCCGTCATCATCAAGACGCACACGCCGCTCTTTCAGGTTCAGGGCCAGAGGCTGGCGGTCCTGGCGTGCCGTGTCGAGCGCCTTCCAGGCGCCGAAAAGATTGGTCAGCCATGTATCGTCGGCGCCGGCGTCCTCGGCGGTCATGTCGCCTTCATGCCAGGCCTGTACCTGATCATAGGTCAAACGCGCCGCAGACCGGATCAAGGCCCGCGTGAAACGATAGGTTTTCATCACCCCGGCGGCGGTAAAGCGCATTTCCACAACCATCGCGGCGCGGGGTTCATGCGGGCGAAGCGAGCATAGATCGTTCGACAGCGCCTCCGGCAGCATCGGCACGACGCGATCAGGAAGATAGACCGAGTTGCCCCGTCGCCGCGCTTCGGTGTCCAGAGCCGATTTCGGGCGTACATAATGCGCAACATCGGCAATCGCCACGCTGACAAGCCATCCGCCATCGGTATCCGGTTCGGCATGGACCGCGTCATCAAAGTCACGGGCATCAGCACCGTCAATGGTAACAAAGGGACGGTCGCGAAGATCGGTCCGTCCGCGAAGATTGGGAACCGTCATGCCATCCGTTTCGGCTGTCGCGGCATCCGGGAAGACGTGCGGAATGTCGAACTCGGCAAGGGCGAGCGCGCTGAAGGCGCCGGGTGCGTCTGCCGGACCAAGATTGTCGATGACCCTGGCAGTCTTGCCGATATAGCCGCGCCGTGGCAGCAGTTCCGCCTCGACAAGCTCGCCTTCCCTGGCCGGCACATCACCATTGCGCTCAAGCATGATGGTATCGCGTCCACCACGGTCCGCCTGTTGCAGGATCAGGCCACCCCGCCCGGTGGCAACGGTGCCGAACAACCGGCGTGGTGCTGAATCCAGAACCCTGATGATCCGCCCTTCATAGCGCGCACCGCTGATTCGCTTCAGGCGCGCCAGCACCTGTTGTCCGACCCGTGCGGTGCGGCCGCCGCGCTTTTCAGCCACCAGCCTGACAGACGGGGCAGGGCCCGATGTCTCGATCGCGGGAACAGCCAGCATGGTGCCATCACGGTCGATCTTGCGGACAATCAGCACCGTGGTTTCGGGAAGCTGGTCGGGTGCGGCGATACGGCGGCCCGGCTGTCTGGCGATACGTCCCTGTTCAGCCAGTTCGCGCAAGCGTCGGCGCAGTGGTGCGCGGGCTTCCTGTGGCAGGTTGAAGGCACGCGCCACCTCCTTTACCGAAGGTGGTGCATCGCAGCTGTCAATGAAATCGAGAATGGCGCTGTCAGACGGCAGCCCCTCGACCGGCGGTCTGTCGGTCACGAAGCCGCTTTCTTGGTGGAGGCTTTCTTGGCGGATGCCTTCTTGGCCGGGCTCTTCTTGCGGGCACCGCCGCCGCGTGCAGCCTTCTTCTTGGTCGTCGGTCTGGCGGCCTTTTCCGCCAGCAGGGTGATCGCCTGCGCCAGATCGACCTCGCTCATCTCGGTACCGCGCGGCAGCGTGGCCCGCAGCTTGTTATGCTCGACATAGGGTCCGAAACGCCCGGCTTTCAGATGTACCTCGCCGCCAGTCGGGTGTTCGCCAAGCAGGCGGCCACGTTTCTTGGCTGATTCCGCCAGCAGGTCGACAGCCCGGTTCAGTCCGATTTCCAAAAGATCGTCACCATCCCTCAGGCTGGTGAAACTTCCCTGATATTTCAGATAGGGCCCATACCGGCCAAGCCCCGCCTGGATCATGTCACCGCTTTCGGGATGGGGTCCGACATCTCGTGGCAGTGACAGCAGCTTCAGTGCGTTTTCAAGGTCAACGCTGCCTGCAGACATGCCTTTTGGGAAGGACGACCGTTTCGGTTTCTTGGTGTCAGGTTCGCCCAACTGCACATAGGGGCCATAGGGGCCATTGCGGACATAGACGGGCAGGCCGCTGTCCGGATCATCGCCAAGATGGCGGTCACCGACGACACCGGCATCGGCATCCTCGTCCGTGCCGTTGGTAACAAGCTGGCGCGTGAATTTACATTCCGGATAGTTCGAGCAGCCGATGAAGGCACCAAATTTGCCAAGCCGCAATCCAAGTCTGCCACCCGCGCAATTCGGGCAGCTTCGCATCAGCTCTCCCGAGTCATCCTTCTTGAAGAAATGCGGACCCAGATCCTCGTCCAGAACATCGATCACATTGGTGATCGTCAGCTCGCTGGTACTGTCGATGGCTGCCTTGAAGTCGCGCCAGAACTGCGCCAGCAGCTGTTTCCAGTCGAGCTTGCCGTCGGATACGGCGTCCAGCTGACCTTCAAGCTTGGCTGTGAAATCATATTCGACATAGCGGCTGAAGAAACTGTTCAGGAAGGTCACAACAAGGCGACCACGATCCTCGGGAATGAATTTGCCGCGATCCTTGATCACGTAATCGCGATCCTGAAGCACCTGAATGATAGAAGCATAGGTTGAAGGCCGGCCAATGCCGAGTTCTTCCATCGCCTTGACAAGGCTTGCATCGGTGAAGCGTGGTGGCGGCTGTGTGAAATGCTGTTCTGGAACCACCTTTCGGGTGGCCAGGGATTCCCCCTTGTCGACGCCCGGCAGGATGGCGTTGTCATCGGTCTTGTCGGTTTCGACCTGATCGGAGGCTGAATCCTGTCCTTCCTGATAGACGGACCTGTATCCGTCAAAGACAACGACTCGGCCACTGGCCCGCAAGGTTACGCTTTGGGAACGATTGGTTATGTCGATCGCCGTCTGGTCGAGTTCGGCGGATTGCATCTGGCTGGCAATGGTGCGCTTCCAGATCAGGTCATACAGCCGCGCCTGATCGTAATCGAGGTAGTCGCGAATGGAATCAGGTGTCCGTGCCGCGTCTGTCGGCCGGATGGCTTCGTGGGCTTCCTGGGCATTCGCGGCGGCGGTGCGATAGACGCGGGGCGTGTCGGGAAGATACCGGTTGCCGAACCGCTGGCCGATTTCAGCGCGGACGGCACCGATGGCCTCGCTGCCAAGCTGAACGCCATCTGTCCGCATATAGGTGATCAGGCCGGTGGTTTCGCTGCCGATATTTATCCCTTCATACAGACGCTGCGCGATCTGCATGGTCCGGCTGGCCGAAAAGCCGAGTTTGCGCGAGGCTTCCTGCTGCAATGTGGATGTTGTGAAAGGCGGCTTCGGGTTTTCGCGGATGCGGCGGGTCTGGATATCGGCGACCTGAAGCGCCTCGGCGTCGATGGCAGCTGCCGCGGCGATTGCCTCAGTCTCGGTGCCGATATCAAGCTTGCCGAGTTTCTTGCCGTTCAGATGTGTCAGGCGGGCCTTGAAATTGCGGCCATCAGCCTTTCCGAGTTCGGCTTCGACTGTCCAGTATTCCTGCGCGATAAAGGCTTCGATGGCGGCTTCGCGTTCGCAGATCAGGCGCAGCGCCACCGACTGCACGCGGCCGGCCGAGCGCGCGCCCGGCAGTTTGCGCCACAACACCGGTGAAATCGAGAATCCGACAAGATAATCGAGGGCGCGTCTGGCGCGATAGGCGTCGATCAGTTCTGTGTCGAGGGCGCGCGGCTGTGCCATGGCGGCGAGGATCGCGCTTTTCGTGACCTCGTTGAAGACCACGCGTTCAACCGGCTTGTCCTTGATCAGCTTGCGATCCTGCAGCAATTCCAGAACGTGCCAGCTGATGGCCTCGCCTTCGCGGTCGGGGTCGGTCGCCAGGATCAGCCTGTCGGCATCGCGCAGCGCTTTGGTAATGTCGCTGATATGGCGTTCCGAGCCGCTGGAGACCTGCCATTTCATGGCAAAATCCTCATCAGGCAGCACCGAGCCGTCCTTGCTTGGCAGGTCGCAGACATGCCCATAGGACGCCAGAACCTTGTAGTCATCCCCAAGATAACGGTTGATGGTTTTGGCTTTGGCAGGTGATTCGACGATAACGAGTTTCATGAGCGGCCCTGTTGTCTGAAACCCGCAAATAGTACCTAACACACATTTTGTCAAAGCCCCTCCGTAGATATGGATCGTGTTTCAGGTGCCAAGCACCAGACAGACACGGCTGCCGTGATGGCGGCTGATGCGGCCGGCAAGCTCCAGTTCCAGAATGGCCGCCAGCACCGTTGCGGTAGGGGCATCGCACCATCTGATGACCTCGTCGATATCGGTACTTTCCGGTCCAAGGGCATCCAGAATGGTCTCTCGGCACCGGTCAATGCTTTCCGGTGTGCCGGGGGACAGGCGGGCATCACGCCAGTCCTGGGGGTCCGGGGCGCTGGCACGGCCGGGGCGTGACAGACATTCCAGAATATCGGCAACGCCACGCACCAGTGTCGCCCCCTCGCGGATCAGATGGTTACAGCCTGCCGAGCGGGGATCCAGGGGCGATCCCGGCACAGCCATGACCTCGCCACCACGTTCGCCTGTTTCGCGTGCCGTAATCAATGAACCGGACCGTTCTGCCGCCTCGACGACAATGGTGCCAAGCGCCAGACTGCCGATGATCCGATTGCGGACCGGAAAGTGGCGAGGTGTTGGCTGGGTACCGGGCGGCATTTCGGCGACAATCAGGCCGGTTTCGCCAATGGCCTGTTGCAGATCGGCATTCTCCGGCGGATAGAGGATGTCGATGCCACCAGCGATGACAGCAATTGTTCCTTTCGCCAGCGCTCCATTATGCGCGGCAGCATCAATGCCCCGCGCAAGACCCGAAATCACCACATATCCCTCGGCTGCCAGTTCATCGGCCAGGCTCTGGGCAAGCCGCTGTGCGTTGATCGAGGCATTGCGGGCACCGACGATGCCGACGCAAGGCCGGGTCAGAAGATGGACCGCACCCTGCGTCGACAGAACCGCCGGCGCATCGTCGAACTGCGCCAGACGATCAGGATAATTGTCGGCACCCTTGAACAGCAATGTCGCGCCGATGGCCGCATTGGCGTCAAGCTCGGCCTCGGCAACCGATCTGGGGGCCGGTTTCAATGTGCGCCCACCCCGTTTTGCCAGCTCAGGCACGGCACGCAGCGCCTCGACCGCACTGCCATAGCGTTGCAGCAGCAGGCTGAATGTCATCGGGCCGATATTCGGCGTGCGGATCAACCGCAGATGGGCGATTTGTTCCTCATGGTCCATCCTGCCGGTATAAGGCATAAACCTGAAGGAATGATTAACGCTTTCGGATTATCGGAAATGTCTATTTGGCGCCGATGCGACTTTCCGTTCCGGCCAGAAGGCGGCCTATATTGGCATGGTGACGGATCCAGCTGAGGGCGCTCATGGCAATGACGGCACCAAAGATCGGTGGTGGCAGCTTCAGCGCCACCGCGGCAACGCTGCAGGCAAGGGTTGCGACAAGCGCTGCCAGTGATGAATATCGGGTCAGCGCGGCGGTGCCGATCCAGAAACCTATAAAGACAAGGCCAAGCTGCAGGTCGAAGGCTGCAAAGGTGGCGACGCAGGTGGCCACCCCCTTGCCGCCGCGGAATTTCAACCAGACCGGAAAACAGTGCCCGACCACCGCCATCATGCCGCCAAGACCGGTCAGCAGCGGGTCCGATGTCGCATAGGCGGTTCCCAGCACGACCACCGCGCCCTTGCCACCGTCAAAGATCAGCGTCAGCAACGCCAGCCCCTTGCTGCCGGTGCGAAGCACATTTGTGGCGCCGATATTGCCGCTGCCGACAGCACGAATGTCACCTTTGCCGGCAAGTCGCGTGAAAATCAGGCCAAACGGCACCGACCCGGCCAGATAGGCAATTGACGCTATAACAGCGAGTTCAAAGCCGAACATCATCGATCATGTCCGGAGAAATACCTGGGTGCCACCAACCCAGCTTGCTGTCACACGGCCCTGAACGGGCAGGCCTTCAAACGGGGTCACGCGCGAGGTGGACGCAAAGTCGGCGGCGCGAACCACCCAGCTTGCCTGCGGATCGAACAGCACGATGTCGGCGGTCGCGCCTTCGCGCAGCATCCCGCCCTCAAGGTCAAGGATTGTCGCTGGAGCGAGGCTGAGAAGTTCCATTGCGCGTAACAGAGGCAGATGCTCGCGATGGACAAGTGAAAGCGTCATCGCAAGAAGCGTGTCGAGACCCGAAGCTCCGGGCTGGGCCGGGCCGAATGGCTGCGCCTTGGCATCACCATCGACAGGGATATGGTCTGATGCGATGGCATCGATCGTGCCGTCGGCAAGGGCGTCTATGACAGCCTGGCGATCATCCTCGGACCGCAATGGCGGGGCCAGCTTGAAGGCCGTGTCATAGGTGCTGACCGACAGCTCGTTCAGCATGAAATAGGGCGGGGCGGTATCGGCCGTGACCGGCAATCCGTCATTCTTGGCGCGGCGGAGTGCGTCGACCGCGGCGCGGGTCGATACATGCGCAGCGTGATAGCGGGCGCCGCTCAGCCTGACCAGATGCATGTCGCGGTCGATGATCATCGCCTCGGCTTCCGCTGGCGCGCCAATCAGGCCAAGTCGTGTCGATGTCTCGCCTTCGTTCATCTCGCTGCCAGCGGTCAGGTTGTGGTCCTCACAATGCTGGATGAAAGGGCGGTCAAGCATGCTGCAATAGGACAGCACACGCCGCATCACAAGACTGTCCATGATGGTCCGGCTGCCGTTCGCAAAGCCAACCGCGCCGGCATCCGCCATCAATCCAAGCTCGGCCATGGCATGACCCTGCAACTGGCGGGTGGCAGCGCCATACAGAAACAGGCGTGCGCCCTCGATCCGGTTGGCGCGAAGGCTGAGGGAGTCGATCATGCTGGCATCATCGACCACCGGGCTGACATCGGGCAGGGCGACAATACTTGTAATTCCCCCGGATGCAGCCGCCCGCAGCAATGTCGACAGATCCTCCAGATGTTCTGCACCCGGGTCGGCCGATTGTACCCGCATGTCGATCAGGCCTGGTGCCAGACAGGCACCGGCGCAGTCATGCGCCTGCGTCGCGCCGTTCACCAGCGCCTCCGGAGCGGCGCCGGCGCCGACCGCAGAAATGGTGCCATCGGTCACCGCGACATAGCCGGGTTCGTCTCGTGCCGCCGCAGGGTCAAGCACCCGCGCGTTGTGGAGCAGCAGATCGGTCATGACGCGCCACCAGTGCCGACAAGCGCCTCAAGGCACGCCATCCGTGCCGCGACGCCGATTTCCACCTGGGTGCGGATCAGGCTTCTTTCAACATCGTCAGCCGTGGCGGAATCAATCTCGACGCCGCGATTCATCGGTCCGGGATGCATGATCAGCGCCTGTGGGGCGGCCCGCATCAGCTTGTTGCGGTCTAGCCCAAACAGATTGAAATATTCACGCTGTGACGGTGTTTCGGTGCCTTCCATGCGTTCGGTCTGAAGGCGCAGCATCATCACGATATCAACCCCCTCGATCCCGGCTTCGAGATCGGTAAAGACATCCACTCCCATCGCATCTATGGCCGCAGGCAGAAGTGTTGTCGGGCAGACCAGCCTGATTTCAGCGCCGAGTGTCGACAGCAGATGGATGTTTGATCTGGCAACGCGGCTGTTGGCGATGTCCCCGCAAATGGCGATCTTCAGCCCTTCGATTCGGCCAATCCGGCGCTTGATGGTCAGCGCGTCGAGGAGTGCTTGTGTGGGATGCTCATGCCGCCCGTCGCCGGCATTGATCACAGCCGCGTCAACATGCTGGCTCAGCAATTGGGCCGCGCCGGAGCAATTATGCCGGACGACCAGAATATGAGGGTGCATCGCATTCAGTGTCGTTGCGGTGTCGAGCAGCGTTTCCCCTTTTTTGACCGATGATCCGGCGACATTGATGTTCAGCACCGATCCGCCCAGATTCTTGGCCGCCAGTTCAAATGACACGCGCGTTCTTGTCGAATTTTCAAAGAAAAGATTCAGCACGGTACGCCCGCGCAGCACTTCAGAGAGCGGTGGTGCAAACCTGTTGTCACTCTGGATGATATCGGCAAAGACATTGCCGCGATCGATCAGACTGTTGATTTCGAGGGGGTTCAGACCTTCGATCCCCAGCAAATGACGGGATGACAACCCGGCTGGCGGAGCCGTGGTGGATGCCATGTCGCCGGGGGCGGCGGGTCCGGGTGCGCGCGTAGGTGTCATGAAAGCCAGCTTATAGTCACGATTGGCCGTAGACGTCCAGCGGAAATCAGGCTGAATGGGTGACCGTGCCCTGAATCCGGTCGAGCGCGGCCTGAAGAATCCAGCCCGCCGCCAGCGCATCACGTCGGACCGCGCGGCGCGCCCGCGTCATGTCGGCCTCCAGCATCGCGGATTCGACCGCCTGGGTCGACAGCCTCTCATCCTGAAAGCTGATGGGCAGATCACGGATGCGAAGAAGGGCATGGGCAAAATCGCGCGTGGCATCGCAACGTGGTCCTTCGCTGCCATCCATGTTCACCGGCCAGCCGATGATCAGCCCGCCAACACCCTCATCATCCGCAAGGGTGAACATGGTCTCGGCATCCGGGGTGAATTTCTTCCGCCACAGGATTTTCAGCGGGCTTGCGACGCTGAGCGAGGAATCCGAAATGGCCAGCCCGATTGTCTTCTTGCCGACATCGAGTCCAAGGAGCCGTTGGCCCGGCGAAAGCGTCGCGGGCATATCGTTGAGCTTGCAGATCGCCATGTGCGGTGATAGATGCATCCTGTTTTCTATTACAACAGGACAAAGCACAGCACCATGTCGGTTGACAATAGCACTGTTGCACGTATCGCAAGGCTGGCACGCATTCATGTCCCCGAGGACCGGCAGGAAACGCTGGCCGCGGAACTGAATGGCATTCTCGACTGGATCGAGGAATTGAACGAGGTCGACACCGACCGGGTGGAGCCGATCGCCAGTGTAACCGGTCATTCACTGCCGCGCCGCGAAGATGTTGTCAGTGATGGCAACCGGGTGGACGAGGTGCTGGCCAATGTGCCTGAAACCGCCAGTGGCTTTTTTGTTGTTCCAAAGGTGGTTGAATAATGTCCGATCTGTTGTCATTGAGCGCCGTTGCGGCGCGCGCCGCGCTTGATTCGGGCGAGATTTCCGCGCCAGAGCTGACCACCGCCTATCTGGAAGCCATCGAGACGACGGCGCCGCTGAACAATTACGTCGCCGTTGCCGCCGATCACGCGCTGGAGATGGCTTCAGCATCACAGGCCAGGATTGCGTCCGGCGAAGCAGGGCTGATCGAGGGGATCCCGGTCGGGGTGAAGGACATGTTCTGCACCGCCGGTGTTACCAGCACCGCCTGTTCACGCATTCTCGAGGGCTTTACACCAACCTATGAAAGCACTGTCACCGCCAATCTGTGGCGCGAGGGCGGGGTAATGCTTGGCAAGCTGAATTGTGATGAATTCGCGATGGGGTCCGGCAACGAGACCAGTGCCTTTGGTCCGGCGATCAATCCCTGGCAGGCCTCAGACGGTGTCGATCTGGTGCCGGGTGGATCATCCGGCGGTTCGGCGTCGGCAGTGGCCGCGCGGTCGGCATTGCTGGCCACGGGAACCGATACCGGCGGGTCGATCCGCCAGCCTGCCGCATTCTGCGGTATCGTTGGTATGAAGCCGACATATGGCCGTTGTTCGCGGTGGGGCATTGTGGCGTTTGCGAGTTCGCTTGACCAGGCAGGCCCGTTCAGCCGCACCGTTGCTGACAATGCCTTGATGCTGCAGGCCATGGCCGGCCATGATCCGAAGGATTCCACCTCCGCTGCCGCGCCGCTTCCCGACCTGATGGCGGCGCTCGACAAGGGCGTGAAGGGAATGAAGATCGGGGTGCCGTCCGAATATGTGATGGACGGCATGGACAGCGAGGTTGTGGCACTTTGGGAGCAGGGGCAGGCCTGGCTTCGCGATGCCGGGGCCGAGCTAGTCGAGATTTCACTGCCGCACACAAAATATGCGCTTCCTGCCTATTACATCATCGCACCTGCCGAGGCGTCGTCGAATCTTGCCCGGTATGACGGTGTCAGGTACGGGTTGCGCGTCGAAGCGGGATCGCTGGACGAGATGTATGCCGAAACGCGCGCCGCCGGATTTGGCGAGGAAGTGCAGCGCCGTATCCTGATCGGCACCTATGTGCTGTCGGCCGGCTATTATGATGCCTACTACCTGAAGGCGCAGAAGGTCCGTCGTCTGATCAAGCAGGATTTCGACGATGCGTTTGAAACCGTCGATGCCATCCTGACGCCGGCGACACCGACTGCCGCCTTTCCGGTCGGGCGCAAGGTCGATGACCCGGTCACAAACTTTCTGAATGATGTGTTCACGGTGCCTGCGAATCTTGCCGGTCTGCCGGGTATGGCGCTGCCGGCCGGGCTGAATGGGGATGGTCTGCCTCTGGGGCTGCAGATCCTCGGTCGCCCGTTTGATGAAGCACGCCTGTACAGCATCGGCCGCGTGATCGAGGATGCTGCCGCGTTCAGCGCGGTGCCGCAACGCCGGGCAGGAGGAGCGTCATGAGCAATCTTGTCGAAGGCCGCACTGGCGAATGGGAAGTTGTCATCGGGCTTGAGGTTCACGCCCAGGTTGCCTCGAATGCCAAACTTTTCTCCGGCGCGCCGACGGCATTTGGTGCCGAGCCGAATGCAAATGTGTCGCTTGTCGATGCAGCGATGCCCGGCATGCTGCCTGTGATCAACCAGGAATGTGTCCGCCAGGCGATCCGCACCGGGCTTGGCCTGAAGGCCGAGATCAATCTGGTCAGCGTGTTTGACCGGAAGAATTATTTCTATGCCGATCTGCCGCAGGGCTATCAGATCAGCCAGTACAAACAGCCGATTGTCGGCGAAGGCATGCTGCGTCTGGACATGCCGGACGGCACCACCCGCGAGATCGGGATTGAACGTCTGCATCTTGAACAGGATGCCGGCAAGTCGATGCATGACCAGCATCCGTCAAAGAGCTATATCGACCTGAACCGGACCGGTGTGGCGTTGATGGAGATCGTCTCGGGTCCCGATATGCGTTCCGCCGCCGAGGCGGCCGCCTATGTCAGGAAGCTTCGGTCTATCCTGCGCTATCTCGGAACCTGTGACGGCAATATGGAGGAAGGGTCGCTTCGCGCCGATGTGAATGTGTCGGTGCGCCGCCCGGGTGAGCCGTTTGGCACCCGCACAGAGACCAAGAACCTGAATTCACTGCGGTTTATCCAGCAGGCCATTGATTATGAGGTGGCCCGCCAGATCGAGATTATCGAGGATGGTGGTGAGATCGACCAGGAAACCCGTCTGTTCGACACCTCGACCGGCACGACCCGGGCGATGCGTTCGAAAGAGGATGCGCATGATTACCGGTATTTCCCGGATCCCGACCTGCTGCCGCTGGTGATTCCGCAGGAGGAGGTCGAGGAGCTGAATGCGGCTCTGCCCGAGCTTCCCGACCAGATACGTGAACGGCTGATCGGCGATTACGGGCTGTCGGCCTATGACGCCTCGGTGATCATCGAGGAACGCGAGACAGCCGCCTATTACGAGGCCGCCAGTGCCGGCCGCGACCGCAAGCTTGTTGCCAACTGGATGACGGTAGAGTTGTTCGGCGCCCTGAACAAGTCCGGGCAGTCGCTTGCCGACTGCAAGGTGACGCCGCAGGCACTTGGCGGGCTTGTCGCGCTGATCGAGGATGGCACCATTTCCGGCAAGATTGCCAAGGATGTCTTTGCGACAATGTTCGAGACCGGCAAGGATGCCGCAGCAATTGTCGAGGAACAGGGGCTGAAACAGGTATCGGACAGCGGTGCCATTGAATCGATGATCGATGCTGTGCTGGCCGCCAATCCGGACAAGGTTGATGAATACCGGGGTGGCAAGGACAAGCTGTTCGGCTTTTTTGTCGGCCAGGTGATGAAGGCTTCACAGGGTCAGGCCAACCCCGGCATGGTCAACCAGCTGCTGCGCGCAAAGCTGGATGGCTGACCCCGGTCAGGCGACCCCGTTCAGGCTGACGATTTCCGATTTGACAGCAGGCTTTTTCAAAGCTAGGAAACACCCTGCATACGCCGTGTATCTTCTCCGGTCCGTTGCACGCATCTGATGCGTGTCGGGTCCGGCCCCGGCGGAGGGGTGGCCGAGTGGCTGAAGGCGGCGGTTTGCTAAATCGTTAAAGGGGGAAACCCCTTTCCGGGGTTCGAATCCCCGTCCCTCCGCCATTTTCTCTTATAGTCTGTTGAACAGGGCTGGCCTTCGGGTGGCTTTCTATCGTCACTCCGTCATCTGTGACCGCAGCGTGGCCTGGCATTTCCTGCGCTCAGTCAGCCTTTGTGTCGTCTTTACAAAGGCTTCAGCGCGGTTGCCTACTGGGAGTTCAGCGATAAGAAGAACGATCAGTGCAAATCTACTTTAGTATACCCTTTCTTTCCAATAATACTTGTTTCAAGCTTGCGTTGGCCGTGCCTGACCGTGATGGGTGTTTGGTGGTCGGGCTTGCAGAGTGATGTGACTGGTGAGAAGGATGACAGGGATGAAGCGTATCAAGTTCTATATCGACACCATGCTGGGGTCTGGTTCCAATGGGCTCCTGACCTGGCTTGCCGTTGTGTCATTTGCCTTTGTTTTTGTCATCAGCGTCTTGACCTGGCTTGTTGGCATGGGTGACTACGAGAATTTTGGCGACCTGCTATGGGACTTCACCATGCGCGCCCTGATGCCGGAATCCATCGATGCCGGTGCCGGTTCGGTCGGATATCTGCTGACACTTCTGCTGCTGACCCTTTTTGGCATCTTTGTATTGTCGATCCTGATCAGCTTTCTGTCGACGATCATCGATGCCAGAGTGCGCGAAGTCGCCCAAGGCCTGCAGCCGTTTCCATTTGGTGGTCATACGGTCATTCTTGGCTGGTCGTCGCGCGTTCCGGCGATTGTTGAAGAGCTGGTTCTGGCCAATGAAAGTGAGGAAAACTCCCGATTGGTCATCGTTTCCAATCTTGAACATGAGGAACTCGAAACATCAGTAAAGCGCTACATAGGCGCGACCAAAAATACCCGATTGTTCTGGCGGAGCCGCAAGCTTGATTCCTTCAAGACGTTCGACAACCTCAACATCAAAGGTGCAAAACGGATTGTCGTGCTGGCGGATGAATCGGACGAGACGCTGCATCTGGCACGGCTGAAAGCCACTATTTCATTGTATAATTACTTCGATCAGGCGGGACTGCCGGCCCCGGGAATACTGGTTGAGGCAAGCGACGAAAGCGAAGCCTCCAGCCTGATGGCCGGGTCAAAGGGCAGGGCGATCCCCGTCATTGTGTCCGACCTGCCAGCGCGGCTGATCGTCGAAACCACATTTCAGCCCAATCTTCCGAGTGTCTATGAAGAGTTGCTCAGCTTTGAGGGCAATGAAATCTATGTATCTGAAACCGTGGGCAGTCTTGGATTGGCGGAAATGAATTTCCGGACAGCGTCAGCCCAGTTTTCAAGCTGCATTCCGGTCGGTGTCGTTACCGGGGATGAGCAGGTCCTGATAAACCCTGATGAAAGCAGGGTTCTGGATGCTGCCGATGCGCTGATCATCATCGCCGAGGATGATTCCTTGATCAAAGTCGTCCCGAACAGCGATCCCCTGGTTTCGGCAGGCAAGGATGTTCAACTGTCCATTTTCAATGCGGAAAGCGACACGCAGGCGCTGAATGTCTCATTAATCGGTTATTCGCATTCGACGCCGGAAATTGTCGACAAGCTTGTGCAGACCGGTCGGTGCAACCTGACCCTCGTCATTGATGATGCTGAAAGAATTGATGCCGCGACACGGTCACAGCTCGAGGCCGGCAATGCAACGGTGCTGGAATCTGGCATGACCGAAGACCCGATGTTGAAATCGGCAAGCGTGGCCAAAGCTGACACAGTGATCATATCCAATTTCAATGCGGATCAGCCCGGTAATTCCGATCTTGAAATCATGCGCTCGATCCTGATGATGAGCCAGCAATTGGCGTCATCTGACGGCCCCCATATCATTGCTGAACTGAACGCCTCTGATTCCCGCGACATGATGGCAGAACTGTTTGATCTGGATTTCGTCGTCAGTGACAAGATCGGGAGCAAGATTTTTGCGCAATATGTCGAAAACCCACATCTGATTCAGGTGATCGATTCTCTGGTCTGTTCCGGAAGGCATCGGATCATCATTCGCCAGCTTGCAGGTGACCTGGCGTTGGGTACCAGTTTTGGTTCTCTTCGGCAGATAGCGCACGCGAATGGCAGGATCCTGATTGGCGTCAGGGTTGTCGATGATCAGCGCACCATGTCGATGATCAATCCCGGCGATGCGACCATCATTCCAGCTACCGCAACGCTGGTCGAGGGCGTGTTTATAGAATAGGCCACCACCCCATGAAGGGCGGCGACGGTTGCTTGCTGCGCCATCATGCCGGGCGGTGGTGGCGGAAAAACCTACCATCCACCCGTTTCAGGTCGGCCCTGCCGGTCCGGCTGTCCTAGTTTGGCCAGGGCAGGGAATAGGTCTTCACATTGGTGAAGAACTTCATCGCCTCCAGCACGCCTTCCTTTACCCCGTTGCCGGAATCCTTGATACCGCCGAACGGGGACATCTCGATCCGGTAGCCAGGCTGTTCCCAGATATTCACCGTGCCGACATCCAGGCCCTCAATATAGTTTGTCGCCCGAATCAGGTCATTCGTACAGACACCGGATGACAGGCCAAAGGCAGTGCTGTTGGAAATGGCCATGACCGCCGCGTCGTCATCCGGAACCCGAACGATCGGAACAATCGGTCCAAAGGTCTCTTCCATCACCAGGTCACTGTCATGCGGCACATGATCAATCACGATCGGTGGAAGCAACGCGCCGTCACGCCCCGGGTGATAGAGAATTTTCGCTCCCTGCTTTTCAGCCGCGAAGACCCGCTCTTCGAACAGGGCGGCCGCATCGGCGTTGATCACACAGCCAAGCTGTGTATCGGGGTCCATCGGGTCGCCAAAACGGATGGCCTTGGCCTTTTCAAGAATCAGCGGGACCAGTTCGTCTGCAATGCTTTCCTGTACCAGAATACGTTTGACCGCAGTACAGCGCTGGCCGGAATTGCCGGTGGCCCCGGCGACGGCAATGGTGGCCGCCTTCTCGATATCAGCCCCCGTCAGGTCATTCAGGATGATCAGCGGGTCGTTGCCGCCAAGTTCCAGCGCGGTGCGGCGATAGCCGGCCTTTTCGGCAATCATCTTGCCGACCGGAACGCCGCCGGTGAAGGTGATGATGTCGATGTTCGGGTTGGTGATCATCTCATCGCCAATATCCGCCGGCATGCCGGTCACGATCTGGAACATCTCTGGTGGCAGCCCGGCCTCATACAGGATGTCGGCAAGGGTGATCGCGGTCAGCGGTGTCTGTTCGGTCGGCTTGCAGACCATGCAGTTGTTGGTGGCGATTGACGGCGCGATCTTGTGTGCGACCATGTTCAGCGGGTGGTTGAAAGGGGTGATTGCCGAAATGGTGCGTACCGGTTCACGCTTGGTGAAAATCTTCCGACTCTTGCCATGCGGGGTCAGGTCACAGGAAAAAATCTGTCCATCATCCTGGATCGCCAGCTGACCCGCCAGCGTGAACACATCATAGGACCGGCCCGTTTCATACAGTGAATGCTGTTTACAGATGCCAAGCTCAAGCGTCAGCCAATGGGCGATTTCCTCGCGCCGCTCGCGGATCAGTTCCGCCGCGCGGAACAGGATCTGCTGACGTTCATAGCGGGTCAGGGTCGGCTTGTAGTTGGCAGCGATGGAAAATGCCTTGCGGGCATGTTCGGCGGTGCCGGCCGGCACCGTGCCGATCACCTCGTCCGTGTAGGGATAGCGAACCTCGACAACCTTGTCGGTGTGGACGGTCTCGCCGCCAATGCGCATGCCTTCGCGGCGGATGGAATGTTCTGACATAGTGAAGTTTCCGTTCTGTTGATCGCCGGCCGATATGATTCTGGCTGGCTGTGGGCCGGTTTTGTGCCGATGAAGATCTGTTCTGATGTGGGTTCCCTATTGGGACGCGGCAATAGCCGCATAATGGAACGCGTCGAAATTGCGCAATGTCGGGGCCGATGGAAGTTCGATCTTCCGATTGACGATGAACGGCACTTCCTGCTCGGTCAGTCCGCCATGACTGCGCAACGGTTCCTTCAGCGCGGCAAGATCGTGCCGGTCCTCGGAGGTGCCGATGGTCATGTTTTCTTCCGACACGATCACGATGTCGCCAATCCGGTCGGCAGGCAGCTCAAAGCGCCGCACCGCCTCGTCACGGTCGATCACAAGCATGATGCCATCGAGGGCGGCAAGCCTGTTGCTGATCTCTCTCGCATCCGCGTCATCCGGAAGATAGGCGGTGGCAAAGGATCCCAGCGCGCCGTGATGAACCACATACGGATCGGTGATCGGCAGAATCACCCGCGCGGCAGCTGTGCCGAGCCATTCATCCAGACAATCCTGAACATAGACAACGGCAGGATCGCCGGCCTTGTCATGCTTTGGCTTCATGCCGTGGTCTGCCGTCAGGATAATGGTTGCGCCAAGGTCATCAAGTTGCCCCAGATAGCCGTCGACCATGGCGTGGAAATCCAGTGCTCCCTGTTCGTCGGGCGCGAATTTGTGCTGGATGTAATCGGTGGTCGACAGATACATCACATCAGGCTGCCATTCGGTCAGCAGCTTGACGCCGGCGGCAAAGACAAATTCCGACAATTCGCCGGAATAGACCTCCGGCACAGGCCGACCAAGCCAGGCACTGGCATCATCGATGCCGTTGGCCGCCTTTGTTGCCTGGTCGGCCCGCTCGGAGGAAAAGCAGATCGCACGATCATCATCGAAGGACAGTCCGGCTCCGAGAAGCGCGCGAAGCTTGTCTTTGGCCGTGACCAGCGCCACTCTGGCGCCAGCGGCGTAATAGCCTGAAAAAATCGTTGGCGCGCGCAGGAAGCGCACGTCATTCATCATCACTTCTTCACCGGTTTCCGGCTCAAAGAGATAGTTCCCGCAAATGCCATGAACGGCTGGTGGTCGGCCGGTGGCGATCGACATATTGTTGGGATTGGTGAAGGACGGAATGACCGAATGGGCAATCCGGCTTGTTCCCTTATAGCGGATGCGTTCCAGATTCGGCATCAGTCCACGTTCAGTGGCAACATCAAGATAGGCTGGCTCGCAGCCGTCAAGGCAGATCACGATAGCGCAGGTCTTTGGGGCTTCGTAGCGTCGGCCATTGGTTTCAACTGAAGTGGTAAATGCCATGTTTAGTTTCCCGTGTTTCTGTCCGATAACCGGCTCATTAGGTGATTACAGTAATTGATCTGGTTGCCCCTGATCTGGTTGCCCCTGATCTTGTTACAATTCATTCGACCGCGCTCGTCACGCGGACAGTTTCTGGCGTTCTGCCAGGGCGTCTTCTGGCGGTGCCGCGTTGGCAACACCCATTTCGGTCAGCGCATTGGCAGCGGCGGTGGCGACATTCTCCATCACCGCCGCGTCCATGCGGCCAATACATCCAATGCGGAAACTGTCGACGAGTGTCAGTTTGCCTGGATAGATAATATAGCCTTGACGCTTCATCAATTCATAGAATTGCGCGAAGTCGAAAGCCGGGTCCGCCGGGCTGAAGAAGGTCACAATGATCGGTGATAGCCAGCGCGCATCTAACAGGGTTTCAAACCCGATTTTCCGCATGCCGGCGACAAGCACATCGCGGTTCTGCGCATAACGTTCCCCCCGTGCCGCCACGCCGCCTTCAGCCTCGTGCGCCTTCAATGCCTCGATAAAGGCCGCGACGACATGCGTTGGCGGGGTATAGCGCCACTGTCCGGTCTTTTCCATGGCGGCCCACTGGGCATAGAGATCAAGGCTCAGTGAATGGGCGTTGCCTTTGCTGGCTTCGAGAGCGTCACGCCGCGCCAGAACAAAGCTGAATCCCGGTACGCCTTCGATACATTTGTTCGCCGATGACACCACCGCCTCAAAGGCAATCCTGTCAGGCTGAAGGTCAATTGCACCAAAGGCCGACATGCTGTCGATCAACAGCCTTCGGCCTGCGGCTGCGGTTGCGTCGGCAATTTCGGCAAGCGGGTTCAGAATACCCGAACTTGTCTCGCAATGTATCGCCATGACATGCGTGATTGCCGGATCCGCCGCGATCGCGGCGGCC
Organism: Alphaproteobacteria bacterium LSUCC0719; assembly: GCA_040839025.1. NCBI lineage: Bacteria > Pseudomonadati > Pseudomonadota > Alphaproteobacteria > Alphaproteobacteria bacterium LSUCC0719. The sequence goes on from JBFPJN010000001.1 coordinate 313,041, forward strand.
ACTTCGTCACCGCGCGGCGGCAGGTAATCGCCCTTGTCGATCACGGTTACCTGTCGCCCGAGATAGCGCACCGTTTCAGCGGCCCGGGCACCATAGGCGCCGTTTGACAACACCAGCACCTTGCCGTCGCGCGGCAGGAAGGTGCCAAGCATCGCTTCGACGCCAAAGGTTCCGGACCCCTGCATCGGAATGCATTCATAGGCATCCGCCCCGTTGCCGAGAAGGGCCAGCAACCGGCGTCGCAGATCGGCTGTCAACGCTCGAAAATCATCATCCCAGCTGCCCCAGTCACGCAGCATCGCGCGCTTCACCTCGATGGATGTCGTCAGCGGTCCCGGTGTCAGAAGATAGGGTTCACCCAGCTCGGGTGCCGGAAAGCGTGGATTGCCGTCTTTCATTTCGGTGTCTCCGTGAACAAGCATGATGATACTGGCCGGAAACCAGATATATGTATAATCTTTATTGTGAATATATATATAATTTCAGCCTATGGAATTCTTCAATGCGATACGCCCAGATCAGAGCCTTTCATCATGTCGCGCTTTGCGGTGGGTTTTCCCGCGCTGCCGATGCGCTCGGCCTGTCCCAGCCGGCGCTGTCAGAGCAGGTTCGCCAGCTTGAAGCGACCTATGACCTGCTGCTGTTCCGTCGCCAGAACAGACGCGTGGAACTGACCGAGCGGGGACAGGAATTGTTCAAATTGACAAGTGCCTTCTTTGAAGGTGAAGTGGCAATTTCCAGCTTTCTGGACGGTGCCCGTGGAGACGTGCGCGGGCCGTTGCGGATCATGGTGGACTCCACCGCCCATGCCACCGGACCGTTGCGGCGCTTTCGCGAGCGGCATCCGGATGTGCGGCTTGATATCAGCCACGGCAATTCGCGTGAGGTTCTGGCCGCGCTGCGCGCCTATGATGTCGAGGTCGGCATCTTTGGCAGCCAACCCGATGCCAGCGATCTGACGATGGTTGAGCTGGGGCTGTCACCCATTATCGCGATTGCCGGGCCGGATGCCTTCAGCGCGGCACCAGACAGCACGCCCCCGGACAGCATTCCAATTTCGAGGCTGGCCGAATTCCCGTTGATTTTTCGCGAGCAGGGGTCGGAAACGCAGGCGCGTGTCATGCGGGCTGCAAAACAGGCAGGTGTGAAGCTTGATGCCGTGATCATCGCCGAGGGGCGCGAGGCCGTTCGCGACCTGGTCGCCGAGGGATTTGGCATCGGCTTTGTCTCCGAAGCCGAGATTGGCAATGACATCAGACTTCGGCGGATCAGGCTGCAGGGCGTCAGCCCGTCAATGCCGGAAACGCTTGCCCATCTGTCGGCGCGGGCCGAAGTGCCGGTTATTCGCAGCTTCATGCGCACGCTTGCCAAACCTGACGCCAAGGACATACAGTCGCGCAGTTGATCATGCTCGATGACGTGATCTGTGCCGTTTTATATGACCGTGAGACCTGAATTATGGCGCGTCCCAATGTTCTGTTTGTGGTGTTTGACCAGATGCGGGCGGACTGTCTGTCCGGCGCGCTTGGAGACACTGTTGCGCTGCCCAATCTGCGGGCTTTCATGGATGACAGTGTTGCCTTTACCAACCATGTATCGGTGACCAGCCCGTGTGGTCCGGCGCGTGCCTCGCTGCTGACCGGACAATATGCAATGAACCACAGATCGGTGCGCAATGGCACGCCATTGGCTATGGACAAGCCTAACCTGGCTACCGAGTTGCGACGTGGTGGTATCACGCCGGTTCTCTATGGCTATACCGATACGGCTGCCGATCCCCGGCATTATGCCGCCGATGATCCGGTTTTGACGTCCTATGAACAGGTAATGAATGGCTTTCTCGAGGCGCTTGAGTTGCGGTTTGACGACAGCCGAACCTGGCGCGGGCATCTCGAGACGCACGGATATGATGTTCCGGCCGGCAATGATCTCTACATCCCGGTTGGTGACAGTCCCAATGCACCTGCGCTTTATCAAGCCGAACACAGTGATACGGCCTTCCTGACCGATCGGATGCTGGAAGACCTGCCGACACGCGGTGATGGATGGTGTGCGCATGTCACTTTCATCAGACCGCATCCGCCCTTTGTGGCACCGGCACCTTTCAACAGCCTTGCAGATCCAGCGGCAATGCCTGCACCTGCCGGCGGCGACGGCGCGGCATTTGCAGCGGCACATCCCTTCAACGCGCAGGCGATGGCCTATCGCCAGGCGCGCGACATGGTGTGCGGCTTTCCCGATCTGGCGCCATCGCCGCAGACAACAGCCATGTTGCGGGCTGTCTATATGGGGTTGGTGGCCGAGCTTGATCATCATTTCGGGCGGATCATTACTCATCTGAAATCACGGGGTCAGTACGAGAACACGCTGATTGTGGTCACGTCCGACCATGGCGAGATGCTGGGCGATCATGGATGCTGGGGGAAAATGAACTATCTTGATGCCGCATTTCGCGTTCCCTTGATGATTCGCGTGCCTGGTGCAGACCCAGCCCGCGTGACCCACCCGACCGAATCGGTTGACGTCATGCCAACGATCCTTGACTGGCTTGGACAGGATAGCCCGGACAGTGTGGATGGGCATTCGTTGTTGCCGCTGGCAAGAGGTGAGCTGCCGCAGGGGTGGCGTGATTGCAGCGTCTCCGAACTTGATTTCGGCGATCCGGTGACGCCAACCGCAGCCCAGACGGAGCTTGGCCTGTCATCGCAGGAGTGCGGGGTTGCGATCCTGCGCACGGAATCGCATAGCCTGATCCATTTCAATGGGGGGCTTCCGCCAATTCTGTTTGATCATGAAGGCGACGGCGAGGCACGCAATATCGCCGGGGACAGCGGGGCTGACGCCATCAGGTTGCGTCTGCTGGAACGGTTGCTGACGCATCGCATGCGCCATGCCGAAGGCCGGTTTTCCCGCACGATGATCACCCCTGAAGGTGCTGTCAGAGGTGATCATTAAATCAAAAATGTAACACATTTGACGCATAGCCCCCTTGTCACATCTCTGTAACCAATGCAGTCTATTTTTTATGTTGGCGGCTTCGGGCGACGGGGACGCACCGGTTTCTTCGAACAGGTGTCACCCATCAAGCGTGGTCAGCTTGCACTGTAATGCCGCATCTGGAGGGGAGGTTGCGATATATACGGAATAGGGCTGCCAGTCTGGCTTAGATGTTCCTATGCAATCTCAAATCATAAAAATGACCGTGGTCCTGCGGGTGCTGTTGTGAAGAGCCCACTTTCGAGGCTCAGAGTAATCAGGAGAAGGCGATGAAAAAATATTTCCTTTCAACTTTGGCGTTGTTGGCCCTGCCGGTCAGCGCATATGCCAACTGCCCGGCTGTGACCGTTGCAGACATGAAGGGTGTGGCCAGTGGTGCCTATCCCCAGCAATTCGAAAAGGCTGAATTTGAAGCCGCTGCGGGTTGTTCCATGTCGTTCTCGGGAAACCCGGACAGTGCAGCATTGAATGCCAAGATCAAGGGTAACCCGGCCCTGCCGGCGCTTGCCGATCGTATTCCGGCCGAGCCGCTTGTTGTCGTACCGTATGACAGCGTTGGCAAGTATGGCGGCACCCTCGACGTGCTGTCGAACGCGACCGAAGCTGGCACATCGGACTTCCTGTCCGTTCGCCATGTGAACTTTGTACGTTTTTCGGATGATCTTCAGACCATCGTGCCGAACATTGCCAAGGGTTGGGAGTGGAACGACGATTTCACCAAGCTGACCTTCCATCTTCGCAAGGGCCACAAATGGTCGGATGGCGCGCCATTCACCAGTGCCGACGTGAAGTTTTATCATGACAATCTGATGCTCGACACGAACATCTTCGAAAAGCCGAAGGACTACATCACCGTCGGTGGTGAGACGATGACCGTCGATACGCCTGACGAGACAACGGTTGTCTTCAACCTGCCGTCGCCGAAGCCTGGCCTGCTGGCACACTTCGCGACATCCTATGCGCAGGGCTTCCAGCCAAAGCATTTCCTCGGCAAGTTCCATCCCGACATCAATGCCGACGCTGACAAATATGCGCAGTCGCTCGGTTTTGAGAATGGCTATGATGCCATCCGCGCCTATTACGGCAACTCGGACTGGACCGACACACCGTCGCCACTCCTGAGCCGTCCGGAAATCGCGGGTAACCTGCCACAGCCGGTTCTGCCGACACTGGAAAGCCACATCTACACGGTCGACACCACCGAGGGTCGTCATCTTGTGGCCAACCCTTACTTCCACCAGGTCGACCCGACCGGCCAGCAGCTGCCATACATCAGCGAGCAGGACGAGGTGTACAAGAACGACAACGAGGTTCGCCTGCTGTCGATCATCAATGGCGAGGTGGACTACAAGGCCCAGTCGCTTCAGCTTGCTTCGGCACCAGCGCTGCTGGACGGCCAGCAGGGTGGCAACTACACCGTCGATCTTCGTCCGGAAATCACGCTTGGCGTCTTTGGCTTCAACGTGACCCACGAGGATGAGGCCAAGCGCGCCGTCTTCGGTGACGTTCGTTTCCGTGAGGCAATGTCTGTTGCCATCAACCGCGACGAGCTGAATGAAGTTGGCTTCTTCGGCCAGGGCAAACCTCAGCAGTATATCGGTTTCTCGCCAAAGCCGGAGTTTGTCTCCGACAAGTGGCAGACCTACAAGACCGAATTCGACAAGTCGGCAGCGAATGCTCTGCTTGATCAGGTCGGGCTGAAGGACACCGATGGTGACGGCTTCCGCGAGCTGCCGAATGGCGACAAGCTGGTGCTGAACCTGAACTTCTCGACTCAGGGTATTGCTGGCCAGACCGTTGAACTGGTGTCGCAATACTGGGCCGATGTGGGCGTACAGTCGGTGGTCAAGGAAGTGACCCCTGACGAATACCGCTCGGCACAGTCGTCTAACAAGCTGGATGTCGTGATGTGGCGGAAGAGCCAGCCACTGGCCATTGTGCTTGGCAACAACGAGCTGTGGGTCCCGCCGTTTGAGAACTACTTCGGTGTTCGCAACGGCATGCTGTGGGCAGAGTGGGTTGACAGCAACGGCGCCAAGGGCGTCGAGCCGCCAGCCTATGTCAAGGATCTGATCGCTGACGTCAACGCCTTCCAGTCGGCTGACCAGTCCAGCGCCAAGTTCCGCGAGCTTGGTGAGCGCATGGTGAAGGCCATGGTTGAAAATCTGCTGTTCATCGGCACGGTCAATGCACCGGCACCGATGATCCATCACAACAACCTGAAGAACTTCACCAGCTTCCAGACACACTCGTACGAGTATTATCGGACCTATCCGTATCGTGCGACACAGTGGTGGCTGAGCGAATAGACTGAGATGTCTTGCATAATGTTTACCATGGGCGGCGTTCCTGCCGCCCATGGCCTTCCGACCAGTGCCGGCGCGCGGCACCTTTCTTCTGTATGAGGCATCTGCATGCTTCAATTTGGTAATTTTGTTCTGACGCGGGCCTTCATGGCGGTGATGACGCTTGTTATCGTCTCGCTTGTCGTGTTCACGCTCATGGAGCTGGTCCCCGGCGACTGTGCCGAGCGTTATCTGGCCTTCAAGAACACCCAAGGGTCCGGCATCTCGGTTGACGATATCGAGAATGAACGCCGCCGCCTTGGTCTCGACAAACCATTCTTTCAGCGCTGGGCGGTGTGGATCGGCAATGCCTTTCGTGGCGAATTCGGTGACAGCTGTATCCTTCGCGTCGATATTGCCCAGCTTCTTGGCTCCAAATACTGGCTGTCGCTCGGCGTCTGTCTTGCATCGCTGACACTGGCCTATGCCATAGCGATTCCGGTTGGCATCATTTCTGCCGCCAGCCGCAGCGCAACGATGAACAACACGCTGAAATTTGTCAGCTATCTTGGTCTGGCCATGCCGAACTTCCTGTTGGCGCTGATGATCATGCTGTTCTCGACGATCTATTTTGGAGAAACGCTCACCGGCCTGTTTTCCAAGGAATATCGGGACGCTGACTGGAGTTTCGACAAATTCGTCGATCTGCTGAAACATGCCTGGCTTCCCATTTTCATTCTTGGCTGGTCGGCAACCGCGTTTGCCCTGCAAACGGTGCGCGCCTTGATGTCGGATGAAATTGGCAAGCTGTATGTCACGGCGGCAGCTGCCCGCGGGGTTTCCGGACGCAAGCTTCTGTGGCGTTATCCGGCCCGTCACGCGCTCGGCCCGATCGTCAACAGCCTTGGTTTCGATCTCAACCGGGTGTTTAACGAACTGCCTATTGTGGCGCTGATCCTGACCCTGACCGATGCCGGAGCGCTGTTGATCGAATCACTGGCACGCTCGAACGACCAACAGCTTGCCGGTGCCATCATTTTCCTTCTGACGGCTTCGATTGTGGCGTTGAATTTCTTTACTGACGTCCTGCTGGCCATTCTCGACCCGCGTATCCGCAAGAGCATCATCAGGTAGACCATGGCAACTGATACCGTTCATCAGCAGACTGTTCGCGATCAAAAGGCGCGCGAGGCCTATTTCACCGCCTCGCAACGCCAGCTGGTCTGGGCCCGCTTCAAGAAGCAGCGTGCCGCGATGACAGCGGCGATGGTGCTTATGGTGCTGATCGTGTCGGGTATTTTCGCGCCGTTCCTGTCGCCCTATGACCCGACGATGGCGGGGCGGAACAAGGACTATCTGAATGGTGCGCCGAATGTGCCGATGTTCTGTGACAAGAATGGCTGTTCAATCCGACCCTTCCTTCACACGATTGAACGTGAACGGTCGATCAAGACAAATTTCCGCTGGGTCGAGACGATCAACGAGGACAAGCGCCGCTATGTCCAGTTCCTGGTTGCGGGATCGGAATACAAGCTTCTCGGCTTCATTCCGGCCAAGACACATCTGTTCGGTATTTCCGAGGGACGGATCCACCTGTTTGGCACGGATGCCAGTGGCAAGGACATCTTCTCGCGGACATTGCACGCCATCTGGACCTCGCTTCAGGTTGGCAGTATCGGCGTGTTCATCGCCTTTGTGCTGGCACTGATCATTGGCGGGATATCGGGATATTACGGGGGGTGGATTGATTCAGTCCTGCAGATGGTTACCGATGCCGTACGAACGGTGCCGGCGATCCCGCTGTTCATGGCGATCGCGGCCTTCATCCCGCAGGAATGGACCGCCGAGATGCGATTCTTCTTCATCTCGCTGATCCTTGGCCTGATTGGCTGGCCGACGCTGGCACGGCGGGTGCGAACGCATCTGCTGACGGAACGGAACCAGGAATATGTTCTGGCGGCACAGCTTTGCGGCGCGTCGTCGGGACATATTATCAGGCGCCATCTTCTGCCAAGCTTCACCAGCTACATCATCGTCGATCTGGTGATTTCATTTCCCTACATGGTGCTGTCCGAAACAGCTCTCAGCTTTATCGGACTGGGCCTGAAGGATCCGGTGAATTCGCTCGGTGTTATGCTGCAGAACGTCACAAGTGCCGATGTTCTTTTGAATTACCAATGGTATTTCATCCCGGTGATTTTCTTCATCACCCTCGTCATGGCGTTTGTCTTTGTCGGCGATGGGTTGCGTGACGCCGCCGATCCCTATTCGGATGCCGGTAAATAGGGGATGGCAATGGACAGGTTGATTGACGTTGAAAATCTGACCCTTCAGTTCCGAACCGACGAGGGGCTGATCACCGCGGTGGATAATGTCAGCTTCTCGCTGAAGCGGGGCGAGGTCATGGGCCTTGTCGGCGAAAGCGGGTCGGGCAAGTCCGTGACCGCCAAGGCGCTGATGCATCTCAATGCGTCGAATGCCATCTATTCGCCGGAAAGCAAGATCACGCTTCATACCGACACTGACAGCATTGATGTTCTGTCGCTGCGTCGGACCACCGACCTGAAAGTGGTGCGTGGCGGTGCCATATCGATGATTTTCCAGGAACCGATGGCCAGCTTTGCCCCGTCGATCACCATCGGCAAGCAGATGATCGAACAATTGCAGCTTCATGCCGAGATGAGCAAGGCGCAGGCACGCGAAATTTCCATCGAGATGCTGGACCGTGTCGGCATTTCCGACCCGTCGAGCCGCGTCGATCAATATGCGTTTGAATTGTCCGGTGGCATGCGCCAGCGGGCGATGATTGCAATGGCCTTGTCGACCAAGCCGCGATTGTTGATCGCCGATGAACCGACCACGGCGCTCGATGTGACGATCCAGGCTCAGGTGATCGATCTGATGAAGGAACTTGTCGATGAATTCAACATGGGCATCGTCTTCATCACCCACGATCTTGGTGTGGTTGCCCAGACTGCCGACAAGGTCAGTGTGATGTATCTTGGTAGGCTGATTGAAGAGGGGCCTGTTCGCGAGGTGATCCAGGACCCGCGCCACCCCTACACGAAGGGGTTGCTGGCGGCACTGCCACGTCTGGACGATCTGGACTCCCCACTTACCCCGGTGCCGGGTGACATTCCCTCGCCACTGGAACGGCCTAGCGGATGCGTGTTCAACACACGTTGCAGCGAGGTTGTAGGGCCGGCCTGTTCGGCAACGGTTCCACTCGAAGAGTGGGTTGATCCGGCACATCGTGTTGCCTGCCATATCTATGACGGCCATATCCATGACGGCCATATCCATGACGGCCATATCCATGATGGTAAGGAGGCATCATCATGAGCGACGATGTCTTGATTTCCACCTCTGGCCTGTCGGTTGGTTACAAGATTGGCAAGGGGATGTTCCAGTATTCGATCCTGAAGGCCGTGGACAATGTGTCGATCCATATCAACCGGGGATCGTTCTTCGGGCTTGTCGGGGAATCCGGGTCGGGCAAGACCACGCTTGGGCGGGCTTTGCTGAATGCCGTGCCGATCACCGGTGGCAGCGCAACCTATGATGATGGCGATGTCACATATGATCTGACAGAGATGTCAAAAGAGGACCTTGCCGACTATCGCCGCCGGGCGCAGCTGATTTTCCAGGATCCCTATGCCGCTTTGTCGCCGCGAATGACGGTTCGCGACATTATCGCCGAACCTCTGGAAGTGATGAAAATCACCTCCTCGCGTGAGGAAACGGATGAGCGTGTCCGCGAAATAGCCGCCCGCTGTCGCCTGAATCTCGAACATCTTCGCCGCTTCCCGCATGCCTTTTCCGGGGGTCAGCGCCAGCGTATTTCCATCGCCAGGGCGCTTGTGTCGCGTCCTCAGTTCATCGTGGCGGACGAAGCTGTCGCGGCGCTTGATGTATCGATCCAGGCGGATGTTCTGAACCTCTTGAAGCAGATCCAGTCGGAAATGGATTTGACCTTCATGTTCATCAGCCATGATCTGAGCGTTGTGGCCCATACCTGTGATTACGTGGCGGTGATGTATCTTGGCCGTCTTGTCGAAACGGCACCGACACGTCAGCTGTTTGCGGCACCGAAACATCCCTACACCAAGGCGCTGTTTTCGGCGATCCCGTCGCTGAACCCCGATGAGCGGGGACAGGCGCAGCGTCTTGAGGGCGAGATCCCTTCGCCGACCAATCAGCCGTCAGGGTGCAAATTCCACACCCGTTGTCCGCATGTCATCGACCGCTGTCGCACCGAAGAGCCAACGCTGGAAGCGGCCGACGGCGCGCATGAGGTGGCCTGTCACCGGTGGAAAGAGCTGTTTGCCACCGGGTGACCGTGGCGCAGGGCCTGTCAGGCGGCGACCATCGCGCCCAGGATGCGGGTCAGATGGCGTGACTGGGCAAGATCACTCTGTCGGCCCTCGGTCACGGCTGTGACGAAATCCTCGACCATCAGCTGATACTGGTCGCATTCGGCAAAGGCAATCTCGACACCCAGTCCCAGCATGCCGCCGGGCGTCTTGTCGCGATGCGCCCAGCGTCCCGTGGTGACAGGCGGTGGATTGAAGGGCACATCCAGGCGCGCCCAGCCGTCCGTGCCCACAAGTTGCACGCTCTGGCACAGGCTCAGGCCGCTGGAACAGGTAAAGTGGAGTACCTGTCCCTTGCCGAAATCGACGATGGCGGTGGCTGTCATTTCGACATCAAGGGCCTCTTCGGCTTCTTTGGTGACAGCCACAAGTTCCGGTGTGCCATCGAACAGCATCATTCCGGCCATCAGGCAATAGCATCCGATATCCCAGATCGGTCCGCCGCCCCATTCGGCAAAATTGCGAATATTGCCGGTTGGTTGCGGTGGGTAGGAAAAATGCGCGCTGATCTGTTTGCGCTGGCCGACATCAATGCCGCGGATCCAGTCCCATTGTGGATGATAGCGCACCATATAGCCGTCATAGAGATAGAGACCACTCCGCTCCGACGCTGCCTCGACTGTGTCGAGTTCGGCCAGTGACAGGGCCAGTGGTTTTTCACTCAGCACAGGCTTTCCAGCCTCAAGGGCGCGCACCGCCATCGGCACATGAAGATGGTTCGGCAAGGGGTTGTAAATGGCGTCGACATCTGGGTTTGCCAGCAGGTCGTCATAGCTGCACACCGTAACGTCACCCCACACAGGATCGGCACCACCACTGGCATCGCGACGGCCTATATGTGTAACCTCATGGCCGGCGGCGCGAATGGCCGGCAACAGCTTTTCGCGGGCAATCTTCGCATCACCCAGAATACCAAAACGCATTGTGACGGTTCCCTCTCATCATGTGCTGGTCCTGTTCCAGCTTCGGTCAGCGCGCGGCAAAGAACAAGACACCTTTTCCAGTTTTGCCAGACTGAGTCATGTGTCATCATCGCGATGTTGAAACCTGTTCCGATTGGCAACACCCCCGTGCCACGCATCAGAAATATTCTTGGTCGGATCCCGACCGACATGGTGGCCATCATCATCATGGTGGTTGCGCTCGGTCTTGCGGCATTGAGCGGCGCACTGATGAAGATCCTGACCGAAACGATGTCGCCGCCTCTCGTCAGCTGGTTTCGTTTTGTCGGATATGCGCTGTTGCTGATGCCGATCGCGCTCTGGCGGGTTGGACCAGCCTGTTTTAGGCCTGCCAGACCCCTTGTTCAGGTGGCGCGCGGGCTGATGCTGGCGGCTGGCAATGTGGCCTTCATGTATGGTGTGCGTCATGTTGATTACGCAAACGCCATCTCCATTCTCTACATCTATCCCTTCATCATGGTGGCGTTGTCGGTATGGGTTCTTGATGAACATGTGTCGAAATCTGCCTGGTTTGGTGTTGCCGGTGGATTTCTGGGTGTCTTGCTGGTGGTACGCCCCGATCTGGCTGGCATTGATCCCGCTGCGATGTTCATTCTGTTTACAGGTTTGATGGTGGCGCTGCAGATGCTGTTCAATCGCAAGCTTGGTGTGCTGTCTGATCCGGTGGTGGTGTCGCTATGGGGCGCACTTGCTGCGGCAACGGCATTGACCATCTCGGTGCCCCTTGTCTGGCAGGTGCCCAACGCCGACCAGATGGTACTGATTGGCTCTCTGGCTGTCCTGACGGCCCTCAGCCAGACATTGATGATCACCGTCATGTCGATGGCGTCAGCCGAAAAGGTCGCGCCCTTCACCTATTTCGAAATCATTGCGGCGGTTGTTTTTGGGTTGCTGATTTTCGGGACGCTTCCCGACATGCTTGCCTGGCTTGGGATGGCGCTCATCATCATCAGCGGAACGGTCGTCAAACGTCTCCCCGGTGTCTTGAAACTGCGCCGCCGCGAGAAATTCTGACAATCATCACAGCGTCATTCATTGCCGAATGTCAGCGTCAGAAGCGGCGCGTGCTGCTGCGCGCCATAGACATCGGTTTCGCCGACAGCGCCCGATGCCAAAGGACGCCGAAGGGTGGCCTTGATTGCATTGGCGGGTGCAAAGGCGATGATGGACAGAACATCGCCTTCATCCACACCGTAAAGGCGGGCAAGTGTGGGTGCATTGATGAGATCGCATCTCACAGCTTCATCGAACCAGAATGTCTCGGTGAAGATGACGTCCAGCGTCAGCTCATAAGGTCCGGCATTCTTCGATCTGATCACACTGGTCACATCGGCAAGACGGGTCATCTGCACCCTCCAAGCGGCATCATCTCTGCTGGAAAGGCGGCCTGAGGATCGGCGATCTGCATCAGGTGGTAGATGCTGAATTCATAGACCTCGCCGGCCTTGAAATCGGATGGTGAATAGGGAAATGCCAGATTGCCGGCAGTGGATTTGCGACCGGCATATCCAAAATGCAGCAATGTGGATCGGGCAAAGGCGCAGATGGCATCGGCCTGTGTCTGTGTTGACGCCACGGCCTCGATTACCAGCCCGATCTCATGCGGCTGTCGATCGCGTTCTGGCTCCAGCGACCCCATCACCCCGTCCCGGCCATAGGTGCGGAACAGCAAGGTGGCTTCATCGCCGGCAATCTGTGGGAATTGTGTTGCAACACTGGTTTGCACGCCGTCCAGAATTTCATCGATCCCTTCTATGAAGTCGGGCGCGCGCACGCCGGCAATGGACACGGTCCGATAGCCGGTGAGGCGGGCCCCTTCAAGCTTGACCATATGTGCCGCCGAGGGTTCGAAAACCGTTCCGCTGACCCTGACGCGCCGATCGTCAAGCTGGTCAAAGGAGGTCTGCGTGAGATCAATTATGCCCCCTGGGCCAGCCAGCCGGTAGGGGTCGGATTTTTCGTAAAGTGTATGGGCCGCCACCGAGGTCACGGTGCAGATACGTTCATCTGACAGGGTTTCCACCGTGAAACCGGTTTCATCAAGTGTGGCGAACATGCAGTCGGACCCGCTGCCCGGAACCGCCGCAATGGCGGCGCATTCGAGGATCTTGCCCATATGCAGGCTGAGCCCGACCGGATATCCGCGCATGATCGGCACCGCCGCGAATACGGCCGGATCATAGCATCGCCCCGCAACCACCACATCGGCCCCGTCGGCAAGTGCCCGGATCAGCGGCGCCTCGCCAATCTGCGCGACAATCTGCGTGGATGCGGCAATGGCCTCGTCTGTCAGCTCGGTGCCTGATGGCATGGGCTCTATCAGCCCGTTGGCAAGTGCGGAGTGAAGATTGCTGCTGTCCATATCGGTGGGAATAACGGCCAGGGTGCCTGTCAATCCATCCTCGGTAGCGATCTCGTTGATGATGTCAACGCACCAGTCCAGATGTGGTCGCGCGCCAGCGCCGCCGGCACTGCCGATCAGGACGGGAATGCCCTTCTCACGCCCGGCGGTCAGTATCAGCGCCAGGTCGCGTTTGACCGCAGGTCGTGTGGTAAAGGATATGCCGGCACCCAGATAATAGGGGCCCGGATCGGTCGATCCGGCATCAACGGCAATGACATTCGGGTTCTTCGCCAGCCCGGCCGCGAATGATGCCTCGGGAAATCCATATCCAAGAATGGCGGTTGGCGACAGAATTCGTATTGGTGGCAGTCTGGTCATGATATCAGGCTAGTCATCTGTCATGGGATCGGTCTGCAAGCCTAGCGCCATGACGGTTCTGTCGCCAGTTTCCAGTTTGGTCCGGCGATTGTGGGTGCGATATCCCGGCCGGCCCGTCGCGTCTGATCTCAACGCAATACGACCATTCGGTGCAGCCGGACGGTTGATTTGCCATTTTTCCGCCTTACATTCCTTACTCGTAACAAATAACAGGAACCCCATCATGTCGATCCGTCCCATCAAGATGCAGAGCCAGGCCACACCGACAATGGAAGGCGCCGGGGTTCACCTTCACCGTGTTTTCGGCTTTGGGGACACCGATCCGTTTGATCCGTTCCTGATGATGGATGATTTTCGCAATGACGATCCCGCGGAATATCTCAAGGGGTTTCCCTGGCACCCGCATCGGGGAATCGAAACCATCACCTATGTACTGAAGGGCAATGTCGAACACGGGGACTCGCTTGGCAATCGCGGGGTGTTGAGCGACGGTGACGTGCAGTGGATGACCGCTGGGTCGGGCATCATTCACCAGGAAATGCCGACGGGAAATGCACAGGGCCAGATGCACGGCTTCCAGCTGTGGGCCAACCTGCCTCGTGACCAGAAAATGTGTACGCCGCGCTATCAGGACATCAAATCGCTCGACGTCAATTCCCTGACTGACGATGACGGAACACATATCCGGATTATTGCCGGCGATTATCGCGGCTATCGCGGTCCTGTTGACGGCATCGACACGGATCCGTCCTATCTGGACATCGCCATGCCGGCAAACACCACAAAGCGCTTTCCCTTTGATACAAGACGTCAGGGATTTGCCTATATCTTTGAAGGAGACGCCAGCTTTGGCAACGCGTCGGCGCCCTTCGGTGTCAATGTGGAAAAGGAATTTGCCGGCGAGGAGCTGAAAATCCGTGACCGGTCCGGCAATCGCACATTGGTTGTATTTGGTTCCGGTGACGAGGTCGAGGTGACGTCCGGCGAGCATGGCGTGCGTTTTCTGCTGGTGTCCGGCGCGCCGCTTCGCGAACCTGTCGCCTGGCACGGGCCGATCGTAATGAACAGCCGCGCCGAACTGCAGGAAGCGTTCCGCGAACTGAATGCCGGAACCTTTGTCAAGACAGGTGCCGAAGGCTGGCTGAACTCGCGCGGTCGCTGAAATCCATCATCTAACGGCCAGATGGGAGCCGCAGACCATGCATTACACCCCGGATCAGGCTGATGGCAGCAATGCGACGCTGGACAGTGCCCTGTCACCGGATGGTGTGCCGGTGCCCGGCACAGTATACAGGGTGCCGCCACGATGCGGCATGGCGGTGCGTGTGGCGGCGGGTCAGTCATTGCATGTCATCAACACGCATGGCACGCAGGTATGCGATTTCTGGGCCTTCAGTTCTGCAAATCTTCATGAATGTCTGTCGATGGCGCATTGTCATACGGAGCTTGAAAGCGTGATGCCAGCGGTTGGTGACACGCTTGTCAGCAATCGGCGAAGGCCCGTGGTGACCCTGGTCCATGATGACTCGCCCGGCCTGCACGACACGGTCATTGCCTGTTGTGACTGGCCACGCTACCAGCGCCTTGGCTGTGTTGAATATCACGACAATTGCGCTGATAATCTGCGAATGGCGCTGGCCGCCATTGGGCAGACGCCGCCACACATACCCGACCCGTTCAACCTGTGGATGAATATCCCGATTTCTGGCGACGGCACCATTTCCTGGCTGCCACCAGTGTCGATGGCTGGAAACAGCGTGGTGATGCGCGCCGAAATGGACATTATTGCGGTGATGTCGGCCTGTCCGCAGGATGTGACGCCCGTCAATGGGCGTGACTGTGCGCCGACCGAGCTGCATTTCCGGGTTGAGGCGTAAGGGGTCAGGCAGCTTCCTTGCGCGACGTGATATGCAGGCAGATTTCCATTTTGCCTGACATGCCGGCTGTTCTGTCCCGGTCGAGGGCGACAGGTGCCAGACCCGCCGCCGTGACAAGATCCGTCAATTCATCAGCTTCGTAATAGGCATAGAAACGACCGAAATCGTCACGATGTTCA